>JBAQDW010000412.1:0-1920 GCA_049286445.1 Rhodoferax sp. | reverse complement strand
CACTTGCGTGTAGGCACCTTCGAGTACATCGCGGCCAGAGACGACGAAGTCCTGCTGCGCCGATTGGCAGATTACGCCATCGCTCGTCACTACGCGCCACTGGCCAGCACCCCGGACCCCTACCTGGGTCTACTGCAGGAGGTGGTCGAGCGTCAGGCTTCGCTGGTTGCGCGCTGGATGGGCGTGGGCTTCATCCATGGCGTTATGAATACCGACAACATGACGATCTCCGGTGAGACGATCGACTACGGCCCCTGCGCTTTCATGGAGCACTTCGACCCCAAGGCCGTATTCAGTTCGATTGACACCTCGGGCCGCTATGCCTATGGCAATCAGCCGGCGATTGCGCAGTGGAACCTGGCGCGCTTTGCCGACGCTCTGCTACCGCTGATCGACACCAACGTCGAGTCTGCTGGACAACGTGCAGGCGCGGCCGTACAGGCATTTGCCGAACGCTTCGACTTTCATTGGACGTCAGTGTTGCGGCTAAAGCTGGGCCTGGACGGCGGAGGTGCCGGCGACCGCGCGCTGGCCGACGACTACCTGTCTCTGCTGAGCCAGCATCGCATCGATTTCACGCTCGCTTTTGCTCGCCTGGCCGACGCGGCACAAGGCAACGACGCGCCGCTGCGCTTGCTGTTCGGAAGCGCTGCCGCATCGTTGGAACTTTGGCTGCAGCGCTGGCGCGAGCGCGCCCGGGCAGGCGGCACGAGCCCGGACAAACTCAAGGCGGCCATGCGTCGCGCCAATCCGATTTACATCCCGCGCAACCACCACGTCGAAGCGGCGCTGGCGGCGGCCGTGGAGCGCGATGACCTGGCACCTTTCGAGCGCCTGCTGCTTGTGCTGGAACACCCGTTCGACGAGCATGCGGCATACAGTGCGTTGGCCGAGCCCGCGCCGGCGGGGCAAACGGAAAACTACCGTACCTTCTGCGGCACCTGAACGGCGGATTCCCGGGCGAAATCACTCAACCCCACACGGAGAAACAACATGCAAGACAACAGCGTGGAAGCAGGCATCGTGGGGGAGCCCGCGCCTGAACTGGGCGTGACGCAATGGATCGACGCCGCCGGCCAGCCGTTGGCGGACTACGGGCTGGACAAAATGCGCGGGGCATTCAAGCTGATCTTTTGTTTCCAGGACGCTTGCCCAGGCTGCCACCGGACTGGTTTCCCCTCGCTGATTCGTATGGTCGAGGCGTTTCGCGGCTCGCCCTTCGTCAGCTTTGCGTCGGTGCAGACGGTGTTTGAGGAATTCGAATCCAACACCGTCGACCGGGTGGTTGCGAACCAGCGCAAGTACGCGCTGCCGATACCGTTCGGCCACGATGCCGGCTACGGTCGTGTGGGGGCCGGCTCGGTGCTGATGCAGCGCTATCGAAACGGCGGCACTCCCTGGTTCATCCTCATCGATGCCAGCGGCGCGGTGGTTTACAACCACTTCCGCATCGACGCTGACAAGCTCATCGCCGAGCTCAAACGAGCCGAGTCGGCGACGCCGGCGACCACCGCGGATGCAGGAATTCTCACTTGGCGAGACGTGATCCATCACGCGCGCAGCAATAATCCACCGCCCCCCCGGCGGCTCGAGCTCGACGATGCTCAGTGGCGTCAGCGCCTGACGCCTGAGCAGTACCGTGTCACGCGGCAGAGGGGAACCGAACCTGCGCACAGCTCGGACATGTGTGCCTTGTTCGAGCCCGGTCTTTACGGGTGCGTGTGCTGCGGCACCAAGTTGTTCGATGCTACGAGCAAGTTTCGAAGCCAAAGTGGTTGGCCGAGCTTCAGGCAGGCGCTGGCGCCCGGGCTGATCGCGCACCACTACGATTCGAGCCATGGCATGACGCGCATCGAGACCACCTGCAATGTGTGCGACGCGCACTTGGGCCATGTTTTTCCCGATGGCCCGGCACCCAGC
>JBAQDW010000411.1:0-5280 GCA_049286445.1 Rhodoferax sp. | reverse complement strand
TGGCACGCGTGCTGGCCAACTACAAAATCAACCTGCAACTGGCCAAGATCTCGACCTTGGGAGAACGCGTGGACGACACCTTTTTGATTCAAGGCGAGGCTTTGAGCCACAACCGCACCCAAATTGCGCTTGAAACCGAGTTGCTCGAAGCCCTGAAATAGCGGTCCGGCGCACCGCTTTTCCTTTCAACTTCAAGGGTGTTCACTTGACGCTGAGCGCGCCTCGGGGGCTATGATCTATTCAGGCTGACTGTCCTGCCAACGCAAAGGACACCCTCATGTACAAAAAAATCCTGATTGCCAACGACGACTCAGAAGTCGCAGACAAAGCCATCGCCACCGGTGTTTCATTGGGCAAATTATGCGGCGCTGAAATGGTCATGTTGCACGTGGGCATTCCCATGGTTCAAGCCACGGTGTTTCTCGCGGAGGCCTATGTGGGCCCTTCAGAAGAAGATTGCGCCCGTGAACTCCAGGCCAGCAATGACGTGGCTGATGCCAAAGCCGCTGCCATTGCCGCTCGTGAAGGCGTGGCCCTTCAAGTGATTCACGTTGCAGCCGCTGAACCCTGGCGAATGATCATTGAGAAAGCCGCTGAACTGCATTGCGATGCCATCGTCATGGCCTCGCATGGACGCGGCCCGTTCAAAGCCTTGCTTTTGGGCAGTGACACCATTGACGTGTTGTCGCACTGCAAAATTCCGGTTTTGGTGGTGCGCTAATCGTCTGCGGGCTCCAGCCCCGGAAACAAAACGTCGGTGAACCCGAAGCGGGTGAAGTCAATGACCCGCATCGGGTACAGCACGCCAATCAAGTGGTCGCACTCATGCTGCACCACGCGGGCGTGAAACCCTTCCACCGTGCGGTCAATGGGGTCACCATACTGATCAAACCCCCTGTACCGAATGCGTGAAAAACGCGGCACCACGGCTCGAAGCCCCGGCACGGACAAACACCCTTCCCAATCCTCGTTTTCCTGAATCTCGCGGTCGCCCCCGACCGGGCCCAACGGCGTGATCTCCGGGTTGATCAACACGGTGCGCGGCACTGGCGGGGCTTCTGGATAACGGGGGTTCCTAGTGTCTGTGCCAAAAATCACCAGCTGCAAATCCACCCCAATTTGTGGTGCGGCCAAACCCGCGCCATTGGCGTCGCGCATGGTGTCGAGCAAATCGGTGATGAGCAGATGCAGCTCGTCAGTGTCAAATTCGGTCACCAGCTGGGCGGTTCGCAGCAAACGCGGGTCGCCCATCTTCAAAATGTCACGCACCGCCATTGAGCATCTCCTTGAGTCCATCTTCGTCCAGCACCGTCACCCCCAACGCCTGCGCCTTGGTCAACTTGCTGCCCGCCTCGGCCCCGGCCACCAGAAAATGGGTTTTCTTGCTGACTGAGCCTGCCACTTTGCCACCTGCGGCTTCGATCAGGTCTTTGGCCTCGTCCCGGCCCATCGTGGGCAGCGTGCCGGTGATGACAAAGGTCTGCCCACTCAGGCGTTTGACGGTGACAGGCGCCGGGGGGCCTTCGGGCCACGTGACCCCGCAGGCACGCAATTGCTCGACCACTTCGCGGTTGTGGGGCTGATCAAAAAAGGTGCGCAAACTCTGGGCGACGATGGGGCCCACGTCATCCACCTCCAGCAGCAGCTCCAGCGGGGCATCCATGATGGTGTCGAGCTGACCGAAGTGTTTGGCCAACGCCTTGGCCGTGGCCTCGCCCACATGGCGAATACCCAAGCCAAACAAAAAGCGTGGCAGCGTGGTTTGTTTGGATTTTTCCAAAGCCGCGACGATGTTTTGAGCCGATTTGTCCGCCATGCGGTCCAGGCTGGCCAGCGCGGTGAGCCCGAGTCGGTACAAATCAGGCAAGGTGTGAATCACTTTGGCATCGACCAGTTGGTCCACCAGCTTGTCACCCAAGCCCTCAACCTCCACCGCCCGGCGCTGCGCAAAATGCAGAATCGCCTGTTTGCGCTGGGCGCTGCAGAACAGCCCCCCGGTGCAGCGGTAGTCGGCCTCGTCTTCTTCACGCACGGCCGTGCTGCCACACACAGGGCACTGGCGCGGCATGGTGAACTGCGGGGCATCGACCACCCGTTTGTCCAACAAGACCGAGACCACTTCGGGAATCACGTCACCGGCGCGGCGCACCACCACGGTGTCGCCCACCCGCACGTCCTTGCGCCGGGCTTCGTCTTCGTTGTGCAGCGTGGCATTGGTTACCGTGACACCGCCCACAAACACCGGTGCCAGTTTGGCCACGGGGGTGAGTTTGCCGGTGCGCCCGACCTGCACCTCAATGCCGAGCACGGTGGTGAGCTGCTCTTGGGCCGGAAACTTGTGGGCCACAGCCCAGCGCGGCTCGCGGGTCACAAAACCCATGCGGCGCTGCAACTCCAGGCGGTTGACTTTGTACACCACACCGTCAATGTCAAACCCCAAGCCCTCGCGCTGTTCGCCAATTCTTTGGTAAAACGCTACCAATTCAGTAGCGCCTTGCGCAAGCTGTACTAGGGCTGAGACCGGAAAACCCCATAACTTCAGGGTTTGCAGCATCTCAAAATGCGTGTCGAACACCGGCCCGCCCGAGTCCACTGGCGTGACGTCACCCAGCCCATAGGCAAAAAAGCTTAAAGGGCGCTGGGCGGCAATGGCGGGGTCCAACTGGCGCACCGCACCGGCAGCGGCGTTGCGGGTGTTCACAAAGGTTTTGAGGCCCCGCACGCGTTGAGCCGCATTCAAGGCCTCAAAGTCATCACGGCGCATGTACACCTCGCCCCGCACTTCCAGCAAGGGCGGCACATCCTGGGGCAAACGCAACGGAATCTGCCCAATGGTGCGGATGTTTTGCGTCACGTCCTCACCCATCTCACCATCGCCGCGCGTGGCGGCTTGCACCAGCACGCCTTGTTCGTAGCGCAGGCTCATGGCCAAACCGTCAAACTTGGGCTCAGCCACATAGACCACAGCCGGTGCGGACTCATCCAAGCCCAGCTCCCGACGCACACGCGCGTCAAAGTTGTGGGCACCGCTGGCCTCGGTGTCGGTTTCTGTGCGAATGCTGAGCATGGGCACGGCGTGGCGCACGCTGGTAAACGCATCCAGCGCTTGGCCTCCGACCCGCTGTGTGGGGGAATCTGGCGTGACCCACTCGGGGTGTTGGGCTTCCAGGGCTTGCAGTTGTTGGAACAGCCGGTCGTACTCGGCATCAGGAATCTGCGGGTCATCCAGCACGTAGTAGCGGTGCCCGTGGGCCTGCAGGGTGCGCTTGAGCGCGCCAAAGCGCGTTAAGCCGTCTGGGTCAGGCGGCGCGGAGGGTGAAAACAAATCTTGAGCGGGAGGCACCAGGGGTGACATAAACAAACATCCAACCCACAAGGGTCAAGAGAACAAACGCCGCGCCAGCGCCGAACCGGCCGCCAAGTCGCGCTGCTGCAAGGTGGCGTAGAGGCCTTCCAAGTCCACCGAAATTTGATCCATTGCCTCCAATGGCAAGGGGATGCCGCTGTCGTCGGTGATCACGCCGTCCATCTCAGTGGCCAGCGCCACGGCGATCTCGCGCATGCGCTGAAACGCCTGCTCGCTGCATTGCACTTGCGGCACATCTAGGCTGAATGACAGCTCACGGATGGCCGATTGGGCCGGGTCGTCGGCCAGTGCGGCTTGGGTGTCAAAGTTCAGCGTCAACACAGGGGGCAAGCCCAGCGTGCTGGCGGGCAGCACCATGCGCCCGGGAATGGCGCCCGCAACAAAGCCATGGCGCGCCACATTTTGCTGCACATAACCCGGGCTCCAAGCCGCCCGCCGGGCTTGCAGGCAAAAGCCCAACTGGGCGTCGTGCTCGCCGGCAAACTGGTCCAGTTCACGGGCGCGGGCCACTTCTTCGCGCATCTCCGGGAAATCCGGCGTGCCATTGATGGCGTCGCAAAAACCTTGCGTTTTCATGACGAATTCGGAGTACTCAATCTCACTCAACGCCCCCGACCGGTTCGCCAACTGCACCCCGGTTTGAAATTGGGTGTAGCGCTGGCCCCCTTGCGGCACTTCCCATTGCGCCGTGCTCTGGTTGAGTCCTTCGACTGAAAACGGCTTGCTGCCGACGCGACGCGTGGCGGGCATGGCGGCCAGGGCGGCATCGCCAGAAACCACACCCTCTAATGCAATGGGGGCCAGCACGTCAATCAAGGCGTCCATGGCGGCTTTCTTTTCCGGGGTGGGCCGGGGAAAGTGGGCGGCGTCAAAGGCGACGGCGTCCAGCTCAGGCTCAATGCCTTCACCGGGCAGAGGCAGGCTGTCAACAGGCCCTGCGCCAGGCTCCACCGGGGTGGGTTGGCGCGGCTGGTTTTTGCGCGACGACCACACCGCCTGCACCGCCATCACGATCAGCACAACCGCCCCAAGGGCCGCCAGCCCCAGCTGGAGAGTGGTCATATCGCTCACAGCGCCTCCGCCATTGAAACGGCTGAATCCATGTCGACTGCCACGATCCGTGACACGCCTTGTTCTTGCATGGTGACTCCAATCAATTGTTCGGCCATTTCCATGGCAATTTTGTTGTGACTGATGAACAGAAACTGCGTTCCCTTGCTCATGCTGGACACCAGCTTGGCATAACGCTCGGTGTTGGCATCGTCCAGCGGCGCATCCACCTCGTCAAGCAGGCAAAAAGGCGCAGGATTGAGCTGAAAGATCGCAAACACCAGCGCAATCGCCGTCAAAGCCTTTTCGCCCCCTGACAGCAGGTGAATGGTTTGATTTTTCTTACCCGGAGGTTGCGCCACGACTTGCACGCCCGAGTCCAGAATCTCGTCACCGGTGATCACCAGACGCGCATTACCGCCGCCAAACAGCTCGGGAAACATGCGCCCAAAGTGCTCGTTGACGGCGTTGAAGGTGCCAGAGAGCAACTCACGCGTTTCAGCGTCGATTTTTCGGATGGCGTCTTCGAGCGTGGTCATGGCCTCGGTCAAATCAGCCGTTTGGGCATCTAAAAACTGCTTGCGCTCGCGGGCTGAGGCCAGTTCATCCAGCGCAGCCAAGTTCACGGCGCCCAGAGCGGTGATTTCGCGGCTGAGACGGTCAATCTCACTTTGCAGCCC
Source organism: Rhodoferax sp. (assembly GCA_049286445.1). Classification (GTDB taxonomy): domain Bacteria; phylum Pseudomonadota; class Gammaproteobacteria; order Burkholderiales; family Burkholderiaceae_C; genus Rhodoferax. The sequence continues at coordinate 183 of JBAQDW010000411.1, read as the reverse complement.
CTGCAAACGCACGGAACCCTCGGTGATGGACAGCGCCACCGCTTCCAAATCGGCTTGGGCATCGCTCAGCAACTGGGTGTATTGCTCAACCCCCAGGCGGGCGGCTTGCTCTTTGAGTTGAAACTCGGTGATGCGCTGACGCAAGGGGTCCAGCTCGCGCTCCAGCTGCAGGCGGCGCTCATC
>JBAQDW010000410.1:0-9112 GCA_049286445.1 Rhodoferax sp. | reverse complement strand
TTCAATGGCGTGCTGGCCAGCTCGGTTTGCCAAAGGCTGGCGGCCTGAAAGCCCGATAGATTTTTCAAAAACTCGGCGTTGTCGAACGCTCACAGCGCCAGCGCTTGGCCTTCCACCGTCACGCCGATCAGGTTCAGGTCACGGTCGAGCACCACGAGATCAGCCCAACTGCCCGGCTGCAATCGGCCTCGGTCTTGCAGGCCCAAGTGGTCAGCGGCGAAGGTGGAAACGCGGCGCGACGCGTCCCTCAAATCCAGCCCGAGCTTATCGACCAGGTTGCGCAGGGCTTGGTCCATGGACAGCGTGGAGCCCGCCAAGGTGCCATCGGCCAGGCGCACCCCGCCCATGCACTTGAATACCTTGTGGCGGCCCAGCGCGTACTCGCCATCGGGCATGCCAGTTGCAGCCGTGGCGTCGGTCACGCAGTACAGGCCGGGAATAGCGCGCAGTGCGGCGTGAATGGCACCGGGGTGCACGTGCAGCAGGTCGGGAATGATCTCTGCAAACTGAGCGTGGGCCAGCGCTGCGCCCACCATGCCGGGCTCGCGGTGATGCAAGGGTGACATGGCGTTGAACAAGTGGGTAAAGCCGGTCGCGCCTTGGCGCAACGCCGCCACGCCACATTCATAGCTGCCTGAGGTGTGGCCGAGTTGTACCTTGTATCCCTGCGCCACCAACTCCGAAATCAGGGCCAGATTGCCATCGACCTCCGGCGCGAGTGTGATCAGACGAATGGGCGCCAGCGCGTTCAGTGCTTCAATTTCTTGCAGGCTCGCCGGGCGGGCAAATGGCGGTTGCGCGCCCAGCCGCGTTTCACTGATGTAGGGGCCTTCCAAATGCACGCCCAGCACGCGGGCCGCCCCGTTGAGACGCTGCGCACACACGGGCCCCAATGCGGCAAGAGCGGCTTGCACATCGGCCAGCGGGGCCGTCATGGTGGTGGCCAGCAGCGAGGTGGTGCCATGGCGTGCGTGCAGTTGGGTGATGTGACGCGCCGCATCACCGCCTTGCATGATGTCGTGCCCCGCGCCGCCGTGAAGGTGCAGGTCCACAAAGCCGGGCAGGATGATGGGTTGGCGGCCATCGCGCACGCTGGCAAGGTCCACCGGCGTGCCGCTAATCTCTTCAATGCGGCCAGCGGCGTTGACGTTCAGCCGGCCACGAACGAAGCCCGTTGGCGTCAAGAGATAGCCCGATTGCACTTGCATCACCCGCCCCTTTTTTTCATCCCCGGCGTTAACCACTTCGGCCTGAAACCTTGAACGGGTTACTGTGGCGCGCGTCGCACGGCGTCTTGCACGGCGGGCAGAACCTCTTCATAGTTAAAACCGTTTTGGTCTTTCAAGGGCGGCAGTACGACCTGCTGGTTCAGCCATTCGCGCAGACTTTTCCCTTCACCTGGGCGAACCAAAGGGTGGTGGCTGTTGCCAGGAAAACGAAACTCGGTCAGGTTCTGCGGGTTGTCCTTGAACTTGTCTTGAAACCCAACCGCTGGCCGGTCTTTTGTGCCCCCCGCCCACGGGTCTTCATCTTCGATGGACGACCACATGGGCAAGCGGGTGTCCCACTTCCACAGGTGTTCATATTGGCGATTCACACTTTGTTTGTGGCAAATGCCGCCTTTGACCTGCGGGTCATTGCGACTCCAGTGGTAAGTGGTGCGACACCCTTCGCTGTGGCCGCTGATGAAAATAGGCAGCGCAGTGAAAGTCTTCACCCAACGGATGACTTCTTCAACGTCGTCACCCCGCGCATCGAGTCGCGCCGGGTTCATGGCGGTGTAGATGCCCTCCCTTGCTCGCTCGCCCGCGCGCTTGAGCGTTTCGTCCGGCGTGCCACCGGGACAACCCAGCTTGTTGCCATCTCGCGTCACAAACTCAGGCGTGATGACCGCAAAACCTTCTCGGTAGTAAAACTGCGCCACCGTGGTTTCCCAGCCCCACATGCCCCCGCAGCCGTGGTTATGAATGATGACTCCCCGCACCCCCGGTTCGCGAGACACCAAGGCTGAAAACTTGTCTTTGTAAACCGCGCCAAATAGCGGCAAGTAAAACACGCTGCGATTCAATACCGTTTGCGTTTGGGACCTGTCGTAGGCCGGCACGTGACGGCTTTGCTGTGCCGTGACGGGGGTTGTGGTGAGTGCAGTGGCGACCAGGGCGAGGGTGATTAAGGTGTATTTCATTTCAGTGGGCCTTTGTAAATTCGATCACTTCTTTGACGGCTTGTTCCTTGGCGCTGCTGTTGGCCGCCACCGTGAAGCCCCGAGCGTTGCACGCTGCAAACGCCTTGTTCCACTGCGCCCAGCCGATGAGGGGCGCGCCGGTGGTGTAGTCGCGGGCTTCGCCCAAACCGCCCCCCTTGACGTCGGTGATGAACACTTCAATGCTGCAATGCTTGGCCGTGACCCCCTGACTCAGGTAGGTTTTTTGCGTACTGCCATCAAAGTTGTGAAACGCGCCGGGGTAAACCTTCCACTGGATGTTCGCCCCCGCGGCATTCAACTCGGTGTAATACGCCACGCAGGCGTCGGCTGGGGTACCGTCATCTGCGCCGCCCAGCAGCGCCAGCATGGGCGCGCGGTTGGTGTTGCCCCGGTCAAACCTGAACCGCGTGTTGCAGTTGCCTTGGTACAGCGGAATGTGGCCCGCAAACTTCAAGTCATCGCTGATGACCGCTTGGCGCACCCTGTCAAAGTAGGTCTCAAAAACCGAGGTGCCTCCGCGTGAACCGCCTAGATGAAATATACGTTGGCTGTCGATTTGGGGATGGGTTGAGAGCAATTTCAAAGCAAAAAGTGCATCCGCCGTATTGGCGCTCACATCGACTTGGCTGGGGTGATTGGTCGTGCTGTCGATGCCGCGTGGCTTGAAACTGTCGACGATGAACACCGCAATGCCTGCCTCGTTCAATGCCTTTGCCCACACGTCATAGAGCTTGGGAGTGACGCCGCCGCTGTCATGAGAAATAACAACCGCTGGCAGTTTGGCGTTACCGGCCTGTTTTGGCATCAGCAGGTCACCCGCCACCGCGGTGGTTTTTGTGTTGTCCATGACCTTGCGAACAAATTCCCAGCGATTGGGGGGTGTGATGGAGTTAAATTCAATACGTCCGGTCTGACCCGCGCTGAGGTCAGACAGGGGCGCTGCATTCGCGGCCCCTGCGCCAAGGCCTAGGCAAACCGCCATCATTGCGTTCAGACACACCTTTTTCATTATTTTGACCTCCCCATTTTGATCATCGAACGCTTCTACCGGCGCTTATTGTCATCATTTAAAGCGCTACTTCAATCCCCGTTTTCCCTTTCAAGGGCTGCGATAGCGAGGGGGCTTGACCTTCCCATGGTGGAAGGGTTCACACTCAACGTTCTGGCAAACTGATCAATTTTTACCTTCAGGAGTTTTCACATGAAACAAACTTTCACCGTCACGGGCATGACCTGCGGCCATTGCGAAAAAGCAGTCACCCGCGCTATCAAAGGGGCTGACCCGCAAGCGCAAGTGACGATTGACCGTGCCGCCAATGTGGTGGACGTGCAGTCTGAGCAGCCCCGCGAGGTGCTGGCCGCCGCCATTGCCGAAGAAGGCTACGCCGTCGCCGCGTGACAACCAGCGCGACGGACTTGCGCACCCTGGCCTGGCCGGTGGTGATTGGCGTGGCCGCGAGGCTGTCGAACGTGTCGGCCAAGATGGTGCGGCACTACGAGTCGCTGGGTTTGCTGCCCGATGTGGCGCGCACGGACAACGGCTACCGCCAGTACACAGAACCGGATGTGCGCACTTTGCAGTTCATCCGCCGGGGGCGCGATCTGGGTTTTTCAATGGCTGAAATCGCCGAGTTGGTGGACCTGTGGCACAACCGCAAACGCGCCAGCGCCAGTGTCAAACGCATTGCGCAAAAGCATGTTGATGAGTTGAATCAGCGCATTGAAGCCATGCAGGCCATGCAGCGCACTTTGGGCGCGCTGCTAAAGAGCTGCCATGGTGACGATCGCCCAGATTGCCCGATTTTGGATGACTTGGCAGGGGCGGTGGGGTCTGAGCCCACGGTTTGAATTTGCTGCATATTCGATAGCTGCTTGCGCAGTACTGGCGTGGGCTAGAGCCAAATTCTTTGTTAGACAAAGAGCAAAGTCACCGGGCAAGTGCAGTGCCACCCGACAGATTCCAAAGTTCCGCCATCGCCGGTCTCGGGTGACGTCTTGGGCTAACCCGATCAACTTAAAAAGAGGCCACTGACTTGAGCGGCCGCTTTTGAACTATTTTCTAGCGCAAGGAGAGGGGCTCAAGGTCAGGCAGGTGTGCCCACAATCACGCTGGAGGCCTTGAAAATGGCGGTGGCGGTTTGCCCCACGGCCAGGCCGAGTGCGGTGCTGCTTTCCAAAGTGATGATGGCCGCTATGGCACCGCCGCCGGGCAGCTCGATGACCACTTCGCTGTTCACCGCCCCTGGCTGCAGGCGGGTGATGACGCCTTGTAAGCGGTTGCGGGCGGAAAATTTCGCGCCTTGGGTGTCGGTCACGATGATGATGGACGAGGCTTTGATGAGTGCAAAGGCTTCTGCGCCAGCCACCAGGCCAAGGCTTTCGGTGCTCTCATGCGTGACGGTGGCGATGAGCTTTTGCCCTCCCACAATGGCGAGCTCCACCTCATCATTGATGGCACCGCGCTGAACGGCGGTGACGGTGCCCAAGAACTGGTTGCGGGCGCTGGTTTTCATGGTCATTTTCCGAATTAAAAAGTAGTCGTGGGTGATGCCGTTGGCCTGTTGGCTCAGTTGGTCAATGAAGCGCCGGTGCTCTTGTTCGATCAACCGAAAGTTCTCGACCAGTTGTTGACCTCGGGGGGTGAGTCGCGTGCCGCCGCCGCCTTTGCCGCCGGTTAGGCGCTCGACCAAAGGCTCTCCGGCCAAGTTGTTCATGCCGTCAATCGCGTCCCAGGCCGCCTTGTAGCTCATCTTGATGGCTTTGGCCGCTTGGGTGATGGAGCCGCATGCCGCGATACCCGCCAGCAGTGCGATACGTCCATGCCCTCCCAGGTTGTCATCGCCAATCGTCATCCACACGGAGCCCCTGAGGGCAATGGTCTTGTCGTTGTCAGGGGTCATTGAGGGCATCTTTCCACACGCAGAGAGGGAAAGCATAACGCGTAGTTTTCACAGCGTTCACAGGTCGGGGGACGCAGACCAGGCTGTCCGCGCTGCATGCCCAGCTCTTTGAACAGAAAGTGTTTCCATTTGAGAGACTGAATGTTGAGTGCGTGCAGCGCAGGAAAATAGTGTTGCAACAGCACAGACACCTCTTCACGCCCGCTCAAGCCCATGTCTTCCCACAAGTGCCGGCTTCCAAAACAGGCCGCGGCCAAGGTGCGTGCCAGCCATTCCGTGTGCAGCGGTTGAATCGCGGGGTCGCGGTGCGCGTAGATCAGGTTGACCAGCAGTGCAAAGTCGGGCGGGGTGTTGTGGCTCAGCCGGCTGTGTTGTTGCGTTGTGAGTGGCTCTCCCTTGGCCAGTTCAGGCAAGCACTGTGCGAGCATGATTTGGAAGGTGGGAAGCGCCATTCCCAGCGTCCATGCGAACAGCGGTAATTCGCCGTCCTGGGCGTTGTGCAGCGTGCCCCGAATCGCTTGGCGCATCAGGGCCTCGGGGTGGGTGTCTTTCATGTTCATGATGGGTCGTGGCGCCGCCTCAATGGAATGACACGCCCTGAAAATTTAGGCGCAAAGCACCTCTGTTTCATCTTGGTTGCCCCCTTCGCCAGCGGTTTGACTGGTTGGAGTGGCTTGAATAGTGCCATCGCGCAAAGTGAACACTTGGTCTCCAAAAACGCTCACATCGTCGGGGTCGTGGGTGATGAGCAACATGGGAATGTTGAGCTGGCGTTGCAGGCGATCGAGTTCTTGGCGCATACGTTGGCGCAAAGCGGGGTCGAGTGCGGAGAAAGGTTCGTCCAGCAGCAACGCACGGGGGCGCTGAACCAGTGCGCGTGCCAAGGCGGTGCGCTGGCGTTGCCCGCCCGACAATTGAGCGGGCAACTGGTGGGCCAAGGCCTGTAACTCAAATGCTTCCAGCCAATAGTTCACGGCCTCCAACTGCAACGACCGGCGCGGATTGCGCCAACCCTGCTGCAGTCCAAATGCCACGTTTTGGCGAACTGTCAGGTGGGGAAACAGCGCGTAGTCCTGAAACAGGTAACCCACCTGTCGCTGCTGGGCGGACAGGTTGATGCCAGCAGCGCTGTCGAACAAGGTGCTGCCCCCTAGTTGAATGCGCCCTTGATCGGGCCTGAGCAAACCGGCAATGGCTTTGAGCGTGAGGCTCTTGCCCGAGCCCGAGGGGCCGTAAATGACCACCCGCTGACAGTGGCTTTGAAACTGCGCTGTGAGGTCGAACACCCGCGGACCGGTTTGCAGTCGGATGCGCACATCAATGTCGAACTGCATCGTTTTGTCCTTCATTGTTTGGCGGTGTGGCCGGGTGCCAGTCGCCCTGCCAGCAGCAGCACGGTCATGCAAGTCAGTGAGGTGATGATGACCAGCAAATTGGCCGTGTCATCTTGGCCGGCTTGCACCGCTTCATAGACCGCGACCGAGAGGGTTTGGGTTTTTCCGGGAATGCTGCCCGCCACCATGAGCGTGGCGCCAAATTCGCCCATAGCGCGTGCAAAGGCCAGCAACAGCCCGGCCAAAATGCCACGCCAAGCCAGCGGTACGGTGACCCGCAAAAACACACCCACCTCACCCACGCCCAGCACCCGTGCCGCCTGTTCCAGCTGTGTGTCCACCGCCTCAAACGCGGCGCGTGCTGATTTGAAAACCAGGGGGAAGGCCACCACTGTGGCCGCAATGACCGCACCTTGCCAAGTGAATATCAGCGTGATGCCAAAGTGGTCTTGCAACCACGCCCCCACGACCCCTTTGCGCCCCAAAATGACCAGTAGGTAGTAGCCCAGCACGGTAGGCGGCATCACCATGGGCAGGGTGAGTGCGGCGTCGAGCACCTCACGCCCCCAAAACCTTCCCCGCGCCAACCCATAGCCGATACCCACGCCCAAGATCAGGTTCAAAGCGGTCGCCCACAACGCCACTTTCAATGACAGTTGCAGGGCGATCCAGGCGTGATCCATGGGGGTGCAATGCCGGCGAGGATCAGGGTTTCATAAAGCCGTAGTGCCCCAGCACGGCTTGCCCGGCAGGAGACAGGGTGTAGTCAATGAATTGCTGTGCCAAGACGGCATGCTTGCTGGTGGCAATCACGGCCGCCGGGTAGGTGATCGCGACGGTACTGGGCACGGTGCTGACCACACGCACTTTGGTTTTCTGAATAGCCGCGTCGGTGTTGTAAACAAAGCCCGCATCCACTTCGCCCCGGGCGACGTAATCCAAACTTTGCCGCACAGAGAGCGCATAAATGGCTTTGGGCTGCACCGCAGACCACAGTTTGCCTTGCTCCAGCGCCTGCTGGGTGTAGCGACCCGCTGGCACGCTGGCCGGGTTGCCCATGGCGATGCGCGTGACAGACGCTTGGGCCAGGTCGGCGACGGTGCGTAACGGTAAAACGCTATCCGTGGGAACGATGAGCACCAAGCTGTTGCCCGCAAAGTTTTGGCGGCTGCCTGGGGTCAGTAGTTTTTGTGCCTCGGCCCTGTCCATGGACTCTTGGTCAGCGCAGGCCAACACATCCACGGGCGCGCCTTTGGCCACTTGCTGCACCAAGGCGTCCGAGGCCGCGAAGTTCAGCAAGACTTTGCTGCCGGGGTGTTTGGCTTCAAACAGCGGTGCCAATTCTTTGAACGCATTGGTCAAACTGGCAGCAGCGCTGACCATTAATTCCTGGGCGTTGACTGAGCCAAACGCCAAACTGAAAACAAGGCTGCTGAGCAGCCGCGCGGAAGTGAGTTTTTTCATGCGTGAAGTCCTTGGGATAAATCGTAGTATAAAACTTTATATAACGAAATCCAAATGAAAAATGACCCATTTGGCGCGACTGACCTGCCGCTCTATACTTCCACGCGGTGAAAATTTCACCGCTTGTGCTGTGGTCAGCAGTGATCCTGATGCCCACAGTCTGCTTCACCCACTGACCTTTAACCCAAATAAAGTGGAATGACGCCTCCGTGCCACACGTGCGGTTGTGTGTCCTCTGCGCGGAGAAATTCGATGAGTTCTTTCATCTTCAACGAACTAAATTTTGACGACCACGAGCAAGTGGTTTTCGTCTCGGAACCCAAGTCCGGCCTCAAAGGCATCATTGCCGTTCACAACACCAACCTCGGCCCGGCCATGGGCGGTTGTCGCATGTGGAATTACGCCAGCGAAGCCTTGGCGGTGAACGATGTGTTGCGTTTGTCACGTGGCATGACGTACAAAAATGCGGTCGCCGGACTGCCCATTGGGGGCGGCAAAAGCGTCATCATTGGCAACCCCAAAACCGATAAAACCCCGGCTTTGTTCGAGGCCTTGGGCGAAGCCCTGGAACGCTTGGGTGGGCGTTACATCACCGCTGAAGACGTCGGCACCAGCCCGCAGGACATGGCGCATGTGGCCACCAAAACCCGTTATGTGGCGGGCTTGGGCAGCAGCGGCGACCCTTCGCCTTACACCGCTTTAGGTTGTTTTGTGGGTGCACAGGCCGCTGTCAAACACCACTTCAAACGCGACAGCATGGAGGGCTTGACGGTGGCGCTGCAAGGTTTGGGCCACGTCGGTTATGACTACGCGCGTCGTCTGCATGAAGCAGGTGCCAAGTTGATGGTGGCCGATATTGATGAGGCCGCGTTGGAGCGTGCCCGCGCCGAGTTCGGGGCTGAAGTGGTGGGGGTGGACGCTATTTACGATGTCGATGCCGACATTTACGCCCCTTGCGCCTTGGGTGCCACGTTGAACCCCAACACCTTGTCGCGCCTGCGCGCCAAAATTGTGGCGGGTGGCGCCAACAACCAGTTGGCTACCGCTGACATCGGCGATTTGTTGCGTCAAAAAAAGGTGCTGTACGCGCCTGACTTTGTGCTCAATGCGGGTGGCATCATCAAGGTCTGCTACGAGTACCTGAAGAAGCCCGAAGCCGATGTGGAAGCCCACGTGCGTGAGATCAGCAGCACGCTGGCTGAGATCTT
>JBAQDW010000409.1:0-4975 GCA_049286445.1 Rhodoferax sp. | reverse complement strand
CGAGCACCGTGACCGACGCCATGGTGGCACTGGCCAGCTCCGGCGACACGTCATCGTCCACCGTTGCCAAACCCAGTACCCGCACCTCCAACGTCTCTCCCGCACGTTGAAGCGCTTCCAAATCGGCCCGTGTGAAACGCTGCAGCCCAAGCACCAACGACTTGCGCGACACCACTTGACGTACGGCCTCTTGCTGCACAGAGAGCTGGTTGCGAATCGCTGTGCGAATGAAATCTGTGCGGTTGCTGTAGAACCCTTCGGCCACCAACAGGTCGATGTGACCCAAATCCACAAACCCCAAGTTGACCGTGACTTTTTCAGTCTCTGCTGTCTTGGGCTTTGTGGCAGAAAATGCCATTACATTGCTCATATAACTCCAGATAACATCCAAATGGATTCCATGTGGAGTTTATAACACACCCAATCAGACTCTATCGGGTCTATTGAACAGGGGGGTGATCTCGAAGGGGCAAGCGAAGGCTGGATGTGGGAATGAAGGCGTAATGCTGCGTTACTACACTTTAAATAGCGGCTTGCGTAGTTCCTACAAGGGCTGGCGGCCTAAAAGCCATGCAAAGGCCTTGCGGGACCAAATTGCAGAAGTTTCAAAGCCTTGTTCATTCCCCCCCTCTCCCCCAACCCCTCTCCACCCCCGCCGGGGGGATCAGGGGAGCTCAACAACCGTATGTGGCCAACGCTTTGTCTGGGGTGGCGTTCACGTGCAGACGCCAACATTCAAACTTGCCGGGAACCACGTGAGCCTGGAACCACACGACGCTGCCTGCGTTCACTTTGAAGGTTGGCGGCTCACGGTGAACTCAACCACTTCCAACACGCGGCCACATAGGGCTGTTGGCGCCCCTCTCCCGCCCGGCGGGGCGGGAGAGGGGTTGGGGGTGAGAGTGGGGGTTGCAGCGCAAGAATTGCTACATAGTTGATAGCTGCTTACTCAGGTACAGCAGGGGCTGCAGGCCAAAAACACCCTCATTCCTGAACGCAGGGGGTCACTGAAGCTTCACGCCAAATGCTTAAGTACATACCATGAGGGCCTACGGCATGAATAATCAGAAAAGGCGTGACCGATCTGCTCCGTGATTCAAGACTGCGCCGCGATATCGCAATAAGCAATGAGCTCTTCCAGCTCACTGGATTTATCGAACACGCGGTCAGCGCCTAGCTCCAAGCAACGACGGCGCATGTCTGCTGTGGCGTAGTTACTAAGCACCACGCGCCGAGCCGCCAGTTTGAGACTTTGGGTGGTGCGCAAGACCCCTAGCCCACTCCCGGAGGTGAGAAAAACGTCAACGATGACAAGGTCCACCTGATCGGCGCGTTCTTGTAACTCAATCACGGCTTCATATTCGCTGCCCACCGAACCCACCACTTGCACGTCCGACAGCTCTTCGAGCGTGGCGATTAAGTTGTTGAGAATGACGGGGTTGTCTTCAACGATAAAGGTTCTGAGCTTAGACATGGGTGGCAAAACCGACTGGGTAGGCCGGTGAGGTTACAGCCCCTGTAGGACTTCTAATACGTGGCGCGGGATAGCGTTGCGAGGACAGTTACACCTTACCAAATTGACTGACAAATGTTAGCGGATAAGGGCTTGCATCAGTGTAGGAAGTCGCCCCTGCCCGCCTTTTATCCTGCTCACAAATGACCACGGCTTCCGCTGGGACAGCGAAAGCCGTGGGGTTGCCCTGAATGCCGTGGCACTTGTGCGCTACGTCAAAGTAAATCAGGCCAACTCGTTGACGTCAGCGTGAGGCGTTAAGGACGCACACTGATGTCGTTGATCACCCGCGTGACGCCATTCACGCCCTTAGCCAAGGCTTCTGCGTTGGCCCGCTCGCTGGCAGACTTGGCAAAGCCGGACAGTTGCACGGTGCCTTTGAGGGTTTCAACCTGGATCGCCATGGCACTGACCTTCGGATCGTCCGCGAAACGGGCTTTCACCTTGGTCGTGATAGCGGCATCGTCCACATACGAGCCGACAGTTTGCTGGTCGCGCACAACGGCGCATCCGGTGGAATAGATCGCGGTGATGGCGATGGCAGTGGCGAGGGCAATTTTCTTGATCATGGTTTTCTCCTAATTCGCGGGGACGCGATGGTTGGGGTTGCGGGACAGGGTGAGGTGTTGCTGCTTCAGTACGGAATCAAGAAGTCAGCCAGTCGGACAGTTCGTCGGCATGCTCTTCTTCGTCGGCCAGAATGTCTTCTAACAGGCGCCGGGTGGTGGAATCTTTGTCGCCAATGAGTTCAATCATTTGGCGGTAGCTTTCCACCGCGACACGCTCCGAAATCAGGTTGGAACGAATCATGGCGTTGAGGTCGGCGGAGTCGTCATAGTCCGCGTGGCTTCGTTCCAGCAGCCCTTTGGGATTGAAGTCAGGCTTGCCGCCCAGCTGCACGATGCGTTCGGCCAGCCGGTCAGCGTGGCCCAGCTCTTCATTGGCGTGCACCATGAACTCTTCAGCGATTTTGGGCGACTCCACTCCATCGGCAGTGAAGTGGTGGCGGCGATAACGGAGCACGCACACCAGTTCTGTGGCCAGAGCGTTGTTAAGCAAGCTCACAATATCGTCACGCCAAGGGCCATAGGCAGGGGTCACGGCACCGTCTTTGAGGTTGTTGCGGGCGGCTGCCAAGCCGCTCTCGTCGAGCTTCATCGGCGCACCTTGGCGGGGCGCAATAGCAGTGATTTTTTGGTCTTTAGTCATTAGGTCTCCTGTCGTTATTAAAGTTAGCTCTTGACGCCGACGGTGAGCTGGTTTCTGACCTCAGTCACCCCCTCGACCGCTTGGGCCAAAGCACTGGCGCGATCAAAGGCGGCCTGGGTCGGCGCGGGGCCTGTCAAGGTGACGACCTTGTTGGTGGTGTCCACGTTGATGGACAAGGCACTGAGCTGATCATCGCCCGCCAGTGCCGTCTTCACCTTGGCGGTGATGGCGATGTCTGCGGCGCCATCGGCAATCGCGGTACCGGCCTGGGCCGCGTCTTGCTTGATGTCATTGCCGGCCGCTTGCGCATCTTTCTTGACTTGGCTGGCCGCCTCTTGGGTACGCTCTATGCCAGCGTCGATCTTCTCGCCTACGGTCGGAGGCTTGGACTGATCACAGGCCACCAATCCGAGGGCGGCAGCACTGAGTGCGAGCAGGGCGAGGGTACGTTGTGTTGTTTTCATGGTGTGTAACTCCTGAGTTGATGGAAGGCCAATGCGTGAGACAGGGCGCACGTGCGCCGTGACTCTGCCGTTTCGCCCCCCTCATGCAATGCGGCTGGTCAATGCCAACCTCAGCAAAACTGGGCTATGCGCGAATGCGCTGCAAAAGAGGCAACAGCACGGTGAAGCGGACCTCGAGCCGTGCTGTTGTCATGGGCTTAGCGGAACCAGTCGTCGGTGGCGCTGCGCTCCCACGCGCTGACCTGCTTTTCCGCTTCTTCTTTGGCCACGCCGTAGCGCTCCTGGATCTTGCCAGCCAACTGTTCGCGGCGGCCTTCAACGACATCAAGATCGTCTTCGGTCAATTTGCCCCAGTTTTCAACGGCCTTGCCTTTAAGTTGTTTCCAGTTGCCTTCAATACGTTCCCAGTTCATGGTGATCTCTCCTTTGATTTCAGGTGAAGCAACCGGCTTTTGCCGGTGTCGTTCACAGCGCTAACAATTTTTGTTTCGCTGTGAAGCAACTTTAAGGGCGCGCCTGGGGCGGTGCTGTCAGCTAGATTCTCCGGGTCGTGTAGGACAGGACCTCATGGCCTTTGCGACCTTATTGCCCAAAGCTTCAAGTTGCATGCGGGCAGAGCCGGTGGGGTGACAGGCGACCCAAAGCTCGCGTACACGCCGCACAACAGGGGCCGGGGTGTCATTGCGGCTGACATGGGCAGTAGGCCCTGTCTGACACCGCCCTAATCAGCGCGGCGCTACATTGGTTTCAAAAAGAGGGGCGTGCGGGCTAGTGAATTCATTCTGTCTGAGGTTCCCTTGGCCCACCTCAACCTCATCTGCTCACGACTGGAGACCCTATGCAACCCTCTTTTTCTGCGTCCGCCATCTCGGGCGCTGCCATTCAGCGCTTTACTTCGGTCTCACCCGCTTGGTCGGCAGACAGCGCCAAAGGCGCCTTGTTGTTTTTCGGCTTGACGTTTCTAACGGCTGCCCTCGGCGCCTTGGCTTCATCCAGTGCGCCCTCGTTTTACGGTGCGCTTGAGTTGCCGCGCTGGGCACCGCCCGCCGCTGTTTTTGGTCCGGTGTGGACGTTTTTGTATGCGGTGATGGCGATAGCGGCTTGGTTGGTGTGGCGGCATCGCCACATGGTGCAGGGCAACAGCGGGCTGGTGCTCTACACCGTGGCCTTGGTACCCAATGTGCTGTGGTCGTGGCTTTTCTTTGACCAGCATTGGGGCATGTGGGCCCTGATTGACATTGGGGTACTGTGGGCTCTGGTGGGCTTGACGGTTCGCGTTTTTTGGCGCGTGCGACCCCTGTTTGGTCTGTTGATGGTGCCGCTGTGGGTGTGGGTGTCCTTTGCCGCCGTGCTCAACGCCACACTCTGGCAGGCCAACCCTGCCCTCCTGGGCTGAACCGCGCGATGGAGATGCAAGCCCCCCAAACCGTTAACTCGCCTGTCAATACCGGGTGGTGGTCCATGGCGAAATCAGCCGGACAAGGTTGGCTTGATGACCGGGCCTCCAGCATGGGCGCCTCACTGGCCTACTACACCTTTTTCTCAATGGCACCGTTGCTGCTGATCGTGATTTCAGTGGCGGGGCTGCTGTTGGGCCGAGAGGCCGCGCAGGGCCATTTGATCAATGAGCTCAGCGGCATGCTGGGGCCCCAAGCCGCCAGCTCCATTCAGGCCCTGATTGCCAGTGCAAGTGAGCCGGCTGAAAACTGGTGGGGAACACTGTTGGGCCTGGGGGTGATGCTGGTGGGTGCGACCACTGTCTTTGCGGAGCTGCAAGACGCGCTTGACC
>JBAQDW010000408.1:0-2782 GCA_049286445.1 Rhodoferax sp. | reverse complement strand
ATGTGACCTACAGTGTAGAGCAAATCATTACAGAGGGGGAAAATAAGAAGCCTGTTCAATCTGCGTATGAAGTGAGTGTCTATGTAAGTGAAGATGGAAATATGGTACTGATTAAAAATCCGACCATTACCAGCATTCCTGTGAAATCGGACTATAAACCAAAAGTAATTGAAGGTGATGGAACGGTTGATTCCATTACAACCAATGAAATCAATGAGTTTTTAAGTACGTTCTTTAAGCTCTATCCTACAGCTACAGCCAGTGAACTTTCCTACTATGTGAATGATGGAATTTTAAAACCAATCGGAAAAGATTATGTCTTTCAAGAACTGGTAAATCCTATTTACAACCGCAATGACAATCAAGTCACGGTATCACTGGCAGTGAAATATATTGACCAGCAGACTAAAGCAACGCAGGTATCTCAATTCAGCTTAACTCTTGAAAAGAACGATAGTAACTGGAAGGTTGTGCGTAGTTAACAATAAAGATATATGTTGTTCTTAATAAAAAGACATTGTTAATTTATGTTATTTAATCTTGAAAACTTCTTGGCACGGTGATATAATTGTCACATAAAGTGATTTATATATCACATACCAGAGGAGGAACTTTATGAATAATAAGATCATGCGTATTATTATTGGAGTAATTTGGCTTGTTGGAGGGGTGATAACTGTTGTTAATGGTAATATGGAGTGGTGGTTTAGTGTGCTTTTCTTTCTTCTCGGTGTGCTATTTATATATTCAGCCTTCAAAAATAGTAACGGAAAGTAGGTCATACATTGAATAATTCATTTATTGTAAATGGTCTAACTATCTGGTATCGCAAAGGAAATCCTGTTATTCGCAATTTGTCGCTAACTTTATCATCTAACGAAGTTGTGGGGCTTATTGGATTGAATGGAGCCGGAAAAACAACACTTATAAATACACTTTCTGGCATTCACAAAGAATACAGCGGTGGATTGAACTTTGCAGACCGTTATTTCAAATTAAACCGTTACACCGTATTTTCAGAGGATGTTTCATTTCAGTATTACACATTCAATGAATACCTTCACCATGTATTTACAGCTTACGGTAAATCTGTCGAATCAAAGCGAGTTAATGAACTATTGGAGGGGTTCAACTTTAGCAAATATCAAAATGTTCTAATTCGGGATTTGTCAATGGGGAACAGACGAAAAGTATTTCTTATCACGGGGTTTGCTCTATGTACACCATTCTTGTTACTTGATGAACCGGTAAATGGACTAGATTTCCAAAGTACTGAATACTTGTATTTTTTAATAAATGATTACCGTAAATATGGTACTGTAATGTTTGCCTCTCATATTTTAGAAAGCATTTCCCTTACTTCTGACCGTGTACTTGTATTGGAAAACGGCTGTATCAGTCAAGAGTTTGTTCAGGAGCAAATTAACGCAGTTCAAATACGGGAGGCGTTACATGGCACGGATTCTTAAGGTTAATTTGAAAAGGTTTATGGGAACAAAGTACGAACGTATCGCAAAAACGCTTGCATTTTGGTCAATTATGCTTTTCACTTTGAAGTTTTCTGGAGTAAGAATTGAAATTTCATCAACTGTTATATGGCTAACTACAACAGTACTTACAATTGGAGGGTTTATTCAAGTGTTATCATCAGATGATACGATAGATAGTTTGTGTGGACAGATTATGCTACCAGAAATTCCCTTGAAATTTCATTTTGCTTTCTTTCTCTCGGTTGCTTTATATACCTTGTTTACAAAAGTAGGTTTGTTGTTGGTTGTA
This sequence comes from Rhodoferax sp., assembly GCA_049286445.1. Taxonomy (GTDB): domain Bacteria; phylum Pseudomonadota; class Gammaproteobacteria; order Burkholderiales; family Burkholderiaceae_C; genus Rhodoferax. The sequence goes on along the minus strand of JBAQDW010000408.1, from coordinate 1,003 downwards.
TATGTTGCAGTGAGTGAATTTCAGATATTGACGATAATTGGAGCAATCCTATTGTTTTTTGTTAGCGGAATTGTAACATATATCCTTGATTTTCACACTGACAAAAAGGCAACTGAGTATCGCTATGTAAAACATACAAGAAGTAACTTTGCACTTTATCTTTTGAGATACTTATTGAACAACAAGAAGTATATCGCCAATACAGCCGCACTATGGGCATTTGGTTCTGTATTTGCCATAGTAGCTGGTAAAAGTGCGTCTTCTAATTTCCTGCCGATTGGGTGTGCACTGATGTGCCTTAACACACCGCTTGGTATTCTCTTATCAAGTGACAGAGCGTTATATCGGCAAATTAAACTTTTGCCTAGACAATTTAATGGGGTGCTGTTACCCTACGCACTGTTTTTGGTAATTATAAATATGATTGCTTGTAGTGTTTACCTAATAGTATGGAAAATTGTGGTAGGCAATTTCTCGCTTATTGTACTTTTGTTCGCAGTAATTTTTTCTATTGTAAGCGCAGAATTGACCGTTCTGCTTGAAATAAAGGTTCCATTACTGGGGTGGAAAGTCGAAAGTGACTTATGGCATCACCCACGGAAATACATTGTTCCAGGAATTATGTTAATTTTTGCGATTTTATTAGTGATGTTGATAGGAGGATTTTAATATGTCGAATTTCAGAAAATGGGGTAGTCCTCGTTCACCGAGAAAATATAGTCGTTTTACTTGGGTTTTAGGGTTTATGGGATTTTTGGGTTTCCGTTACTTTTTCAGTTATGAAATCAGCGATTTGTTTAATTTCAGCTTCTTTGCTTTTTTCAGCACATATTTCACGGCAAGGCTTGCGGCTGAAATGCCTGACGAACGATACAAGGAAAACCAACTAAAAGCGAAAGCAACAACAATGTTCGTTCCAGCTATTACTTTATTTGCAATAGGAGTAGGGATTTCATCTTTTAGTATTTCATATAAGGTTATTGTGCTTATTGCCGCACTTGGC
>JBAQDW010000407.1:0-1849 GCA_049286445.1 Rhodoferax sp. | reverse complement strand
AAGCCCTGCTGGATGCCGGGTTCAACGAAGATGATGTGGATGGTTCCTGGACGCCTTTTCGCCCGGTCGGTTGCTCCAAATGCACCAACGGCTATAAAGGCCGCGTCGGTATTTACCAGGCGATGCCTATTTCCGAAGAAATCCAGCGCATTGTTTTGCGCGATGGCAGCGCTCTGGAAATTGCCGCACAGGCCAAGAGTGAAGGTGTTCGCTCGCTGCGTGATGCTGGCCTGTACAAGGCCAAAATGGGCCTGACTTCCCTTGAAGAAGTGCTGGCTGTTTCCAATAAATAGAACACACGGATCGAGGACTCACCATGGCCACCGTTGCAGCACAGAGAATCAAGGACTTTGTCTTTGAGTGGGAGGGCAAGGATCGTCACGGCAAAATCGTGCGCGGAGAAATTCGCGCATCGGGCGAAAACCAGATCAAGGCCACGCTGCGGCGCCAGGGCGTATTGCCCACCAAGATCAAGAAGCGCCGCACCAGTGGTGGCAAGAGAATCAAGCCCAAGGATATTGCGCTGTTCACACGCCAGATGGCAACCATGATGAAGGCGGGCGTTCCCTTGTTGCAAGCCTTTGATATTGTGGGAAGGGGCAATACCAACCCCAGCGTAGGCAAGCTGCTGGGCGAAATCCGTGCCGATGTCGAAACAGGCACTTCGCTCAACGGTGCTTTTCGCAAATACCCGCTGTATTTCGACAGCCTGTATTGCAACCTGGTGGAAGCCGGTGAAACGGCCGGTATTTTAGAAGCGCTGCTGGACCGGCTGGCGCTTTATATGGAGAAGACCGAGGCAATTAAATCCAAAATCAAATCGGCGTTGATGTACCCTATTTCTGTGGTTATCGTTGCCTTTGTCGTGGTCACGGTGATCATGATTTTTGTGATTCCGGCATTCAAAGAAGTCTTCTCGTCTTTCGGTGCTGAACTGCCTGCCCCTACGTTGATTGTCATGGGCATCAGTGAAGTGTTTGTGCAATGGTGGTGGCTGATTTTTGGCGTTCTGGGTGGAGGGTTTTACTTTTTCATGCAGGCGTGGCGCCGCAGTGAAAAAATGCAGCAGGTCATGGACCGTCTTGTGCTGCGCATTCCCGTTTTTGGTGTGTTGATTGAAAAATCTGCAGTGGCGCGCTGGACGCGCACCCTGTCCACCATGTTTGCGGCAGGTGTTCCGCTGGTTGAAGCACTGGACTCCGTGGGCGGAGCCGCCGGCAACTCGGTGTACGCGATGGCCACCGAAAAGATTCAGCAAGAAGTGTCCACTGGCACCAGCCTGACGGCAGCCATGGGCAATGCCAACATCTTTCCGTCGATGGTGATCCAAATGTGCGCCATCGGCGAAGAATCGGGTTCGATCGACCACATGCTGGGCAAAGCCGCCGATTTTTACGAGGCTGAAGTGGACGAAATGGTCGCCGGCCTGTCCAGCCTGATGGAGCCCATCATCATTGTGTTTCTGGGTACGCTGATTGGCGGCATCGTGGTCTCCATGTACCTGCCCATTTTCAAGCTGGGCCAAGTCGTCTGATGTGGTTTGACCCCTGGCTCGATGCCGCCTTGGGTGGTATTTTGGGACTGCTGGTGGGCAGCTTTCTGAACGTGGTGATTTACCGTTTTCCCAAGATGCTGGAGCGCCAATGGGCGGCAGAGTGCGCTGAATACGCGGCGACAATACCGACCGGCAGCGCAATCACTACGCTGGCTGCAGCGCCAGAGGTGTTCAATCTGTGGGCACCGCGCTCGCGCTGCCCCAATTGCGGCCACCAAGTGCGCTGGTACGAAAACATCCCTGTTGTCAGTTACCTGTTTCTGCGCGGCAAATGCTCAGCGTGCAGCACCCCGA
>JBAQDW010000406.1:0-1977 GCA_049286445.1 Rhodoferax sp. | reverse complement strand
TTCTTAAACAAATCGGAAGCACGGAAGTGCCAATATCCGGGGCAAAGCTGGCCAAAGATTTGGGGGTCAGTCGGCAAGTCATTGTTCAAGATATTGCTCTCATTCGAGCAGCGGGACATGATGTTCTTTCGACAAATAGAGGCTATCTTTTAAATCAACCTCTTCAGGTGGAGCGTCTGATTAAGGTTAAACATAAAGACGACGAAATTCAGGAAGAGCTTTTTGCGATTGTTGATTTTGGAGGCCGAATTTTAAATGTGATTGTGGAGCATAAAATTTATGGGCGTATCGAAGTAGGACTAGATATTAATTCGCGGAAACAGGCCCTGGAATTTATCGCCGATTTGGATAGTGGGGAGGCGACTCCTTTAAATCATTTGACTGATTCAGAGCATTACCATAAGATTTCAGCAGACTCTGAAGAAGAGATGGATCAAATTGAAAATTACCTTAGAGAAAAAGGATTTTTAGTAGAAAATTAGAAAAAACCTTATGAGCTGTTCCAGGCTCTGATATGTACCCAGAATCCTGGACACATGTTATGAATTAAGCGGAACACATGGATGCCATCCTGTACTTTGCAGGTGGCATCCATTTTGTTTTTCTCTGTATTCTCTCGTTGTTATAGTAACTTATATATTCATCTATTTCTCTTGAAAAGCTCTCAAATGATTCATATTCGTTCTCACACCCATAGTACATCTCATTCTTTAGCCGTCCAAAGAAGGTTTCCATAATACAATTGTCTATGCAATTGCCACGCCTAGACATTGATTGGATAATCCCTCTATTTTTTAATTCTTGACGATAGTAATTATGCCTATATTGCCATCCTTGATCTGAATGAAATATTAATCCTGTAAGTGATTTGAACTTCTTAAATGCTCTATCTAGCATCCTCTTGATTTGACTTAGATTTGGACTCATTGACAAATCATATGATATAACTTCATTTGTGTACATATCAATAATCGGTGAGAGATAGCACTTTCCCCACGAAAAGTTAAATTGTGATACATCAGTTGTCCACTTCTGAAGTGGTGCAGTTGCTGTAAAATTCCTGTTTATTATATTTGGTGCAGCTTTTCCAAATTCACCTTTGAATGAATGATATTTTTCCTTAGGTCTCTTACCTTGCAATCCTAGTATATGCATAATGCGTTGTACTCTTTTGTGGTTAACAATATTTCCACGTCTTAAGAGTTCCTGATGCACTCTCCTAACGCCATATCTACCTTTGTGCTGGTAAAATATTTTCTTGATTTCCTCGGTAAGTTCAGCATTTTTAAGGCCCACAGTATCCACTTTATTAATTTCGTAGTAGTAAGTTGATTTAGGCATCCTTAAACCTTTAAGTAGATATTTTAATTGATATCCTTCTTCTCTGAGTTCTTTGATAATCGCTGCTTTTTCGCCTTGAGTTGCGCAGCCCATCTTTCTTGCCTCAAGGCGATCCTTTTTTTTACGACTTCTAACTCCGCTTTCATTGTCTCAATTTCTTCTCTAAGTCTAATTAACTCTTCGCGTTCTGATTCAGTTAAAGGCTTAGGCTCAACATTTTTCTTACTCATATCAGTTTTATTACTCTTTCGACCTTTCTTTTTATTTATAAGGCCATTGTACCCTAGTTCTTTGTATTTGCGAACCCAAGTATATAACATTCCATAACTTATACCTGCAGAAATAGCAACCGACTTGTTGGATTGTCCTGCTAGTACTTTTGCAACCAATTTATATTTCATCTCAGGACTCCATACTTTGTTGCTACCTAAGTGCTTTAGAGCATTTGGTCCATTTTCTTCTTCAAAACGAGACCATTCCTGGACCATCTGACGAAAGCTTCTTGTTTTTACTCCTTTTGGTGTTTCGGCCCAGATTCCTTGCCGATGTAATTCGATACATTCTAATTTATACTCTTGACTGTAACGCATAAAAATACCCTCCTTACTGGCTGTCCAGTAAAGAGGGTACATATCA
>JBAQDW010000405.1:0-2041 GCA_049286445.1 Rhodoferax sp. | reverse complement strand
AGCCCCCGCGCATTCCCAACACGCTCTCCCAGGCGCAGGTGGATATGCTGTTGCAGGCACCCGACACCGCGACTTCTCTGGGTTTGCGCGACCGCGCCATGCTGGAGCTGATGTATGCCAGCGGCCTGCGCGTGACCGAGCTGGTCACCCTCAAGACCCACCAGGTGGGCATGCACGAGTGCGTGCTGCACGTGACCGGAAAGGGAGATAAAGAGCGCCTGGTGCCGTTTGGCCAGGAAGCGCATGTGTGGATCGAGCGCTACCTGAACGAGGCGCGCGGCGCCATCCTGGGCGGACAGCAGACCGGCGACCTGTTTGTGACCGCGCGCGGCGCCGGTATGACGCGCGTGATGTTCTGGATGCTGGTGAAAAAATACGCACTGCTGGCGGGCATCACTGCACCGCTGTCACCGCACACGCTGCGCCATGCCTTTGCCACCCACCTGCTGAACCACGGCGCCGATCTGCGCGTGGTGCAACTGCTGCTGGGCCATGCAGATATTTCCACCACCACCATCTACACCCACGTGGCACGCGAACGCCTCAAGCAGCTGCACGCACAGCACCACCCGCGCGGCTAAGGCTGAAGGTGAGGGCAATTCAGGGTTCTGCTCCAGAGAGACCCGAATGGTGTTCACTTTGGCATAAGGCGATTTGGTTGTCTGGTTGTGGCACACGTTCAGTTTGGCGGCTTGAACGTCTTTGGCATAGGTCTGCACCGCGTTGAGCAGGTTTTATGTGGCCTTTGGCAGCGTTATATTCTCTGATCCTGCGCTTCCAATGCAAACAATATCGGGCAGGTGACTTTCACCATCGCTTCAAGCCGATAGGTGTCGCTATTGCAGGTGACAAAACCCCGATGGCGCCTGTTCATTGCTGAATTGCCTGATTGATTTGCGGCTGGCTCATTTTTATTTCGGAGGCCGGTTAAATGTAAATCGACAGGTATTCCACGCAGAGAGTCAGCCCTATTGTTTGAATAATCAATGCAATCAACAGCAGTACAAAATAAAAACCCCCGCTGAAGCGGGGGCCTATTTTAGTTAATGCTGTGTTTGTACTTTTCTGCGGCGGCTGAAACCAAGACCGACAAGGCCGAGGCAGAGCAGTGCAAGGCTGCCGGGTTCTGGTACGGCTTGAGGCCCCACACCCACGTCCGATGCGTTAAAACCAAACAAATGGGCCGTTTTTTCACCGAAACTGAACCCTGAACCAAAGCCTGCAGCATTGATTACGATATCAGTCGTATTGAGCACAGTGGCACCCCAGATCGCATTGGAAAATGCTGTCTGAACATCTGTCAGAGTTGCGTTGTAAGTGCCATTGGTCACAGTAGCGAAGTTGTAACCTGTCAGGTAGCTTTTGATATCCTGGCTCATTAAAACAGCCACGGAGGGAGAAGTCATATTCACACCGTTGACCAGACCACTGATATTCTCCTGCCGGCCTCCCCCCATGCCGAGCACATAGAACATCGTATCGCCGGCAGGCAAAGAATAATTCAGCGTCGATAGGTTTGGAATCTGCGACATCCAGATATCATTATTTTGATACAAAAGACTGTTGATTGCAGTGGATGTGCCACTAAAAACTGCAAAGTCATTATCGCCTACCATTTTTAAGGTAAATGCATTGGCAGACCCGGCAGAAATCAATCCCAAAGAGACCACAATCGATGACAGGAGTGAGTTTAGTTTCATATTGGCACCATAGAAATAGAAAATTGTTGATGGGGGAACACTGTAAGTAAATTTATTAAAATGCCTTCCCCGTGGATAAACAAGCATAAATCATGCCATCTATGTAAATCAACGATGTGCAACTCAAACACTGTTTTTTTCAAGAAACTGTAAAGCAATCCGACATGACCAACGTGCGGCGGGCGATGTGGTGCGTTGCATGGCAATGCACCAGCCAAGTCCATAGAAAAAGGTGTACGCATGCCGTGTATTCCTCGGGCATCGGGTTGCGCGAGGTCGGGTTGCCTGAAGCCGTGAAAGGTTTCATGCCCAAAACCAGGGCAGGGTGACAAAAGCAAAAA
>JBAQDW010000404.1:0-9621 GCA_049286445.1 Rhodoferax sp. | reverse complement strand
CAGGGGTGTGCTGTTAGGAATGCTTGTCTCCAAATGATTTCGAAGCATATATCACCCGAAACCGGGAAAATCTAGGTAACTGAAAACTCAACCAATTGCTTGCAAATCAAGTTGACTGTCTACTAGCCCATACTGCAACTGCACAAGGCGCTATCTATAAAATAGCAAAAATGCAGGGTTTGAAACCCAGGTGCTGAACATGTGCTTTGTTCAAACGACCACCCCCAGCGGTAAAGACCTGAAGGGACGAAAATTTTGATGGAGAAGGGACGCATAGGGCATGGGCAAGGGTTGGCGGAGATGCGCAGCCATGATGAGACCGCGCTTTGCTGCGCTGTCGCATCACGCCGGATGGCCGAACCGTGAGGCAACCCCGCGCCAGAGCCTCTCGGATGAAGGTAGGCTGGCCGCCCAAACTCTTCCTTTTTTTGATGGCAATAACTTCACTCCTTTTCTACCCCTCCTCTCGCGGACAGAGGGCACCGCGCCCTGGCTTGCCGTCCGCTCTATTCTGCTTGAAACGGAGCCCAGGTTGAGCCGCCTCCATTCGTCCCGTTGGCTGGGTTTAAGCGACGCTCTGGCACTCGCGCTGGCGCCGCTGGTGGCGCTGGGGTTCACCCGGTTTGCCTACGCCTTGTTGCTGCCACCCATGCAGCATGAATTTGCCTGGAGCTTTGCGCGCGCGGGGGCACTCAACACCAGCAACGCTTTGGGCTATTTGGTCGGCGCGTTGATGGCCGCCTGGTTGGCTGGGCGCTATGGTTTGCTGCGCAGTTTTACGGCAGCCATGGTGCTCAGCGCGTTCGCCTTGGTGCTTACCGCACTGCCCTCGTCACTGGCAGGTCTGATGGTGGTGCGGGGCGGGGGCGGCTTCACCACGGCGGTGGCGTTTGTGCTGGGCACCTCGTTGGCCATCAAGGCCATGCCGCAGCAGCCCGCGACCGCACTCTCAATCTACTTTGCGGGCTCGGGTTTGGGGATTGTGTTGGCAGGAACCACTTTGCCTTGGATGCACACCGCCGGCGGACAACCCGCATGGCGTATGGCTTGGATTTTCTTGGGGGCGCTGACGCTGCTGGCAACGCTCTTCACGCACCGCGCCGCCAGAACGTGTGTTCAGCGCATGGGCCCCGCGTCGGCACAGGGCCCCGAAACGTCTGTGATCGGCCCGCTGTGGCCCAGCTTGCTGGCCAACGTGCTGTATGGCGCAGGCTATGTGGGTTACATGACGTTCATGATTGCCCTGCTGCAAAGCCAAGGGGCGCAGACGCGTTTGTCCCTTTTGTTTTTTGCAGTGCTAGGCGGGGCTTCCATGGCAGCCAGTGCCCCTTGGGGCGCATTGCTGACGCGCCTGCGCACCGGAGATGGTTTTGCGCTCGTCAGCCTGCTGGTGGCGCTGGGCTCGATTCCTGCGCTGCTGTGGAAGGGGCCTGGGGCGGCGTTGGCCTCAGCGCTGCTGTTTGGAGCTTGCTTCATGGCGGGGCCGGCGGCCATCAGCTTGGTCGCGCAGCGCACCTTGTCGGCGTCTGGCCTGACCTGGGGGCTGGCTTTGCTGACCGCTGCTTTTTCATTGGGCCAGTCGATTGGCCCCGTCTTGGCGGGTTGGATTAGCGACAACACCGGCAGCCTTCAGTCCGGCCTGTGGCTTGGCCCCGTTTTGCTGGTGCTCGCGGCGGGCACCTCGCTGCTGCACCGCCGCCAAACCTCCGGCCACTCACGTTGACCCGCAAAGCGAGAAGCGCCAGGGGTGGCGTGAGAAAAAAAGCGCGGTGGAACTGGGTGCCAAGTGGGGCCGAAAGTTAAGGGTCAAATCGCCCTCTAGCCCACACCCCACCTGCGCAAGCAGCTCTCTTTTTTGTAGTGAATTACCGGGTCTTGGTGCTAACGCACTGGCCTTGAAGTGCCTGCGGTGCATAACCAGTCGGCGGGGAAACGACCGAAAATACCGACGCGTTGGTGCCAACTGTCTTGGTGCGACACCTCCGTCATGGCCCGGTGGCATGACGGACACTTTTTGAGAACATGCCATGTCTGATTCGATTCACTTTTACGAGCCCCGCCACGGTCATGGCTTGCCGCATGACCCGTTCAACGCCATCGTGGGCCCGCGTCCGATTGGCTGGATTTCGTCGCGGGGAGCCCATGGGGGCGTCAATTTGGCGCCTTACAGCTTCTTCAACGCCTTCAACTACACCCCGCCCATCATTGGCTTTGCCAGCATTGGCACCAAAGACACGCTGCGCAATGTGCAGCAGACGGGGGAGTTTGTGTGGAACTTGGTAACGCAAGATCTGGCGCAGGTCATGAACCAAACCTGCGCGGCCGTGGCGCCTGAGGTCAATGAGTTTGAGTTGGCGGAGTTGACGCCAGTCGCGTCTCGGCTGGTGCAGGTGCCGCGCGTGGCGGAAAGCCGCGTGAGCTTTGAATGCCGTTGCACGCAAATTGTGCAGTTGCAAACTGCCAGCGGCGACACCGTGCCCACTTGGCTGGTATTGGGTGAGGTGGTGGCCGTGCACATTGACAAACGCTTGCTCAAAGACGGGGTGTACGACACGGCGCATGCGGGGCATGTGCTGCGCGCGGGGGGGGCTGCGGACTACTTCACCGTGGGGCCAGAGCAGTTGTTCCACATGCACCGCCCGGCCTGAGCCTCTGATTCCAACTCCATAGCAATAGGATCTGTTGTTGCTTCGCCTTGCCGTGCGTCTGCACTGTCTGCGGCTTCGCGCCTAAGCTCCTATCGATCTGAAAATGGAATGACTGCTGCGCACGGCCTGCCGCGACAAGCTCGCGGGTGCGCCAGGTGTGGCGTGGGGGCTTGCGCCGAACCAACAGCGGTGAGCGACTCAAGCGCTGCGCCACCTGGGCGGTGTGAGCGCTGGGCTGGGCTGGGCTGGGCTGGGCTGGGCTGGGCTGGGCTGGGCCAGCTTGCGTTCAATCTCTGCAAACAGGGGAGAAGGGAGAGAGGGGAAAGGGGCGGGTGGCGTCTGGTTTCACCGACAGCACCCGCGGGCGACCGGGCGGCTGTTAGCTGGTTTCAGCGCTGGCTTTTTTGAGGATGACGTAGAGCTGGTCCTTGAGATGGAGCTTCTCTTTTTTCAGGGTTTCAATTTCTGCGGGCGTGCCGGGCTCCATGTGGGCTTCTTTGTGGCGGATGACGCGGTCCAACTCATTGTGCTTGTCAAACAGCCGAATGAAGTGGTGGTCGCTGGTTTTCAATTCGGTGATCAGGTCGCGGTACTCAGGGAACATCGGTACTCCTCAGGTTAGGCAGGGGAAACGCCCTGCGCGTGGATGAATTAAGGCTTACTTTAACCGGGGAAGTCGCGGCCGTCCTTGAGGTCGGTCAAGTCCCTGGCCCGTCATGCCTGCATCAGCGCCTCAATTTCCGCCACGCTCACTGGTACATCCCGGCTGATCAACTCGCAGCCGGTGTCTGTCACCAGGGCGTCGTCTTCAATGCGAATGCCAATATGGTGAAACTGCTCGGGCACGCCAGGGGCAGGTCGCACATAGAGGCCGGGCTCCAGCGTCAGCACCATGCCGGGGCGCAGAATGCGCGACGGTCGCTCGATCACGGTTTGGCCGGTGAGGGGGTCGGTGCGCTGCATCGTTTGGGCCAGTTCTGACGGCTCGTTGTAACTGCCACAGTCGTGCACGTCCATGCCCAGCCAATGGCTGGTGCGGTGCATATAAAAGGGAAAGTAAGCGCGTTTTTCAATCACGTCGTCACGCGTGCCCACCTTGTTTTTGTCCAGCAAGCCGACATCCAGCATGCCTTGCGCCAGCACCTTGAGTGTGGCGTCATGCGGGTCGGTGAAGCGCGCCCCGGCACGCGTCGCGGCCACCGCCGCCTCCTGCGAGGCCAGAACCAGTTCATACAGCGCTCGCTGGGGGCCAGAAAACCGGCCATTGGCGGGGTAGGTGCGGGTGATGTCGCTGGCGTAACCATCCAGCTCACAGCCCGCATCAATCAGCACCAACTCACCGTCTTTCACGGCCCCGGCTTCCGCGCGGTAGTGCAACACACAGGCATTGGCACCAGCGGCCACGATCGAGCCGTAAGCGGGGTGTTGCGAGCCATGGCGGCGAAACTCGTGCAGCAACTCGGCGTCCAGGTGGTACTCCCGCACGTCTTCGCCCCGGCGCAACATCCGGGCGGTCAGTTGCATGGCGCGAATATGGGCGCCGGCGCTGATCTGTGCGGCACGGCGCATGGTGGCCTGCTCTGACGCGTCTTTGATCAAGCGCATTTCGTCCAGCACGCTGCACAGGTCGCGGGTGCCCTCTGGGCACAGCGCCCCGGACCGTTGGCGCGCACGCACCTTGTTGAGCCAGCCGTCCACCCGGGTTTCCAGCCCCACGTGGGTGCCAAACGGGAACCACACGACATCATGGCCGTCCAGCAAACGAGGCAACTCCGCGTCAATGTCGGCCACCGAGCGCGCCGCATCGACACCCAGCTGCGCAGGTGCCGCGTCAGGGCCGAGGCGATAGCCGTCCCAAATTTCCCGCTCCAGGTCTTTGGGCTGACAGAAGAGCGTGGTCTTGCCGTCGCCGGTCACCACCAGCCAAGCTTTGGGCTCGGCAAACCCGGTCAAGTAGTAAAAGTAGCTGTCTGGGCGGTACAAAAAATCGGCGTCGCGGTTGCGCTGCTGTTCGGGCGCGGTGGGAATGAGAGCGACGCCGCGCGGGCCCAGCAGGGTGGACAGTTTGGCGCGGCGCTCAGTGTGGGGGGGGACGATAGGGCTTTGGGTCATGGTGGCGTGGATTGACGTTAAGACAAGTTGACATTACATCGGAAACTGACCGCATCGTAGGGCAGCGCTGCGGCATGGCCTTTGCTTGGGTCTTGCCTCCCACATTAGGGGTTCCCCTTAGCGGGTGATCTGCGAGTACGATCTCAACCCTGTTAGGCGCTTGACCTATGGCGCACCGGGGCCAGGGTCATCTCTTTAAACCAGGGTCAGAGTGGCACCAGTCACTTGGGCCAGTTGTCAGAAGGAAGCAAATGGTCAATCGTCGTCAAGTTCTTGCCAGCGCCGCTGCCTTAGGGGGGGCGTCTTTTGCCTTCGCCCAAGCGGAGAAAAACATTGTCTTGGGGCAGTCGGTTCCCTTGAGTGGGCCGTCTTTGCTGTTGGGCAGCCAGTACAACCAAGGTGCCCGTCTTTACTTTGACGCCTTGAATGCCAAAGGCGGCGTGAATGGCCGGCTGATTGAGCTCAAGCGCCTAGACGACGCCATGGACCCGGTGCAAAGTGCAGCCAATACCCGCCAGTTCATCAAAGAGGGGGTGTTTGCCCTGTTTGGCTATGTCGGTGCGCTGCCCAGCCTGGCGGCTGTGCCGCTGGCGACGGAGGCCAAAATACCGTTTTTTGCGCCACTGTCGGGCGCCCAGTCACTGCGTGAACCCTTCAACCGCTATGTGTTTCATGTGCGGGCGTCTTACTTTGAAGAGACGTCGGCCATCATCCGTCAGGCCACCACGGTGGGCATCAAAAAGTTCGCTGTGTTCTATCAAGACAACGACGTGGGGCAAGCGGGCCTCGACGATGTGGTGCGCGCCTTGACGCCTTTGAACCTGAAGCCACTCGCCACCGCCAAGGCCGAAGCCAACTCGACCGATGTGGGCCCGGCACTGAAAACCATATTGGCCGCCAACCCGGAAGCGATCATCCAAATTGGCACCTTCAAAAGCAGCGCGACCTTTGTGCGCTTGGCTCGCCAAGCGGGCTTCAAGGGCAATCTGTACAACCTGTCCCTGGTCGATACGCAGGCCATGAGTGACGAGCTGGGCGCGGTGGCGCGTGGGGTGGTGGTAAGCCAAGTGATGCCCTTTCCCTATGTCTCGGGGTCCACGGTTGCCACGGAGTATTTGAGTGCACTGCAAGCCTCTGGCCTGGTGGCCAGCACGCCCAACTACACCAGCATGGAGGGCTTTGTTGCTGCCAAAGTGTTTACTGAAGCCGCACGCCGAGCGGGTAAAGCCATGACCCGCGAAAACCTGATCACGGCCCTGCAGAGCATGCAAAGTTACAACGTGGGGGGCATGAATCTGGAGTTCGGCCCCGACAAGAACACCGGCTCTCGCTTCGTGGAGATGACCATGTTGAGCGAAGACGGAAAGGTTCGCCGTTAAACCGAGATTGTCCATGAGGCGCACCTTCGGTGCTGCGCGGGGAGTCGTGGTCACCCGTTAGTGAAACGTCACCCGAAACAATGTTTTACCAGGCGCCAAGGTGTCGAAAACCAAAGCGGCGCGGTAGGGGTCAATCGGCTTCACGCGGACCGTCTTTGTTTGCGCCGTAGTGTCGACTCGCAGCTTCGCGTTTTGATAGGGCAAGGTCACAAACACACTCAGGCCACGCACTGCAGCCGGCGTTTGCAGCCGCACGAGCAAGGCGTCATCCACCCACCGTTGCTGCACCTCCACGGTTTCGCGCTGGCGCCACCAGGCGGCGATTTCGTCGCCCCGGGCCACCCACAAACGATCGCGGTAAGAGGCCACTTTGCGCACATAGTCGCCCATGGTGCGCAACATCAGGCCGCCTTCAACGTAGTTTTGCGAGTGCACCGACAACAGCCCCAGGGCGCCACTGCGCACGGTGAGATCAAGGTCATCGTTGAGCGTGTCCGTCACCTGCTGGGGGGTGTACTTGAGTTCCATAAAGCTCACGTCGTCCAGCTGGGTGCGCGGCAGCACCACCAAGGCCTGTTCGGGCGGCAGGCCAGACTCTGCCAGTGAGAAGAACGGCAGTCGATCCTGGTGGGCGCTTTCATCGGCGGTATGGTGGCGCAGCCCATGTTTGCGCAGTAGCATTTCAGTGGTGCTGTCATAGGATTCTGTCGGCGCACGAAAACCCGTGGCTTCATTCACACGCGCTCCCAGCACCGTCTGCAGCTGTTGTTTCATGAAGCGAATGCGCAGCTCCTGCTCACCCGGCTTGTCGCCTTTGAAACCAAAATGCACATCCGAATGGTAGGCAATTTCATGGCCACGGGCCATGAGGTCGCGCACCACGTCGGGGTACTCGGCGGCGGACGAAGTCAGGCAGTAAAAGGTGCTCTTGAATCCCTCACTCTCCAGGTGTTGGGCAAAACTGGGCGCTGAGAAAAATTTGTCTTCCGTGTCCATCTCGATCAAGTGGGCCGCGACATAACCCTGCGGCCAAGCGGCCTTGTAGGCCTGTGGTTGGTGCCGCAACCAAGCCACGGTGGCGTCCATCAACAAGGCAGTGTCTTTGGAGTACGGCAAAGCGCTGTCTGGAAAAGAAAAGTACGCCAGTCGGCTGTCGCCCACCTCATCAAACGCCATGACGGTATGCGCTTGGGTCTGCCGGCTGCGGGCCCAGTCCGTGAGCACCGCAGCCCCCGTTTTAGCTTGCAGCCGAAAAATGGAATCTTGCGCCAACGAGATTGGCATGCGCCGCCCGGCGGGGATCGGCCAAGTCAAGGGTCCGTCGCCGTACGGTATAAAAAATGAATCATCAGTGGCGGCAAAAAAACCCTGCGTTTGGACACGGAAGGTGGTGTGCAAAAAGTCCAGGCCCACGTACTGGCCTAGCGCATCGCGTGTGCCAATTTCACCGCTGCCCAGCAAACTGCCGCCACCGGCTGCAAACTTCCCAATGGAGACGCGCTCTTCGCTGTCCAAAGCAATGGCCGCAGGAAGAATCAGCACACCAGGCGTTAAGCCTGCCAGCAGCTGTTCGCGCGTGACTTCACGGGCCTGCTCGCCATAGCGTGGCAGTTGCTGACGCCAGCGCTTGTAGACCATCGCGTAGTACTGCTGCTGCGACGCCATGTACTGCTCGGTCGCCGGGCTTACATACAGGTACACCGGACCACCCACAACGGGTTTGGCCCCCACATTGGCGGCGTTCAGCGCCACGCACAGCAGCGCGGCACAGAAAAAGAGGAACTGTTTGGGCAAGTGCATCATGGTTCAATGGGTTGCGTTTTAGGCTATCGCGATTCCAGCGCGGGTGTCTCTTCAAATTGAAGCAGCCATTCGTGAGTGCCCACCGCGGGGGCACCCAGCACCACGGCAGAGCGCCAGGCATCCACCGCCACCACAGGGGGAATTTTGTCGCCTTTATTTAGCGCCTGCAAGCGCACACGGGTGTTGGGGCGGGGCAAATCAATCCAAATCGTCAGCGGCTGCGGCGCGTCGCCACCTGGCACCACCGTTGCACGCAACTGGCCCACTGGCGCTCAATCAACAAGCGCATGGTTGTTTTGTCGTACGCGTCCATGGGCGCTGAAAATCCAGCGGGTGAGGAGACCTCCACCGTGGCGTCGCTGAGCTGCTTTTGCATGGTGTCCAGGCGTTCGCTTTGAATCGCTTCAGGCTGGTCCTTGAAGCCATCAAAGGTGTCGCTCAAATAGGCAATATCGTGTCCCAAAGCGGCCACCTGCTTGATGCCCGCAAGCGCTCGGTCGGCATTTTGACCCAGCACATAGTAAGTGGCATGGCCGCCCAGCTCGCTGATGGCCTTGGCAAACGGCACATCCACCTCCATCACCGGTTCCGCAGCTTGTACGGCGATCAAAAAGCCACTTTGGTAGGGGTAGGGCCAGGCCCCCAGGTACGCCTGCGGACGCCGCCATAACCACGACAAGATCCCCTCATGGACGGCGTTGAGTTGCTTGGGGTCAGAGCGCAGCCAGTTTTGCTCCGGGTAGCCCAGTGTCACCGTGCGTGAGTGGAGACCCGAGGGCATTTTGCGTTCGTTAAAGGCCAGCAAACCCGATGGTTTTTGCGAATTGTTGGTGCGCGACCAGCTCATGATTTGGGCGGCCTCTTGCTGGCCCACCAGACGCACTGGCAACTGTTGGGGAACCCGCTCCAGCCAGACCCGGGTGCCTGCTTCCAGACGGTGCGAGACGGGGCTGTCGCCATGAACAATCATGTAGGTGTCCTCTTTCTCGCCCTGCGTGTCGCCCACCACCTGCACGTCCAGCACCTCGCGCATGAAGGCATCTCCCAGTGGCACACCGGTCTCAGAGTGGGAGGCGGTCAACCAAGTTGACAGCACAGACCCACCCCGGTTGCGCCACTGAAAAACGGCCTTCTGTTCTGATTCGCTTAAAACAACCGTCGAAGGCAGAAGCAATAGCCCTGACGGGGTTACGCGGTTGAGGTCTGCTGCGCCAGAAATGCGCGCATAGGAAATTTTGTTGGCACCCAGGTAGTTTTCCCAAATGCGCATGCTCGTGGTGGGGTCGGTGCCCAGCGTCATGAGCTGTGCTTGAGACGCCTGCGACACATACAACCATACAGAAATACCCGTCAATGTGGCCAAGTCGGCGGGCGGGACAGGGCGGCGCTTGCGCGTGCGCAGTGGAACACTGGCGGCAGGCTCAATCACCTGCGCCGGGGTGCTGCTGTTCTCTTCCCACCGCACATCGGCACGCTGAACCGTGGACTGTTCAATCACCGCCGGTGCACAGGCAGACAGGCCCAACCCTGCGCTCATCACAACAAGGGCCAGTGGCAAACACCGCCTGAGGCCCCTGAGAAAGGGGTGAGGCGTTCGCGTCAAAGGCATAAAAAATTCAAACGCATCTGCCCACTATGACAGATCAAGCCACTCTGAGAAAACGGGTATTCCCTGAGAT
>JBAQDW010000403.1:0-19536 GCA_049286445.1 Rhodoferax sp. | reverse complement strand
AGGCGGCAGCCCAGCGTGTGCGCCGCTACCATGAAGCGCAAAAAAAGGCCTGCGGCGAAAGCTGGAGCTACCGTGACGAAGAGGGCACGCTGCTGGGTCAAAAGGTCACGCCTTTGGACCGCGTGGGTATTTACGTGCCCGGTGGCAAAGCGGCCTACCCGTCATCGGTGCTGATGAACGCCATTCCTGCCCATGTGGCGGGGGTGGCTGAAATCATCATGGTGGTGCCCACGCCCAAGGGTGAGAAAAACGCACTGGTGTTGGCCGCCGCCTATGTGGCGGGCGTCACGCGGGCGTTCACGGTGGGGGGCGCGCAAGCCGTTGCTGCTTTGGCGTACGGCACGGCCACCGTCCCGAAAGTGGACAAAATCACCGGCCCCGGCAACGCCTACGTGGCGGCCGCCAAGCGCCGGGTGTTTGGCGCGGTGGGCATTGACATGATTGCCGGCCCCAGCGAAATTTTGGTGTTGGCCGATGGCAGCACGCCGCCTGATTGGGTGGCGATGGACTTGTTCAGCCAAGCTGAACACGACGAGCTGGCGCAAAGCATTTTGCTGTGCCCCGACCCCGCCTACATTGAGCAAGTGCAAGCGTCCATCAACCGCCTGCTGCCCGAGATGCCCCGTGCCGAGATCATTGCCAAATCGCTGAACGGCCGGGGTGCCTTGATTCACACCCGCAGCATGGAAGAGGCTTGCGAGATCAGTAACTCGATTGCGCCTGAGCACCTGGAGGTCAGCAGCCAAGAGCCGCACCGGTGGGAGCCCTTGCTGAAACATGCGGGGGCCCTCTTT
Source organism: Rhodoferax sp. (assembly GCA_049286445.1). Lineage (GTDB taxonomy): Bacteria > Pseudomonadota > Gammaproteobacteria > Burkholderiales > Burkholderiaceae_C > Rhodoferax. The sequence continues at coordinate 18,742 of JBAQDW010000403.1, read as the reverse complement.
TTGGGCGCCTACACCAGCGAGTCACTGGGCGACTATTGTGCGGGCCCCAATCACGTGCTACCCACCAATGGCACGGCACGGTTCAGCTCTCCCTTGGGCGTGTACGACTTTCAAAAACGCAGCAGCCTGATAGAGGTGAGTGAAGCGGGGGCCCAAACCCTGGGCAAGATCGCCGCCGTGCTGGCCTATGGGGAAGGGTTGCAAGGCCACGCGCGCGCGGCAGAAATGAGGCTGAAATGAAACTGAAACCACTTTTAATCGCCGTGAGCGGTTTGGCTGTGTTGGCCAGCGCATCGGCCATGACCCTGCGTGAATTGCGCAGCTTGGAACTGTCCGATAAAAAACAGGGTGAGGCTTACGCCAATTACTTCCTGGTGGGCGCCATGGAGGGCGCGTTGGAAGCCAATGCCTTTCAAGTGAGAGCAGGTGCCAAGCCTTTGTTTTGCCAAAATGGCCGACGTTTGGAGCCTCGCATGGCCCGCTCTCTTTTTGACACCGAGTTGAAGCGCAACGCTGAACTGTATGAGGCCGACATGGGCGCTCCTTTGGTAATGGCCAATGCCTTGGCCACGGCGTACCCCTGCGAATGAACCGCACCCCGCCCCTGAACGCATGACCATGAACCCCCGCGCGACGTCTGATTTCGTCACCCACAACATTCGCCAAGACGTGCAAGACATGCACGCTTATGCCGTGCAAGATGCCTCTGGCCTCATCAAGCTTGACGCCATGGAGAACCCCCACCGACTGCCGCCTGAGTTGCAGGCGGCTTTAGGCGAGCGGCTGGGCGCGGTGGCACTGAATCGTTACCCCGACGGCCGCGTCGATGACCTGCGCCGTGCCTTGGCCGCCCATGCGGGCATGCCAGAAGGCTTTGACCTCATGTTGGGCAATGGCTCGGATGAGTTGATTAGTCTGCTCACGCTGGCTTGCTCGGTGCCCGCAGGCGGCCAGGCCGCCAGCGTCTTGGCACCAGTCCCTGGCTTCGTGATGTATGGCATGAGCGCCCAACTGCAAGGCGTGGCGTTTCATGGCGTGCCGCTCACGCCAGACTTTGAGTTGGACGAAGCCGCCATGCTGGCCGCCATTGCCCGGCACCGGCCCACCATCACCTACCTCGCTTATCCCAACAACCCCACCGCCAACCTGTGGGACGACGGCGTCATTGAGGCCATCATTGAGACCGTGGGTGAGCAGGGTGGCTTGGTGGTGATGGATGAGGCCTACCAACCCTTCGCCAGCAAAAGCTACATTGACCGGGTGGCGCGCCACAGCCATGTGTTGCTCATGCGCACCCTGAGCAAGTTTGGGCTGGCCGGCGTGCGGCTGGGCTACATGATGGGCCCCAAAGCACTGATTGCCGAGATTGACAAAGTGCGCCCGCCCTACAACATCAGCGTGCTGAACTGCGAATGCGCGTTGTTTGCCCTTGGCTACCAAGACGTTTTTGCGGCACAGGCGCAGGATATTCGAACCCAGCGTGCCGTTATTCTGGCCACGTTGACCCCCTTGCCCGGTGTGCGAGCGTTCCCCAGCGACGCCAACATGATCTTGGTTCGCGTGCCCGATGCCGCCAAAACCTTCGATGGCATGCGTGCGCGCAAGGTTCTTGTCAAGAACGTTTCTAAAATGCACCCCTTGTTAACCAACTGTCTGCGTCTCACGGTCGGCACTGCGACTGAGAACGAGGCGATGTTGGCCGCTCTTCTGGAATCACTATGACGACCACTCTCCCCACACTCGCTCCCCGCATGGCCGAGGTGTCCCGCCACACGGCAGAAACCCAAATCACGGTGAAGGTGAATCTGGATGGCACCGGCAAGGCCAACTTGAGCACCGGCATTGGGTTTTTTGACCACATGCTGGACCAAATTGCCCGCCATGGCCTGATTGATCTCGACATTCAGGCCGTGGGTGACCTGCACATTGACGGCCACCACACGGTGGAAGACGTCGGCATTGCGTTCGGACAGGCCGTGCACAAGGCAGTGGGCGACAAAAAAGGCCTTCGCCGCTATGGCCATGCCTACGTGCCCCTGGATGAAGCCTTGTCCCGCGTGGTGATTGATTTGTCCGGTCGCCCGGGTTTGATCATGAATGTGCCGTTCAAGAGCGGCATGATTGGCACCTTTGACAGTCAGTTGGCGCATGAGTTTTTCCAAGGCTTTGTGAACCATTCCTTCTCCACGGTGCACATTGACAACCTGCGCGGAGAAAACGCCCACCACCAGGCCGAGACCGTCTTCAAAGCCTTTGCCCGCGCGCTTCGCGTTGCCGTGGAGTTGGATGCCCGTTCGGTGGGCACGATTCCCTCGACCAAGGGAATGCTCTAGTATTTATGGAAAACAGGCCTCTAGCCCAAGCGCCGTCTGCGCAAGCCGCTCTTAATTCAGTAGCAATCAACACGCTCAAAAAAACAGTTGCCGTCGTCGATTACGGCATGGGTAACTTGCGCTCCGTCTCCCAAGCGGTGATGCACGCCGCTGCGGGTTCTGATGTGGAGGTGGTCTGGGCCCGCACGCCTGACGAGGTGATGGCCGCCGAGCGCGTGGTGCTGCCGGGTCAGGGGGCCATGCGGGATTGCATGCGAGAGCTGCGCGAATCGGGCATGCTGCCGGCGGTGTTGCATGCGGCGGCCAACAAGCCTTTGATGGGCGTGTGCGTGGGCATGCAAATGCTGCTGGACCACAGCGCTGAACAAGACACCGCTTGCCTGGGCTTGATCCCGGGCGAAGTGATTAAATTTGATCTGATCGGCCAGTTGCAGCCCGACGCCAGCCGCTACAAAGTGCCGCAAATGGGCTGGAACCAGGTTTACCGCAATAACCACGGTGGGTCACCGCACCCGGTGTGGGGCGAGGTGCCAGACGGCAGCTACTTCTACTTTGTGCACAGTTATTACGCCAAACCGTCTGATGCGCGCCACAGCGTGGGCGAGACCGACTATGGCAGCCGTTTTTCTTCAGCGATTGCGCGCGATAATATTTTCGCGACTCAATTTCACCCTGAAAAGAGCGCTGAACACGGCTTATCGCTCTACAGAAACTTCCTTCACTGGAATCCCTGAATCTTCTTGCTCACCCTGAGCCTCCATCCCCTTTCCTCCACCAACCTGAAGCATCATGCTTTTAATACCTGCAATCGATCTCAAAGACGGCCACTGCGTACGCCTCAAGCAAGGCGATATGGACCAATCCACCACTTTTGGCGAAGACCCGGCGGTCATGGCGCGCAAATGGGTGGACCAAGGCGCGCGTCGTCTGCATCTGGTCGATTTGAATGGTGCTTTTGCGGGGCACCCCAAAAATGAGCAGGCCATTCGCAAGATTTTGAAAGAAGTGGGCAGCGAGATTGATGTGCAGTTGGGGGGCGGTATTCGTGACCTCGACACCATTGAGCGCTACCTCGACGCCGGTTTGCGTTACGTGATCATTGGCACCGCTGCGGTCAAAAACCCGGGCTTTTTGCAAGACGCTTGCACGGCGTTTGGCGGTCACATCATCGTCGGACTGGACGCCCGTGATGGCAAGGTTGCCACCGACGGTTGGAGCAAACTCACCCGCCACGACGTGGTGGACCTGGGCAAGAAATTTGAAGACTACGGTGTGGAGTCCATCATCTACACCGACATTGGTCGCGACGGCATGCTCAGCGGCATCAACATCGAAGCCACCGTCAAGCTGGCCCAGGCTTTGAGCATCCCGGTGATTGCCTCTGGTGGCCTGAGCAATATGGCCGACATCGAAGCGCTGTGCGAAGTCGAAGACGACGGCGTAGAAGGTGTTATTTGCGGTCGCGCCATTTACAGCGGTGACCTTGACTTTGCCGCCGCACAAGAACGTGCGGACGAACTCAACGGCTGATTTAACCCGGCGCTGCAGGCGCACTCTGGTCGTTACTGCCTTTGGGCCTTGGCTTCACGGTGCGCTTGCCTCGCCCTTTCAAAGATTCAATGTTAGCCAAACGCATCATTCCCTGTCTGGACGTTACGGGTGGCCGAGTGGTCAAGGGCGTCAATTTTGTGGCGCTTCGGGACGCCGGCGACCCGGTTGAAATTGCCGCGCGTTACAACGACCAAGGTGCGGACGAGCTGACGTTTCTCGATATCACCGCCACCAGCGATGGGCGCGACATGATTCTGCACATCATCGAAGCGGTGGCGTCGAAGGTATTCATTCCTTTGACCGTGGGCGGTGGGGTGCGCACGGTGGAGGATGTGCGGCGGCTGCTGAATGCGGGTGCTGACAAAACCAGTTTCAACTCGGCAGCCATCGCCAACCCCGGCATCATCCAAGACGTGTCGCACAAATACGGTGCCCAAGCCATTGTGGTGGCCATTGACGCCAAACGCCGTTTTGGCGACGACATGCTGAACCGCGGCGAAGGCTGGGATGTGTACAGCCACGGCGGGCGCCAGAACACGGGGCTAGACGTGGTCACCTGGGCACGGCGCATGGCGCAGTACGGTGCGGGAGAGATTTTGCTCACCAGCATGGACCGCGATGGCACCAAAGCAGGCTTTGATCTGGCGTTGACCCGGGCCGTCTCGGACGCGGTGAGCGTGCCGGTCATTGCCTCCGGTGGTGTCGGTAACGTGGATCACTTGGCCGACGGCATTCAGCTCGGCGGTGCGGACGCGGTGCTGGCTGCCAGCATTTTTCATTACGGCGAGTACACCGTGGGTCAAGCCAAAGCGCGCATGGCCGAACGCGGTATTCCTGTCAGAATTTAATAGGTTTTCGGGCTCTAGCCCTAGTGCAGGCTGCGCAAGCAGCTATTGATTGGATAGCAAATGTCGGTTGAAAATTCGCCTCCTACCAGTTGGATCAGGCAAATACGCTGGGACTCCAAAGGGTTGGTGCCCGTGATTGCGCAAGAATTGGGCTCAAACGATGTGTTGATGTTTGCCTGGATGAACCGGGACGCGCTGCAAAAGACGGCTGAGTCAGGGCAGGCGGTGTATTTCAGCCGCTCGCGCAACAAGCTTTGGTACAAAGGGGAAGAGTCGGGCCATGTGCAGAAGGTGCATGAGATCCGCATGGACTGCGACAATGACGTGATTTTGTTGAAAGTCACCCAGCTCGGGCATGAGCCCGGCATCGCTTGCCACACCGGGCGTCACAGCTGCTTTTTCAGCGTGTACGAGAATGGGCAATGGACAGTCACCGATCCGGTCTTGAAAGACCCACAAACCATCTACAAGTAGTTACTTATGCCATCCCTCGCTTCCTCCGCTGATTCTCTGGCCCATTTGGCCACCGTGATCGAGAGCCGCTTGCCCCAACACGGCGGCAACCCCGAGGAAAGCTACGTCGCACGACTGCTGCACAAAGGGCCAAACGCGTTCTTGAAAAAAATTGGCGAGGAAGCCACTGAGGTGGTGATAGCAGCCAAGGACGCAGATTTTGGGGGGGATAAATCCAAGATCGTCGGGGAAGTGGCCGATTTGTGGTTTCATTGCATGATTGCGCTGGCCCACTACGGTTTGAAACCCCAAGATGTGATGCGCGAGCTGGAGCGTCGTGCGGGCACCAGTGGTTTGGAAGAAAAGGCATTGCGTCAAGTGCGTGCCCGAGATGGAGAAGCCCAATGACACAAGATTTCACCCGACCCCACAGCCAAGACCCGCAGCGGGATCAGGCCACTTTGCAGCAGTTGCAATCGCTCAACACCATTGGCACCATCAGCTATATCTTGCACCTGATCGTCGCCGTCGGTGCATTGATACCGGGTGGGCAAATGGGCACGATTCTTTTGATTGTTGCCTTGGTCATGGACATCGTGAAACGCTCCGATGCTGAGGGAACTTGGCACGCCTCTCATTTTCGCTGGCGCATCCGCACGGTGATCATTGCCGGGCTGCTCTACGCGGTGACTTTGCCGCTCTGGTTTGTGTTTATTTTGCCGGGATGGATCGCTTGGTTGTTGATCTCGATCTGGTTTTTGTACCGTATTGTGAGTGGCATGGTCCGCATGAACAAAGGCTTGCCCATGGAGTTTTCCTAATGATTGAACACGTTGTGGGGCACGACCCAGACTGCCTTTTTTGCAAAATTGTGGCCGGAAAAATTCCGTCCAAAATGGTGTACCAAGACGATGAACTGTTTGCGTTTCACGACATCCATCCGTGGGCACCGGTTCATTTTTTGATGATTCCGAAGCTGCACATCCCTTCGATGGCGCATTTGCAAGCCGAGCACGCGGGTGTGATGGGGCGCATGATGGTGCTCGCACCGCAGTTGGCATTGGAACAAGGCTGCGGTTCTTATCCAACGGGTGGATTCCGCGTGCTGGCGAACACCGGTGACGAGGGGGGCCAAGAGGTACATCACTTGCATGTGCACGTCATGGGTGGCCCGCGACCGTGGCTTAAGGGCTAATTCGTTGATTGGTGACAGGTCAGCCCGCTTGGGCGACTAAAATTTCATCCATTTGTTAGGAGATTGCTATGGGTTCGTTTTCTATTTGGCACTGGTTAATCGTGCTTCTGATCGTGGTGATGGTGTTTGGCACCAAAAAGCTGAAGAACATGGGCGGCGACTTGGGTGGCGCGGTGAAAGGCTTCAAGGACGGTATGCGCGAGGGCGGTGCCTCCGCCGACGACAAACCCGCTGCCGATGCCTCTCACGTTAGTGCGAAATCGGCCGCGGAGGCGACCACGATTGACGTTCAAGCCAAGCAAAAGTCTTGAGCACAGTTCTGTTTTTGAGTCTGGCGCCGCATGATTGATCTCGGCATCTCAAAGCTGGCGTTGATTGGCGCAGTCGCGCTCATCGTCATTGGTCCCGAAAAACTACCCCGCGTGGCTCGCACCATGGGCATGCTGTTGGGCAAGGCCCAACGGTATGTCTCCGATGTGAAGGCCGAGGTCAGTCGCTCCATGGAGCTCGATGAACTCAAAAAGATGAAAGAGTCGATGGAGGGCGCCGCCAAGGAGGTGGAAAACACCCTTCAAACCAATGCCAGCGATTTTGAAAAGTCATGGGCTGAGGCCACTGACACAACTTCTATTGGGTCTTCTTACGAACCTGCCAATGCGGTGCCTGAGTACCGCCACCCGCAGAAAAAATGGCGGCTCAAACAGGGCGCGACCCCCAACTGGTACAAAGCACGCACTGGCACACGCACCAAGGCCTTGTCAGGCGCGGCCCGTGTTGCCAGATACCGGCCCAAAAAGTTCAATTGATGTCTGAATCTACTTCCAAAAACGACGAACTTGCCGGCACCGAACAGCCTTTTGTTCAACACCTTGTAGAACTGCGTGATCGCTTGGTGAAAGCCTTGATCTCGATTGGGGTGGCGGGTGCGATCCTTGCCTTATTCCCTGGCCCGAGTGCCTTGTATGACCTGCTGGCAGCGCCGTTGGTCGCACACCTGCCTGCGGGTGCCACGCTGATCGCCACTTCGGTCATCTCGCCCTTTATGGTGCCGCTCAAGGTTTTGCTGATGACCGCCTTCCTGCTGGCGCTGCCGTTTGTGCTGTACCAAGTCTGGTCATTTGTGGCGCCCGGTTTGTACGCCCACGAGAAGCGTTTGGTGCTGCCTTTGGTGGCCTCCAGTACGATTTTGTTCTTCATCGGGGTGGCCTTTTGTTACTTCTTCGTGTTCGGTCAAGTCTTCAGCTTTATCCAGAGCTTTGCGCCTAAAAGCATCACCGCCACCCCAGATATTGAGGCTTATTTAAGTTTCGTGTTGACCATGTTTTTGGCCTTTGGCTTGGCGTTCGAAGTCCCCATTGTGGTGGTTGTGTTGGCGCGCATGGGTATTGTGACGGTTGAGAAGCTGAAAGAGTTTCGCGGCTATTTTGTTGTTTTGGCTTTTGTTATTGCCGCCATCGTGACCCCGCCTGATGTGGTTTCTCAGCTGGCGCTGGCCATTCCCATGTGTCTTTTGTACGAGGTGGGCATTTGGGCTTCTGTACTTTTCATCAAGCACACTCAGGCGCCCGATGAAAATGCCAAGAGTTCCCCCTGATCCGCTGATCGGCTAACGCTGAACCCGCCTTTTAGGTTGAGGTCGGGTGCCGGGTATGACGCTCGCTGTTACTAAAGTGTCGCCTCGCTGCACGTTGAATTCAGACGCCATGCCAGGTTGAAGCGCCGCGACTTTGGACAGCAACTCCGAGACACTTCCCACTGTTTGACCCGCCACACGCGTGATCACGTCACCGGGGCGAATCCCTGCGGTCGCTGCGGGGCCGTTTTGCAGGACGCCGGTGATGATGACGCCTTCGGTGGCGGCCTTCACGCCAAAGGTCTCAGCGAGCTCGGGGGTGAGATCATTCGGCTCAACGCCAATCCAGCCGCGTGTGACCTGTCCGTCTTTGACAATGCCCTCCATGACGAATTTGGCCGTTGAGACGGGAATGGCAAATCCAATGCCCATGCTGCCGCCCGAACGTGAGTAAATTGCGGTGTTAATCCCAAGCAAGTTACCGGTGGTATCCACGAGTGCGCCACCCGAATTGCCGGGGTTGATGGCGGCATCGGTCTGAATAAAGTTCTCAAAGGTATTGATCCCCAACTGGTTGCGACCTAATGCACTGACGATGCCGCCTGTGACAGTCTGTCCGACGCCAAACGGATTCCCGATGGCCAGCACCTGATCTCCGACTTGCAAGGTGTCGGAGTCGCCCAGCACAATCACGGGGAGTCGGTCGAGTTCAATTTTTAGCACGGCCAAGTCAGTGTCTGGGTCGGTTCCAATCACTTTGGCCCGTGCGCGCCGACTGTCGTTCAGGATGACTTCAATCTCATCGGCGCTTTCCACCACATGGTTGTTGGTCAAAATATAGCCACTGGGGCTGATGATGACGCCACTGCCCAAGCCGACTTGGGGAGCGTTGCCTTGTTCACCAAAGAAGAACTTGAACCAGGGATCGTCACTGTGGGGCGACCCGGGTGCTGCTTTGCTGGTGTTAATACTCACGACCGCAGCGGCTGACTTCTTCGCCGCGAGGCGAAAACTTCCCTGAGGAACCGCCGTCGCATCTGTGGCGGGCGCCTCAATCACCGTCACGGCCCCAGAGCGAGAAACACGCGAACCCAGCCAATCGGGCTTGAGCGTGCCCACCACAAAGTAGGCCGCAATCAAGACTGTCACAGTCTGCGAGAACAATAACCAAAGGCGTTTCATTGAGTCATTGAGGCCAATGGCCCCGGAGTTGAAGAAAAAAATAGAGCGGGGTGAAATTGTAGGCCGAGGCTAAGCGTTATCACCCACGAGGGGATTGCGCCCAACCCTGTCACCTTGCGGCGAAGGCGCTACAGTCAGCTTACCTTATGTCAGCGTCCTACCAAACCATTCACATTCACCAGGCTGCCCCTCAGAAACCCGCAGAAGGTGCGAGCTGCAACGGCTGTGGTGTTTGCTGTCTGACGGAGCCGTGCCCACTGGGTACCTTGTTGTCAGGGCGACGTCGAGGGGCCTGTGATGCATTGCGATGGTCCAACGGGGAAGGGCGGTACCGATGTGGCGCTATCAGTGCGCCGCAAGAGGTTCTCAGCCAGGCAATGCCCCGTTGGCTTCGACCCATCGCCTTGGTGCTTGGCCCCATTTTGGCGCGCCTGGCTAAGCGATGGGTGGCCGCTGGGCAGGGCTGTGACAGCACGTTAGAGGTGGCACGCCCCACGGAGTCGATACTGCTGTCCAAGCAGACACCCTTGCTCGCTTCAACGTCTGACGAAATTCCAGCGCCGCAACCCTTTTTACAGACCAATTGCCATGACAAGTCGACATCAACTTCTTGAGAGGTTCAATACCTTGCTGCAGCCCGAGCGCTTTCGCGATTACGGCCCGAACGGTCTTCAGGTCGAAGGCTCGGACCAAGTGCGGAAAATAGTGTCAGGTGTCACCGCCAGCCGGGCATTGATAGAAGCGGCCATTGATGCCAAAGCTGATGCGATTTTTGTCCACCATGGTCTGTTTTGGCGTGGCCAAGAGGGCTGTGTGATCGGCTGGATGAAGCAGCGACTCGCCTTGCTATTGGCCCACAACATCAACCTCTTTGCCTACCATTTGCCATTGGATGCACACCCTGAATTGGGAAATAACGCTCAGCTCGGTCTGAAGCTGGGGCTGTCCACTCAAGGGCGCTTTGGCGAGCAAGACTTGGGGTTTATCGGAGAAAGTAGTGCGCAGCCCGGGTTTGCGAATGCGGGCGCTCTGGCTCAACGCTTGGAAAAAGAACTCAATCGCACTGTAACCCTCGTCGGTCCATCACAGGTAGCTATTAAAAAAATAGCATGGTGCACTGGCGGGGCGCAAAGCTATTTCGAGCCGGCTATCGCGGCGGGTGCGGACGTGTTCATCACGGGCGAAATATCGGAACCCCAAGCGCACTATGCCCGGGAATGTGGAGTCGCCTACATCGCCTGTGGCCACCACGCCAGTGAGCGTTATGGCGCTCCTGCGGTAGCAGGTTATATTGCCGCGCAATTGCGTTTAGAGCATGCGTTCATTGACATTCCCAACCCCGCTTGACACCAGATGACCACCGCCAACCCTTCGACGAAACGTCCCATTGCCATCACCATGGGGGATCCTGCGGGCATAGGACCTGAAATCATCGCGAAGGCGTTCCGTGATGCCCCCGATGTCACGCAAGGCTGCTTTGTGGTCGGTGACGTGAGCGCCCTTCGATGCGCGAATGAGGTCATTCGCGGTGAGGCTCTCCCTTGGCCGGTGGCCGTGCTGGAGGATTGGTCTGATCTCCCTCTCGTGCCTTCGAGGTGTATTCCGATTTGGGCCGTGGGCACCTTGACCAAACGCCCTGTGTATGGGCAACTCAGTGAGGCGGCGGGCCGATTGGCTGCTGAATCTGTGGTTTGGGCAACGCGGGCCGCTTTGAGGGGCGACGTTCGTGCGGTGGTGACTGCACCGCTAAATAAAGCGGCTTTGTCGTTGGCGGGTTCGCCCTACGACCGGTTTCCGGGGCACACCGAAATGCTGCAGGCCTTATCAGCGGAGTATGCCGGTGTCGGTGTGGCGGACATGCCGGTCCGCATGATGCTGGCCAACGAGGAGTTGCGCATTGTCCTGGTCAGCATCCACCTGTCACTGAAAGCGGCCATCGAAGCAGTCACCTTTGACAACGTCTTGCAAACGATTCGAATGACCCATAAGGCGTTGGCACCCGTTCTGGGGCGTGCCCCACGCATTGCCGTGGCTGGGTTGAACCCCCATGCGGGTGAGCTGGGATTATTTGGGCGGGAAGAAATTGACACCATCAACCCCGCCATCGCCGTTGCGAACGCTGAAGGGATTCGGGTCAGCGGGTCGTTTGCCCCTGACACGGTGTTCATGCGGGCCAGAAATTCAAACGATCATCCGGGCGAGTTTGATGCCGTGGTTGCGATGTACCACGACCAAGGCCTGATTCCCGTCAAGTACCTTGGGATGGAGCACGGTGTGAATGTAACCCTCGGCTTGCCAGTGGTGCGTACCAGTCCAGATCACGGCACGGCCTTTGAAATCGCGGGCACGGGACAAGCTGATGCAACAAGCTTGGTTGCCGCGATTCGCATGGCTAAGGAGCTCAGTTAACCTGCTTTGTGGCATAGGGGCACAAGGGTCTGCAGGGCAGCGTCACTGTTTTTTAAGGCTGTCCCGTATCTCGCGCAACAGCAAAACGTCTTCTGCTGTCACTGGCGTGGCAGCCGGCGCAACGGGGGCTTCCTGTTTCAACCGGTTCATTTGTTTAACCATCATAAAAATGATGAACGCCAAAATAGCAAAATTAACCGCCACAGTAATAAAGTTTCCATAGGCAAACACCGGAACTCCCGCTTTTGTGAGTGCCGCATAAGTCATCTCCGTGCCAGCGGGCGGGGTCCCCAAAACCACGAAGAGGTTGGAAAAGTCCAGTTTTCCAACCACAGCACCGACCAACGGCATGATCAAGTCCCTCACCATGGAGTCAACGATCTTGCCGAACGCCCCTCCAATGATGACACCCACTGCCAGATCCATCACATTGCCTTTGACCGCAAATTCTTTGAACTCTTTCATCATTCCCATGACCATTACTCCTGTTATTTGGGGCCTGAAGTATCGTGCAGCGGTGCATGAAACGTCAAATGCACGCTGTAATTTTCGCGATAGATTGAAATTAAGTGCTCAGTTACAATAAGTGGCTAACCATTAGCGATGTTTTTCATTGAGGATTCCCATGAGCGAAACCCTTGTCGACGACGGTCAGATCGACTCCAGCAAACGAACGTGGCTCATTGCATCTAGCTGCGCCGGTGTTGTTGGCGTAGGTGCTGTTGCCGTACCCTTTGTCAGTAGTTTTCAACCCTCGGAGAAAGCGAAAGCCGCTGGAGCCGCTGTGGAGGCTGATATATCTTCACTCAAGCCGGGTGAGAAAATGACAGTGGAGTGGCGCGGCAAGCCAGTCTGGATCATGCGCCGTACACCAGAACAACTAGCCGCTTTGCCCGGTCTGGATTCGCAACTCGCCGACCCTAAATCTGAGCGCAAGCCAGCCGAACAAGCGCCAGACTATGCACGCAATGAAGTGCGGTCTATCAAGCCTGAGTTTTTTGTTGCCGTTGGCATTTGTACGCATTTGGGTTGCTCTCCCTCCGACAAGTTTCAAACTGGGCCGCAGCCCTCATTGCCTGATGACTGGCAGGGAGGGTTCTTTTGCCCTTGCCACGGTTCTTCTTTTGATTTGGCCGGCCGCGTGTACAAGAATAAACCCGCACCGGATAACCTTGAGATCCCGCCGCACATGTATCTTTCCGACACCAAGTTGCTAATTGGCGACGACAAGAAAGCCTGAGGACGTCAACATGGCTGAATTCCACGAAGTTTCCCCCAATGCGCCTGCCGGCGAGAAGTTACTAAATTGGGTTGACAATCGCTTCCCTGCTTCGAAGCTCTTTAAAGAGCACATGAGCGAGTACTACGCGCCCAAAAATTTTAATATTTGGTACATTTTCGGCTCGCTGTCTTTGTTGGTGCTAGTCATCCAGATCGTGACAGGAATTTTCCTTGTCATGCACTACAAACCGGATGCTGCTTTGGCGTTCGCGTCAGTTGAATACATCATGCGCGATGTGCCATGGGGTTGGCTGATTCGCTACATGCACTCCACAGGCGCATCGGCGTTCTTTGTCGTTGTGTACCTGCACATGTTCAGGGGCTTGATGTATGGCAGCTACCGAAAGCCTCGGGAACTGATCTGGCTTTTTGGTTGCGGCATCTTCTTGGCGTTGATGGCGGAAGCGTTCATGGGCTATCTTTTGCCTTGGGGGCAAATGAGCTATTGGGGCGCCCAGGTTATTGTGAATCTCTTTGCAGCCATTCCTTTCGTCGGCCCTGATCTTGCCCTGTTGATTCGCGGCGACTTTGTGGTGGGCGACGCCACCTTGAACCGTTTTTTCAGCTTTCACGTGATTGCTGTGCCTCTGGTTCTCTTGGGACTGGTTGTTGCACACATTATTGCGTTGCATGAAGTGGGTTCCAACAACCCAGATGGCATCGAGATCAAGGCCAACAGGGATGAAAAAGGTCGCCCACTGGATGGCATTCCCTTTCATCCTTACTACTCAGTGCACGACATCTTTGCGGTCAGTGTTTTCTTGATGGTTTTCACTGCGATTGTTTTCTTTGCTCCTGAAATGGGTGGGTATTTCTTGGAATACAACAACTTCATTCCTGCCGATCCCTTCCAGACACCACTTCACATTGCACCAGTGTGGTACTTCACGCCTTTCTATTCAATGTTGCGCGCCGTGACGACCGAAATGATGTATGTTTTTATGGCCTGTGTGGTGGGCGGTGCGATTGTTGCCGCAGTGAAGGGGAAAATGCCAACCGTGTTCAAAGGTGCTATTTTGTTGGCTGCTGTGGTGGTCGTTGGCATGATGCTCACTATTGATGCGAAGTTTTGGGGTGTTGTGGCGATGGGCGGTGGCGTTGTGATTCTATTTTTCTTGCCTTGGCTGGATCACAGTACGGTCAAGTCCATTCGCTACCGTCCAGATTGGCACAAATATATGTATGCCTTGTTTGTGATTAACTTTTTGGTGTTGGGTTATCTTGGAATATTGCCTCCTTCTGACATTGGTGGACGTGTATCGCAGACGGGAACTCTGTTCTACTTTGGTTTCTTCATCTTGATGCCATGGTGGAGTCGCATTGGTGTTGCCAAGCCGGTGCCTGAGCGTGTCACATTCACAGCGCATTGAGTGGGAATAGAAAATGAAAACAATAAGCTTCGCAAAAAAATTGTTCTGTGGCGTGATGTTGGTCTTGGGCGTCTCGGTAGGCGCGCATGCATCGGGTGGCGGTGGACTAGCTTGGGACAAAGCGCCTAACAAAACCAATGACATGGCGGCACTGCAGAACGGTGTCAAGTTGTTTGCCAATTACTGTTTAAACTGTCACTCTGCAGCTTTCATGCGGTACAACCGTTTGACTGACATAGGATTGTCAGAAGCGCAGATCAAGGACAATTTGCTGGTTACCAACTCAAAAATTGGCGACACCATGAAGGCGGCGATTGATCCACAGCAGGCCAAAGCTTGGTTTGGCGTCAACCCGCCTGACTTAACTGTCATTGCCCGTTCCCGGGCGGGTTCAGGCGGCAGCGGTGCTGATTACCTGTATACCTACATGCGGACCTTCTACAAAGATGCAGAAAAACCAACAGGTTGGAATAATCTCGCGTTTCCGAACGTTGCCATGCCGCATGTATTGTGGGAGCTCCAAGGTGACCGCAGTCCCATCTTTGAGGTAACCGAAGAGCACGGCCACGAAACCAAGGTTTTCAAAGGGTGGAAGCAAGAGTCGCCAGGCACCATGTCGCCATTGCAATATGACGAGGCAATTGGTGATTTGGTGAGCTATTTGCAATGGATGGGCGAGCCTGCTCAAAACACCCGGGTTCGAGTCGGTGTTTGGGTTCTTCTATTTTTGGGTGTGCTGACTTTCATCACATGGCGATTGAATGCTTCTTATTGGAAAGATATCAAGTAAATCGCAGTATTCAACTCGGGGAGTTCACTTCAGTGTGATAACCCGTTCTATTCAGAGTGGTCGTGCATGGCGCGATCCACTCTTTTTGATTTTTAGGAGCCTCTAATATGATGGTCTTGTATTCAGGTACAACCTGCCCATTCTCGCATCGTTGCCGTTTTGTACTGTTTGAAAAAGGCATGGATTTTGAGATTCGCGATGTGGACTTGTACAACAAGCCGGAAGACATCAATGTGATGAATCCCTATGGACAAGTCCCTATCTTGGTTGAGCGCGATCTGATTCTTTATGAGTCCAATATCATCAATGAATACATTGACGAACGCTTCCCACACCCCCAGTTGATGCCTGGTGACCCGGTTGACCGGGCAAGAGTACGTCTCTTCCTTCTCAATTTTGAGAAGGAGCTGTTTGTTCATGTGAATACATTGGAATCGCGAGTGACCAAGGGCAATGAGAAAGCCCTTGAAAAGGCGAGAGCCCATATCAAAGATCGGTTGACTCAGTTAGCGCCAGTCTTCTTGAAAAACAAGTACATGTTGGGTGACGGTTTTTCCATGCTCGATGTCGCGATTGCGCCCCTACTTTGGCGACTCGATTATTACGGAATCGACCTAAGCAAAAATGCTGCACCATTGTTGAAGTATGCAGAGCGCATTTTCTCGCGACCCGCTTACATTGAAGCACTGACTCCTTCTGAAAAAGTGATGCGTAAATAAGTGAAATTTGACCATGATGACTACAGAAACAACCTCTACGCGTCCTTATCTGATTAGAGCACTGTACGAGTGGTGTACCGCCAATGGCTTAACTCCGCATCTGGCGGTCCGTGTCGATAGAAGTGTTCAGGTGCCTCCAGAGTATGTCAAGCAGGGTGAAATTGTTCTTAATATCAGTTTTGACGCCACAAGTGCGTTGAAATTAGGAGATGATCTCATTGAGTTTAAAGGGAGATTTGGTGGTGTCCCTCGTGAGATCCGAGTTCCTGTGCAGCAGGTCATGGCCATTTACGCACGTGAGAACGGCCAGGGAATGTCTTTTCCGATAGGTAGCGCAGACACTTCCGAGCCGGAAGCGTTATCCCCTCAGAATAGTGGTGGGGACGTGGCAGAGTCTGTACCAACGGAGATTAAACGTACCAACGCTTTGGCCAGTGTGGTTTCGGTGCCCGATCAGGAGGGAAATTTAAAGGAGCGTCCAATTAAGCCTCCAACCACACGAAGTCCTCGCCCGGCGCTCAAAAG
Organism: Rhodoferax sp.; assembly: GCA_049286445.1. GTDB lineage: Bacteria > Pseudomonadota > Gammaproteobacteria > Burkholderiales > Burkholderiaceae_C > Rhodoferax. The sequence continues at coordinate 2,513 of JBAQDW010000403.1, read as the reverse complement.
TGTGAAATAACGAAGGTGTTGGCTGAGGCAGCCTAAAAATCAAGCTAGAATTACGATGTGCCGGTTTAGCTCAGTTGGTAGAGCAACCGCCTTGTAAGCGGTAGGTCGTCAGTTCGAATCCGACAATCGGCACCATTAGACAGTCTAAAGGCCTCCAAGTAGTGATACTCGGAGGCTTTTTTATTGGTAAATCAGCTTTTTAAAGTGAAGCAACCTGCAAAGGCCGCTATTTCCACAACGTCAAACAGGTCGGTTGACTTGAATTTTCAAACGAATCACGTTAACGTCCCATCCTTTAACTCGTAAATGAGCTGCCATTGCCGGTATGAGTTGACGTAATTTAGCCGCTGCTGATGCAGTTCCCAGAATTAAACACCATGTCGAGCCCTCAATGGGCCCGGGGGTGATGTAGGCGCGAAGTCCGACGGGGATGAGAAATTCTATGCTTTTGAAGCGATTTTTGGAATCCAGAGTCAGTTCCGCTAATCTGGCAAGAGTGGGGGAATTCTGACTCGCCTGAAGCAATGTAAATGAGTGCGGGCGGCGTTGCATAAGTGACTAAACAAAGGATACGTAGATGCAATTGATTATCACGGATGCTTGGGTGGCCAAGACGCGGACCATTCACCTCAATGGCATAAAACTGGGTGTCGCGTTAGTCTTGTTTTCCATATTTTTAATGGTGATTGCGGTAAGTCTTTACCATTGGATTTTTTTAACGAATGCACGTTCAGTTTGGTCATTTTCCCTCCCCTTAACGGAAATGGTATCCAAGGACGAAGCGGTTCAGAGAGCTCGATTTCTGCGAGAAAATCTCGACGTTTTGGCCCGCCGCTTAGGAGAAATTCAGACCAAAGTGATGCAACTCGAATCATTGGGTGAAAGAGTTGCGGGTTTGAGTGGGATAAATAGTACTGTCCCCAAAGCGATAACCGGTGTGGGAGGCGCTCTCGTGTTGGCGCATCCACTGTCGATGCTTGAACTGGAAACTACGTTGTCAAATTTGGAGTTGCTGACTCGCGAGCGAACTGACTCGATGGCAGTAGCTGAATCACGACTCTTTGACAAAAAAATGAAAGACATGATGGTACCTACGGGTATGCCTGTGGAGCACAGTGCGGTTGGATCGTCCTTTGGGTGGCGGGTTGATCCCATCAATGGCCAATCAGCGTTACATACAGGGCTGGATTTTCAGGCAGACCATGGCACGCCGATACTCGCAGCCGCAGGTGGGGTGGTCGTTACACAGGAATACCATTCGGCTTATGGAAATATGGTGGAAATTGACCATGGAAACGGGTTGACTACAAGGTATGCGCACGCGGCTAAAACAGTGGTGAAAAAAGGCGATCTGATTCGAAGGGGCCAATTCATTGCGGAAGTCGGAACAACTGGTCGCTCCACCGGTGCGCACTTGCACTTCGAGGTGTTGGTTCATGGTGTTGCGCAGGACCCTCAAAAATTTTTAAACGCAGGGAGGGTCGCAGTGACCGCTCAAGCGGGGAATGTTTTTGGTACTGCCAAAGCCCAGGAAAAACCGTCGACGGGCGTTCGTCTGTTGAGATGATGAGAGCAAAGTAAAATCCGCTGATCGGCATGCCGGGGTTCGCATTCGAAATGGATGATTGAATTTTCACCGACAGGCCTTATTTCCTTCATATTCAAAAAAAGGGTTGCACTGCTCGATCAGCTCTAAAGAGCTGGTGAGTTCGTCTTGCGTTCATGGCCATCAATATCCTCACAAAAATTTTCGGCAGTCGCAATGATCGCCTTCTCAAACAATATCGTTCCCGGGTCGCCCGAATCAACTCACTAGAGGCTGAGTTTGAAAAGCTGACTGATGAGGCCTTGCGCGGCAAAACTGAAACTTTTAAAGTTCGACTCGCCAATGGTGAAGCCATCGATGCCTTGTTGCCTGAAGCGTTTGCGGTCGTCCGGGAGGGATCGAAACGCTCGATGAAGATGCGGCATTTCGACGTGCAGATGCTGGGTGGAATGTCACTTCACCATGGGAAAATTTCGGAGATGGGAACCGGTGAAGGCAAAACTTTGACCGCCACATTGCCTGTGTATTTGAATGCATTGATGGGCAAGGGTGTTCATGTGGTCACCGTGAATGATTACTTGGCCAACCGAGATGCTCAGTGGATGGGGACTTTGTACAAGTTTCTGGGTCTGAGCGTTGGAATTAATCTGCCCAATATGTCGAGAGAAGAGAAGCAGGCGGCTTACCAGTCCGACATCACGTATGGCACCAACAACGAGTTCGGATTCGATTACCTTCGGGACAATATGGTTTATGAGGCAGTGGACCGAGTCCAGCGCGGTTTGCATTACGCCATCGTGGACGAAGTTGATTCGATTTTGATTGATGAAGCGCGCACCCCCTTGATCATTAGCGGCCAGGCTGAAGACCATACTGATGTCTATCTCGCTATCAACAAAGTGGTGCCTTCTTTAGAGATCCAAGAGGGTGAGGCTGATCCACGCACCGGTGAGGGAGTGACTAAGCC
>JBAQDW010000402.1:0-15058 GCA_049286445.1 Rhodoferax sp. | reverse complement strand
GTTGTGCCGCCCGTTGAACCCCCCGTGGTGCCGCCGGTTGTGCCACCCGTTGAACCCCCCGTGGTGCCGCCGGTCGTGCCGCCCGTTGAACCTCCCGTGGTGCCGCCGGTCGTGCCGCCCGTTGAACCTCCCGTGGTGCCGCCGGTTGTGCCACCCGTTGAACCCCCCGTGGTGCCGCCGGTTGTGCCACCCGTTGAACCCCCAGTGGTGCCGCCGGTTGTGCCACCTATAGTGCCACCGGTTGAACCGCCGGTGATTCCGCCCGTGGTGTTGTCGGTGGGGGAGATCAAGCCGCTTGTGCCGGAATCGCAGCCGAATGTACCGGTCCCGATCTTGCAGCCTTTGAATCCGTTGCAACGTGATCAGGTTCGTGAGCCGAGTGTGTTCTTTGATGGCTCTGTCTTTAATGACGTGCCTCGGCTGTCCATTCCGCTGCACCCGATTGTGTATGTCACGCCTCAAGTGGCTGCCTCGCAATCAGAGCGGGAGCGTTCCGACCCGCTGTTTTATAGCAATCCCCAGGCGGTCCGGCACGGGGGCATTCAAAGCAGCTCTATCGGAGCGGGTCTGGGGATGGACCCCAACGTGTTTGTGCAAACGCAGGTCCGTAACTCCCAGGCCTATGGCGAATTGGTTGGAGACATCGTGGATGGTCGCTTGCCGCGTGTCTCTCTGAGCAGTGACGGTCGCATCGCAACGCCCGAATGGTTCCAGCCTGATGCGGAGCAGATCGTGCCAGAAATGCCGGGTGACGGCCCGGTGCCAGCTCAGCCGCCGCAGGCGCGAACATCTGATCTGGAGCGTAACGACGCAACGGCAGACTTGTCCGCTGAGAAAGAGATACCCATTGCATCATTGCCTATAGTGCAGCCAACCACGCGTACAACGGCAGCGCCGTCTTTCTCTGAGCAGTTGCGCCATGCCGGTGCCCGAGTCCCCGTGACGGCCCGACCTGCCAATACCATTTCTTTTGTATCTTGATTGATGAAATCCTCACCATGAACAACACAACAACTTTCAGTTCCGCAGTCCCGCCCTCTCCCCTGCGGATAGTGGCTTTGGCTTGCCTGCCGCTGCTGCTCGCAGCGTGCGGTACCGTCACGCCGGTCGCATTTACTCAAGATGAGGTGAAGGATCGGGTCACAACCGACCGACTCTCCATTTATGCTGACCAAGAGCCGGTCGAAGGCCCCATTACATTTCATGAGGCATCCGCCCGTGCGCTTAAGTACAACTTGGACTATCGCCTCAAGCTCATGGAGAACGCACTCGCTCAGAGTCTGAACGACGTTGCTAACCAAGAAATGCTTCCAAAGGTGGTGGCCAGCGCTGGCTATGCGTCACGCAATAACGATTCAGGTGGTAGCTCTATCGGCATAGAAGACCGTGTCGAATCATTGCGTCCTTCTACCTCGCAGGAGCGAGACCGTGGTTTGGCGGGACTGTCGTTCTCATGGAACGCACTGGATTTTGGCGTGTCGTATTACCGCGCTCAACAAAAAGCAGATCAGTATTTGATGGCTGAAGAGCGTCGTCGCAAGGTGGCGCAAAACGTGCTTCAGGATGTACGCAACAGTTATTGGCGAGCTTTAGGTGCCCAAAAGCTGCTCGGACGCGTGGATGCGCTGTTGGAGCGTGTGAACAAGGCGTTGGCGCAAGCCAAGCAGGTCGAAAAAGAAGGGCTCATGCCCCAGTCGCAAGTGTTGTCTTACCAACGTGCATTGCTGGATGCGGTCAACCTGCTGACGCTTCGTCGCCAAGACTTGGAGTTGGCCCGCTCTGAGCTGGCAGCACTGATGTCGGTGCCCCCGGGAACAGTCTTCACATTGGCTGATGAAAAAGAAGCCCCACTGCCTTCCAAAACCCAAGGGTTTGAAAAGCTTGAGCAGCTGGCGCTGGAGCGCCGCCCCGAGATTATGGAAGAGTGGTACCGCAAGCGGGTCACAGAAAACGACATCAAGGCGGCCAAGCTGCTGCTCTGGCCCAATCTCTCTCTGGACGCTGGCATGTCCTATGATTCCAACAAATACAACTACAACAGCACTTGGGTGGACACGAGCGTGCGCGTTTCATGGAACATCATGAAGCTGGCCCAGTACCCTGCGTTGAAGCGGGCTCACAAGGCGCAAAACGAAACGGATGACTTGCGCCGCATGGCCTTGTCGATGGCGGTGCTGACGCAAGTGCGTGTGGGTGTGCAACGCTATGAGCTGGCCTTGTCGGAACTGAGGTTTGCTGAAGAAAGCTTAGGCGTGGATCAACGTTTGCTGAGTTTCTCGCAAAAATCGGCCAAGACCAAGTTTGACTCGCAGTTGGAGGTGATTCGCGCCGAGGCGCGTGAGCTGCTGGCGGGGTACCAGCGCTACGCTGCTTATTCGAATGCGCAAGCGGCTTGGGGTCGTTTGTACAATTCAGTGGGTATGGATGTGTTGCCTACCTCAATTGAAAGCCGCGACGTCAAAACCGTGGCGCGATCCATTGAAGACACACTGAGCAGCTGGCAATCAGAGGTTTTTGTGACCGGCCCAGAGGCGGTACGCACGAGCGCGAAAGCAAACTGATGCGGCTGCAAACCCAATTGAACCCGCAACTCAAGCGAGCAGCCCTGCTTTGCGCCATGGCGTGCTGCGCTGCTGTGGCGCTAGCCCAGCCCGCGCAAACGAAGCCTGCTGTGGTGCCAGCCCCTGTTGCACAACCGTCCACACCAACGCCACCACCAGCTGAGACCGACCCCAGTGCCATACGCGTGTTGCTGACTCCCGAGCTGGAGACCACGTTGGTAGCACAAATGGTGGGTCGCATCGTGACGCTCAATGCCTCGTTGGGCTCGCGGGTTGTCAAGGGCAGAACAGTAGTGGCCTTTGACTGCAGCGAGTCACAGGCACGGTTGGAAATGGCGCAAGCTGAGCAGGCGGGGGCACGCGAAACACTGGACGTTAAAACCCGTTTATTGAAGCTGGAAGCTGCGGGCGAGTCAGAGGTGACTTTGGCGGCCGCAGCCGAAAGTCGCACCACCGCAGCCATTGCTTTAGCTCGAGCACAGCTGGGGGAGTGCAAAGTGAAATCACCATTTGCTGGACGCGTGGTTCGTGTTCTCGTTAAACCCCATCAAGGTGTGAATGTGGGAACCCCGCTGGTCGAGTTGGTCAGTGATGGCCCGCTCAAGCTCAGGCTCAATGCGCCTTCGCGTCTGCTGCGCACTCTCAGCGTGGGTACGCCGTTTGAAGTGACGATTGATGAAACGGGTAAAAGCTACGTCGCCAAGGTAACGGCCATCAATGCCAGAGTGGATGCCGTGGCTCAAACGGTCGAGTTAGAAGGACGAATCAGCAGCAAAGCCGCTGATCTGCTGGCCGGCATGACGGGGACTGCTCGCTTCAAGAGCGCACCTTGACCGTGGCACAGTCTGCGCTTGTTTCTGCGCACACGCCGCTAACGGCCCTGGTTGTGGCCGCTGAAGCGCGTGCGCGCGCTGCCAGCACGCTCACCGAGTTGGTTTTTTCGATTGCCAATGACGCCTACGGCATTTTAGGATTTCGCCAAGCGCTGGTGTTTGAGGGTGATGGCGGTGCCGCCTCCCTGACAGCCGTATCGGGCCTGGCCCGTCCCACTGAGGACAGTCCGTATCTGGTGTGGCTGCGCCGCACATGGCCGTGGCTGCATCCAAGGGCCGCGGCAACACCGGGCTGGATGGTTATGCCAGCTGACACGGCTGACACACCCGCCGATGTGCTGGATGGCTGGCGAGAGTGGTGGACAGCTGGCGTGTTGGCAATACCGCTGGACCGTCGCTCAGGAGAGCGGCTGGGTTGGGTTATTTTTTTGCTCGATCAACCACCAGTTGAGGTGCAGTCGCAAGCCTTGGCACAACTCGCTCAAAGCTGGAGTTACTGTTGGGAAATGTTGGCGGGTCAACCCAAAAAGTCGCTGCGGCGCAAGTGGCAAAAACTGGGGGTAAAAAAACACCGGCTGTTGTGGTTGGCGGTTCTGGCTGTCCTGTTCATCCCCGTGCGCCAAACGGCGTTGGCACCGGCAGAGGTGATCGCTCTGGATGCCGTGGCAATGGCTGCACCGTTAGACGGCGTTGTTAAAACCATTCATGTTCGACCCAATCAGTCGGTGAAAGCAGGGCAGCCTTTGTTCTCACTGGACGACACCACCCTACGCAACAGGTTGGAGGTAGCGCAAAAATCAGTAGCAGTGGCTGATGCCGAACTTCAAGCCGCGACGCAAAAAGCCTTTGACAGTTACCAGAGCAAAGGGGATCTGGCACTTTTGAGCGGTCGTGGCAATGAAAAACGCGCCGAACTGGCTGCTGTGCGCGCGCAGTTGGCTCGCATCGACGTCGTGGCACCGCAAGATGGACTCGCGGTGTTTGGTTCGGCCGATGACTGGTTGGGCCGGCCAGTGACCACCGGCGAGCGCATCATGCTGCTGGCTAACCCTGCCAAGCCAGGCGTGCTGGTGCATCTGCCAGTGGCAGATGCCATTACGCTGGAGCCAGGGGCGCGTATCAAGCTATTTTTGACGGTGTTTCCGCTCTCGCCGATGGACGCCACGTTGAGCGAAACCAGCTACCAAGCGGTGCTGTCGCCTGACAGTGTGGCGAGCTACCGATTGCGCGCAGTGTTTGACGGCGCCCCAGAGGGGCCCCAGGCGCAGGCCCGCATTGGCTTGCGAGGCACTGCCAAAATTTATGGCGAGCGTGTGATGCTGGGTTACTACTTGCTGCGCCGCCCACTGGCGACACTGCGCGAATGGAGTGGCTGGTGACATCCCCTGCAGCCTTTGCGTCCACCCTTCCTCCCCTGCGCGAAGACTTGCGCTTGCACGACATTGCGCCCAGCCGCGATGGCGCTCCGGCTTGGTCAATTCAAGACCCGGTGACCAATAGGTTTTACCGCATAGGTTGGCTGGAATTTGAATGCCTTTTGCGTTGGCCCGGGGACCCTGCTGCGATTGCACAAGACATTGCAAGCACCACACCGTTGGCAGCCGACAAAGAGCAGGTGGAAGACTTTGCACGCTTTTTAGTGCAGCACCATTTGGTGCGCCCCTCGGGCCAAGAGGTCACCCGACTGGCCAGTCAAGCCAGCGCACCCGGTTGGCGGCACTGGCGCTGGTGGTTGCACCATTACTTGTTTGTCCGTATTCCGCTGGTGCGACCAGACCGGTGGCTGGCGGCCCTGCTGCTGTTAGTGCGGCCGGTGCTGTCAATGGCGGGGCTGATGACGGTGCTGCTGGCCAGCCTGCTTGGCATCGTGCTGGTCGCGCGTCAATGGGATGCGTTTTCCCATGGCGTGTTGGACATCCTCACGCCCAGTGGCATCTTGGGTTTTATGGTGGCCATCGTTATCTCTAAGACATTGCACGAAATGGGCCATGCGCTGGTTTCCACACACCATGGTGTTCGGGTGGCCCACATGGGCGTGGCATTGGTCGTTCTATGGCCCATGCTGTACACCGACACCAGTGAGTCGTGGCGCTTGCGCTCGCACCGTCAACGCTTGTCCATCTCCGTGGCAGGCATTGCGGTTGAGCTGGGCTTGGCGGGACTGTCGACTTTGGCGTGGGCGTTAATGGACGATGGCCCGTTGCGCCAAGCCATGCTGTATTTGGCCACCACCGGCTGGGTGCTGTCCCTGGCGCTAAATGCCAGCCCGTTCATGCGGTTTGACGGCTATTTCATTTTGTCCGACTTATTGGATTTTCCGAATCTGCATGAGCGCTCAGGCGCTTTGGCAAGGGCTTGGCTGCGACGTACCCTACTGGGCTGGGACGAACCAGACCCTGAGGCGTTTCCCCAGCGTACGCGCCGCTGGCTGGTGGCGTTTGCATTGGGCACTTGGCTCTACCGATTGGTGGTGTTTGCAGGGATTGCGTTGGCGGTGTACCTTATGTTCTTCAAGGTACTGGGCCTATTTTTGTTTGCAGTTGAGATTGTGTGGTTCATCGTGCGTCCTTTTTGGTCTGAAGTCGCCGTGTGGCGCAAACGCTGGGTTGAGGTCAAGCCTGATCGTCGTCGCTGGATGTGGGGCCTGGGACTGCTGGCCTTGGTGCTGCTGTCGGTACCTTGGGCGATGGATGTGGACGCGCCCGCCGTCGCCAGGCCCGAACGCCATCAAGCGGTTTATGGTCCTTTTGCAGCCCAAGTAACGGCGATACACCCACAGGGCACGGTGACCGCTGGCGCACCATTGGTTCAATTTGAGGCGCCTGACTTGCTTGCTCGTGAGTCACGCACCGATGCCTCAGTGCAAGCCTTTTCACGCCATTTGTCTGGACTCATCGGCGCCGAAGAACGGGGCATGGACCAGCAACAAGCCTCCACAGAGCGCCTTCGCGAGCAGTTGGCTGAAGCCACCTCTATCCGGGAAGAGGCCGGTCGCCTGAATATGCTGGCGGAATTTGACGGCTTGTGGGTCGATACCGATCCCACCACGCGCCCTGGCACCTGGGTGGGACCGCGCAACCAGCTTGGCGTGCTCATTGATCCCACCAGCTGGGTGATCGATGCCTACGTGGACCAGCGTCAACTGGAACGGATTCATGTGGGAGCCAGCGCGCGTTTCAGACCCCAAAGACAGTGGCAGTCAGTGCCCGCCACGGTGGTGGATATTGACTCGACCCGGGTCGCCAAGCTGTCTTACCCCATGCTGGACGCGACCCACGGAGGCCCGGTAGCCACCCAACGCGGTGAGCGCCTAGGGGTACCCGTAGATGCGTTGTACCGGGTCCGTCTGGTTTTAAATGAACCGTTGGCAGAAAACCATGAAACTCGGGGTTATGCCACGATTGATGGCACTCGCCGCAGCCCCGCGTGGCAATTTTTCCAACGTATCGCTTCAATCGCGGTGCGTGAGGCGGGATTCTGAGGTGGTTTGAGCGTATGAATACGCTTTTTGTTCGATCCCAGAACCAGTAAACCGCAAAAATCACCCCGTGTTGGCCATTGAATTCCAACCTTTTTCAGTGCCAAATCGCTATGCTTACGATAGCTACTTGCGAAGTAAGAGCAAGGGCTAGAGCCCGTTTGGCCTTGATCAAACTGGACTGTACCCGCGAGGAGTTGGATGAAATGCTCAGCGTTTCAGTTTATATGGGGGGTGGACCCGCGCTGATGTACGCCGCTGAAGCACTCAAGGCGTGGGACACGATGACGTCGGCCACTTAGCGCCCGTACGCGAAAGCATCAATCTGGTGAAGCCTAGCGACGTTAAGAGCTCGGGCGTCCAACCTATTGGAGCCCAAGCCAGTACGCCAAAACGATCATGGCAATAACAAAAAACAGCCAGCCACAGACCAGCCACCGCCACATGCGTTGGGCATGGCGCAACTCCATGAAGTCGTAGATTACCCACAGCCCTTTAACCAGCGACATCGTTAGCATGATTAGCACCGGAGCCATGCCGAGTTGGCCTGTCTCACCGGTTTCACCCAACCAGTAGGTGATGCCTGTGGCCGCCAAAAGGGCGATCCAGATTCGATTGATAGGAGTAGAAAACATAACGGACGGGACAGACGGTTCAGCGCATGACATAAACAAGGGGAAACAACACGATCCACAACAAATCGACCATGTGCCAAAACGCTGCCCCGCTTTCCAGGGCATGGTAATCGTGACTACCGTAAGCACCTTGACGGGTTTTGAACCACAAGATAAGCAAAAACACCATGCCGAAAATGACGTGAAAGAAATGGAACGCCGTCAGCAAGATGTAGAACATATAGAACGTGTTCGTCGATAAGTCGATTCCCGCTTCAATCTTGCCAGCAAACTCATGCATTTTGATGGCCACAAAACCTGAACCGCAAACCAGTGCCAGCACCAACCACCGCGCGCCAGCCACGCTTCTGTCAGCCCGTACCGCGTGAACCGCGCTGGCAACACACCAACTGCCGGTGATGAGCAGCAAGGTGTTGAGGGCACCCGCGTTCAAATTGAGCGTGCGCTGAGATTCGTTGAACAACTCCACGTCCAGCGAACGCGCAAATGCATAGGACAAGAACAGGATGCCGAAGGTCAACAACTCCGCCATGATGATGATCCAGACCGCCAAGTCGCCTGCCAAGCGTGGCTCGGGGTGATCAGGGCCAGGGATGGTCGCTGTGGGAAACGTCGTAGCCATCGGCAACATAAGCGGGGCCTTTCATTAACCAGACGATGACGCAGCCAATGCTCACCGTCAGAATCAGCGTCCAGATAAAAATCACGAGCCCGAGCATCACAAAATCAAAGAGTTGTATTTGCCGGGCCAACTCTGCCGCGTTGTCGCCAGTCATCCACCAACGTGTGGACAACGCCATGAGCCCAGGGAGCAAGGTGCCAGCCACGCCAACGGTGGGCATCATCCTGAGCACCTGCGACTCCCTACCATAGGGGGTGCGGCGGTAGCCGGGCAATTTTTTAAGCCAGTTCATTCGTCCCTCCTCAGAGATTGGTTCTATTTTATCGAAGCGGAGAGCCCCATGCGAATCGGCTGAACAAGACCCGGAAAGACCAGCGACGCGCCAGTGCAGCCACCGCGCGCAATGCTTATGCGCCACTGGCTGGAAGATGCCCGTCAAAGGCGAACGCGACGCCGCTTGTGGGCCTCGAAAGCGATTGGGGTGAGACATGGTCAATCTGTTCCTGAGCGGTCATCCCGGCCCATCACAGTGCTCTGCCCTCACCGGCCTCCTCGTAGGTGCGACCATCGCGGATGTGATAAATGCGCTTGAAGGTGGGAATGATTTTTTCGTCGTGTGTGACCACGATGATGGCAGTGCGAAATTGTTGCGCCATCTGGTTGAGAATGCGCATCACGGCCAGCGCTCGCTCACTGTCTAACGGTGCGGTGGGTTCATCCGCCAAAATCACAGGCGGTTGGTTGGCCAGCGCACGGGCAATGGAGACGCGCTGCTGCTCACCACCTGACAGCGCCGACGGGTTGGCTTTGGCGCGGTGTGCGACATCCAGCGCGGTCAACAACTCAAGTGCACGCGCTCTGGACTTGGCATTGGACTGCCCCGCCAACATGGGCAAGAGTGCCACGTTGTCAGTCACGTCCAGGAAGGGAATCAGGTAAGGGGCCTGGAACACAAAACCAATGCGATCGCGGCGCAGAGCGCGCAGGTCGGACAAGGTCCAGCCATTGTCAAAGATCGTCTCATTGCCTAAGATCATGCGCCCGGCTGTGGGCTCAATCACCGCACCCAAGCACTTCAGCAAGGTGCTTTTCCCCGAGCCCGAGGGACCGATTAAGCCCACCACTTCACCCGGTGCCACGCTCATGTTCACGTCTTTGAGCGCGTCCACCGCTGCAGCACCCTCGCCATAACGTTTGCTCAAACCTTGAATGCGAATGCCTAATTCACTCATACTTTGTCCTACCCTATGGCCGCCGCTGGGTCCACCCGCAGCGCCGCCCGAATCGCCAGGGTACTGGCCAGTGCGCAGATCAGCATGACGGCCACAAAACCGGTCACCGCGTCACCCGTTTCCAGCAACACATACTTGGGAAAGGCAGGCGCCCAAACGGTCGCCGCGACTTTTCCGACCAAAAACCCAATCACGCCCAGACCCAAGGCCTGCTGCAAAATCATTCCGGCAATGGTGCGATTGCGGGTGCCAATCAGTTTTAACACCGCAATTTCCCGTAGCTTGCCCAGCGTCATGGTGTAAATGATGAACGCCACAATGGCGGCGCTCACGATGGCCAAAATGACCAGAAACATGCCGATCTGCCGTGCCGAATTGGCAATGAGCTTGACCACCAAAATATCTTCCATTTCGGCGCGCGTGAACACCGCGAGATGTTTCCAACGGCGAATGGGATCAGCCACCTGCTGGGCACTCAAACCAGTTTGCGTTTGCACCAGCACGGCGTTGACGTTGTGGTTACTACTCTGAGCCGTTTGCACTGCTTCAAGCAAACCAGGCACGCCGGGGCGGTTGAAGGCGGGGTTGGCGGCGTTGCGAGCGCGGTCATTCACAATGGCGTCGTTGTCCTTCAAAAACTGCGCCTCTTGGGCGTCGGCCAGCGGAATAAAGACCATGGGGTCGCCTCCCGAGGACACCATGCGCTGGGTCAACCCGACTACGGTGTAGTCATGGCGACGAATCTGAATACGCTCCCCCAATCGAAATCCCGTCTTGATATCAACCACGGCCTCGTAGTGGCTGCGTGTCAAGTGCCTCCCAGCGATCAAATAACCCGGCTCACCGGGTTGACCGGACTCAATACCGACCACCATGGCGCGTACATCGCGGTCACTGGCTCGCACTTGCATCGTGAAGTAGGTCACGTTGGCCGCCTGCGCGACGCCTGGCATGCCCAACACCGATCGCACCACATCATCGCGCAGGCTAGACGCTTCGGCATACGGCCCTTGCGTGTCTTTTTGCACCACCCACAAATCGGCGCGGCTATTGGTCAGCAGCACGCGGGCGTCATCCACCATCCCGCGGTACACCCCTGCCATGGTCAGCGTGACGCCAATCAGCAGCCCCAAGCCAATGCCCGTGAACACAAACTTGGTCCAAGAGTGCAGGATGTCCCGACCGGCCAAGCTGATCATGGCTGCTCTGACACCAAACTGGTGACCACTTTGACCCGGCTTGTTTGCGTTAAAGCTTTGGCGCTATAGACAACGACGCGCTGCCCTTCTTTCAAGCCCTCCAGCACCTGAACCTGACCCTCTAGGCTGTGCTGACCTATTCGCACGGGCAGCCATTTCAGCTGTTCGTCTTCCAAGCCCCAGACGCCAACATTCCCACTTTGGCGTTGAATGGCTGAATTGGGCACCAGCAGCGCGGGTGCGCTGGGCGGCAACTGAAGCGTCACCTCGGCCAACTCACCCAAGGTCAGGCCCGCAGGTTTGGCGTTAAAGGTGATCTGGGCAACTCGTTCTTCTGTCACGCTGTCACTTTGCAACTCCACGCGCGCCACTTGGCCTGGTTGAGAAGTGCCGGGGTGGGAGCGCAAGACGATATCCGCCCCCAAGCCGGTCGCAAGACCAGCGGAGCGCCCCTGATCAAAGCGGGTTTTGATCCACAAACTGGCAGGATCGACTAACTTGAACACCGACTGTCCTGCCACCACGGTGCTTCCGGGCTCTGCATCGCGGGACACGACCACCCCGTCCTGTGTCGCCAGAAGGTGCAGGTTGTGGCGCTGCTGCACCAACCCCGCACGCTCGGCCTGCACGCGTTTCAAGTCTTGCTGCGCAGCGCTCACGTTTGAGCGTGCCGCTGAGGCCGCAGCTTGAGCGGAGGTGTTTTCTTGGTCCTTGGCTTGCGCCACACTGGCACTGACAAACGCCTTCTTTGCCAAGTCTTGGTAACGGCCAGCGTTGTTGGCCGCTAAATCTGAGCGGGCCAGCGCATCAGCAGATTGGGCTAGAGCCACTGCAATTGCGCTACCGCCGCGGGCCAGTGCGGCATCCAAGGCTTGCACACGGGCATCCATGTCCACGGGGTCCATCTCAGCCAGCAATTGCCCAGCCTTCACAGGGTCACCCACATCGACCCACATCCGCAACACTCGACCGGACGCAGTCGGTCCCACCGCGTAGCTGCGTCGGGCCTCAACCACACCAATGCCAAACAGCGTCGGGGACACAACCCCCATTTGAGCCGGGACGACAGTGACCTTCACTGGTGCCAAGGGCCCCGAGGTTCGCAACAAATACACCACGCCGCCAATGAGCACAATGCCCGCTACAGCCAGAAGAATCACTTTAAAGGTTGGTCGTTGAAGTTTCATAGGGGCGGCGCAATCGCGCGTAGAAAAAGCTTAAAAACACCGGGACCGCTTGCCGCCATCTGAGTGACTTCGCCACTGAGCATGGACTGCATGACCAAGCCTTGAACTAGCCCCACAAATAGCGTGGCTGCAGCGGACGCATCCACCTCAGGTGGCATGTCACCCGACTCTTTGGCCGCTTGAAGCAGATTCAGCAACAACAGCCGGTATGACTGCAGCATCTCCCTGACCCGCTGTTTGATGGCGGAATCGGAGGGTCTTTGCAACTCTTGAAAAACCACCCGTGGCACACCGGGATGACGCATGTAGAACACCACATGCGCATCAAATACCCGTTGCAACGCATCAAGTGGGCCGGTGGCCTGTTGAGCAGCAGACGATAGCTGCGCCAACAAATGCTCACTCACCCAGCCAATAGCGGCCAGCCAGACAGCATCTTTGGAGTTGAAGTGTTTGAAAAGTGCACCCTGACTTAAACCCACTGCGGCGGCCAAGTCGGCCGTCGTGATGAGCGCCGGACTGCGCTCATGCGCCAGCCGCAAAGCAGCAGCAATGATTTCGGCCTGCCGGGCCTCGGTGGGCAATCGGGTAACGACTGCGGTATCAGTTTCAGATAAATTCATATGGTAAGTAACTAATTACTTACCATGATAACCTTGATCAAGATCCTCGTCAAACTTATATGAAATATAAGGCTCTAGCCCTTGATGCTGCTTCGCAAGTAGCTATTATTTCAATAGCAATAGCAATAGGAATAGCAATAGAAAGGGGATGCCATCCAACGCAGGCCGCCACAGTCCTCACCTGTCAAGCGGCGTCAAGGGCTTCCGAATCCGTTAGCCACTTCTGCATGAAATGCGCCTGTCCCATGCCGGGGTCCAATTGGTAATTGTCGAAACCAACACGTCGATAAAGTCTTGCAGCGCCAACATTGCCTTGCAACACTTCCAGGGTCATCTTGCAGGCCCCGCGTTCGCGTGCAATGGCTTCCGCCAAGACCAGCATTTTTTCACCCACACCTTGCCCCCGGGAGTAGGGCAACACGGCCACATCATGAATATTGACCAGTGGTTGGCAAGCAAAAGTGGAGAAGCCCTCGATGCAATTCACCAAGCCGACGGGTCGCTCCAGTGCGTCGTCTTGCGTCTTCGCGAAAGCCAACACACTGTAAGCCTGAGGTCGAGCGGCGAGAGCGGCAACCAGATGCGCTTTGGCAAAGTCACTGAGCGGCTCGCCTCCCCCCATGGGGTCTTGAGCATAGGCATCGAGCACACTTACCAATGCCGCTGCGTGCAGGGGATCCGCGTAATCAGCGCGGCAAACACGCAAAGTAACAGGTAAATTCATAACAAGCCTTTGCAATATCAAGCAGTGATTGTGTCGGCAATGCGCTGCGCGCAACGCTGCGCCTGATCCGGGTCGCGCGCTTCTACCATCACTCGCACCAAGGGCTCAGTACCACTGGCCCGAATCAATACACGCCCGTTATCCCCCAACTCGAGTTCGACCAAACGGGTTACATCCGCTAGGTGGGCACTGGCCTGCCAATTTTGACCTGACTGGAGGCGAATATTGATCAGTATTTGTGGAAACAAGGTCACATCTGACAACAACTGCGCCAAGGTTTGACCACTGCGAACGCAGGCCTGCAACACCTGCAGCGCAGACACCAGGCCATCTCCTGTAGTGTGTTTGTCCAATGCCAACAAATGCCCCGACCCTTCTCCGCCCAACAGCCAACCGCGCTTCTCCAACTCTTCCAGCACATAGCGGTCTCCCACTTTGGCACGAACCAACTCCACGCCAAGCGACCTCAACGCCAGTTCCACCGCCATATTCGTCATCAAGGTGCCCACTACGCCTGGGACATGCTCGTGGGCTCGTTTGCTTGGGGCACCACCATTGCGAGACAAGCGCTCTTTAACCATCAAATACAGAATCTCATCGCCATTAAATAACCGACCCTTTGAGTCGACTAGCTGTAAACGATCGGCATCACCGTCTAATGCAATGCCGTAGTGGGCACCGTGCTCCAGCACCGCAGCCACCAGAGCCTCGGGGTGGGTTGCCCCCACCTTTTCATTGATGTTGAGTCCGTCAGGCTCGCAGCCAATGGGGATCACTTCAGCGCCCAACTCATGAAACACCTTGGGTGCCACTTGGTAGGCAGCACCATGGGCGGCATCCACCACAATTTTTACGCCCTTTAGGGTCAGCTCGGTCGCAAATGTGCTTTTGCAGAATTCAATATAGCGGCCCGCCGCATCCTCTAAACGACGGGTTTTTCCCAAACTCGCTGAATCCGCCCACACGGGGGGCTCCTCTAAGGCAGCCTCCACATCGAGCTCCCACGCATCCGACAATTTGGTTCCATGGGCACTGAAAAATTTGATACCGTTGTCCGCAAAGGCGTTGTGACTCGCGCTAATCACCACGCCCAGCGATGCACGCTGCGCGCGGGTCAAGTAAGCAACTCCGGGCGTGGGCAGTGGGCCCAGCAAAACCACATCGACACCGGCCGAGTTAAAGCCACTTTCCAGGGCACTCTCCAGCATATAGCCCGAAATTCGCGTGTCTTTACCGATCAGGACCGTGGGACGTTCCTCGGTGCGCTTGAGAACACGACCCACAGCGTGCGCCAGCCGCAACACAAAATCAGGCGTAATGGGTGCTTGACCCACGGTGCCGCGAATACCGTCTGTTCCAAAAAACCGTCTGCCCATGCTGTCTCTCCCGTAATTTAAATAATTGAAGCGCTGCTGCCTACTGTATCGCTTGAAGAACCTTCAGTGCCTGCGCTGTTTCGCGCACATCATGGACCCGAACCACACTCGCACCGCGCTCTACCGCCAGTACCGCCGCCGCAACACTGGCCACCATGCGCGGGTGAGATTGAAATTCTCGGTCATTGGCAAGCGGATCCCGGGTCACCGCTGCCAATGAAGACTTGCGAGACCAACCCGCGACCAGAGGGTAGCCACACTCAAGCAGGTCTCGCTGTCTTGCAAGCAGCTCAAAATTTTGAGCTACTGTTTTACCGAATCCAATACCAGGGTCCACGACCATCCGCAAAGGATTGACCCCCAGTGCACACAAATCAGATGTCACACATTGCAAAAACACGAGCACTTGCCCGCAGACTTCTCCCTGCATCGGCATCACTTGCATGCTGACGGGCTCTCGGTGCATATGCATCAAACATACCCCACATGCCGGGTGCGCGGCAATCACTGCCTCACTTTTCAACGCGTTGAGGGTGGGATCGTCGGCGCTCCACCGGAGCGCCCAGATATCGTTAATGATGTCCACCC
>JBAQDW010000401.1:0-1811 GCA_049286445.1 Rhodoferax sp. | reverse complement strand
CTTGCGCCTGGTACAGGTTGAAATAAGCACCCTCTTGCGCCATCAAGTCATCATGCGTGCCAATCTCCACCACCTGGCCGCGGTCCAACACCACCAAGCGGTCGGCCCGGTGCAGGGTGGACAAGCGGTGGGCAATGGCAATGGTGGTGCGACCCTGCACCAGGTTTTCCAGCGCCTTTTGAATTTCTTTCTCGGTCTCAGAGTCCACCGAGGACGTGGCTTCATCCAAAATCAAAATGCGAGGGTCAATCAACAAGGCGCGGGCAATCGAGATGCGCTGGCGCTCGCCGCCCGACAGGCCCTGACCGCGCTCACCGACCATGGAGTCATAGCCCTGGGGCAGACGCAAAATAAATTCATGCGCGTGCGCGGCGCGGGCGGATTCGATGATGTCCTCACGGCTGGCATCGGGCTTGCCGTAGGCAATGTTTTCGGCGATGGTGCCAAAGAACAAAAATGGCTCTTGCAACACCAAGCCAATGTTGCGCCGGTAGTCGGCCACGGCATAGGAGCGCACGTCCACACCATCGACCTTGATCGAGCCTTCAGACACGTCGTAAAAACGGCAGATCAGGTTGACCAGCGTGCTTTTACCCGACCCGCTGTGGCCCACCAACCCGATCATTTCGCCGGGCTGAATGCTCAGGTTGATGCCTCGGTTGACTTCGCGGTTGCCATAGCGAAAACTCACATCGGTCAGCTCAATGCTGCCTTTCACCGTGCCCAAAGGCACCGGTTTGATCGGCTCTGGCACGCTGGACACATGGTCCAAGATGTCAAAAATGCGCTTGGCAGCAGAGGCGGACTTTTCGGTCACCGACACAATGCGGCTCATGGAATCCAGCCGCCCGTAAAAGCGGCTGATGTAAGCCACAAAAGCCGTCAGCACGCCCACGGTGATATCGCCTTGGGACACCAAATAAATGCCAAAGCCCCAGACCACCAGCAGCCCCAGCTCCGTGACAAACGACACGCTGGGTGAAAACAGCGACCAAATTTTGTTCAGCTTGTCATTCACCGCCAAGTTATGCTTGTTGGCTTCCTTGAACCGGGCCGATTCGCGTTGCTCTTGGGCAAAGGCCTTGACCACACGCACCCCCGGAATGGTGTCGGCCAACACGCTGGTGACCTCGGACCACACTCGGTCAATCTTCTCAAACCCGGTTTGCAACTTGAACCGCACCGAGTGAATCATCCAAACAATGAAGGGCAGTGGCACCAAGGTGGCCAGGGCCAACCAAGGGTTGATCGAGAAAAGGATGGCCGCCGTCATGAGGAGCATGAGCACATCGGTGGCAAAGTCGAGCAGGTGCAGCGACAAGAACACGCAGATGCGGTCACTCTCGCTGCCAATGCGCGACATCAAGTCGCCCGTGCGTTTGCCGCCAAAATACTCCAACGACATGCGCAGCAAATGGTCGTAGGTGGTGGTGCGCAAATCCGCCCCAATGCGCTCTGACACCAGCGCCAGCACATAGGTTTTGGCCCACGACAGGGCCCAGGCCAAAAACGCCGAACCAAACAGCCCCGACAGATACAAGGCCACCAAACTGGGCTCAATGTGCTGGCCGTTTTGAAACGGAATCAACACCTCGTCCATCAGCGGCATGGCCAAATAAGGCGGCACCAAACTGGCGGCGGTGCCCAAGAGCGTCAGGCAAAAGCCCAGCAGCAACTGCCCTTTGTAGGGTTTGGCAAAGCGCCACAAGCGGAACAAGGTCCACGTGCTGGGCGGGGTGTGCAAAACCTTGGTGCAAATAGGGCACTCTTCTTGATCGGGGGCCAACGGCGCTTTGCAGCTGGGGCAGCAA
>JBAQDW010000400.1:0-1525 GCA_049286445.1 Rhodoferax sp. | reverse complement strand
CAATAGATACTTACCATCATCAATAAATAATGTATAGAAATCTCCACTTTTAAAATTTTGGCACTTATTTTCAATTGAGTTAAGTTTAAGGCTTGGTCCTCTGTCAAGTTTTCGGACAAGATTTTTGAATCAATCTTACATTGGTTACGCAGCCCACTGATGTAATTGCTGCAAATAATATTGGTTTTCATAATCAACAGGCGATTTGTAGCCACAGAAACTATGCATGCGTCTGGTATTGTAGAACGCATCGATGTATGCGAATACCAGGCTATGAGCATGTTCGATATCTTGTATGTTGAATCTGTTTAACCATTCACGCTTAATAAGTGCATGGAATGATTCAATGCAGGCATTATCCCATGGATTTGCCTTCGATGAATAGCTTTTCATGATGCCCTTGGTTTCATCCCAATAGGCTACAGAGGTATACTGAATTCCTCTATCTGTGTGGATTACTGCCGGTTTCTTTCCTGTTTGTGATATTGCTTTCTTGACTGCTGATATGACATGTTTGGTTTCAAGTGTAGGTGCTAGCTCCCAGGATATTATTCTTCTGGAGAAAAGATCCATTATGCATGACAGATAAACAAATCCCTTTCGTGTTGGTATATATGTAATATCTGTACACCACATAGCATTAGGCTCATCAGGAGAGAAATTTCGCTTAAGAATATTCTTCAGCTTATCTGAGAAATCCTCGCTGTGAGTTGTTCTGGTATATGGTTTTACCCAGCATGCACTGATTCCCATTTCATGCATGTATTTTGTTACTGTTCGTTCAGCTGTATTAAAGCCTTTTTCGTGAAGTGCCTTTGTAATCTTTGGAGCACCATAAATGCAATAGCTGTCTTCATAGATTTCTTTGATCTCAGCTTTAACACGTTCACGTTGCAGACTTCTATTACTTGGAACTCTATTCAGCCAGGCATAGTATCCACTTTTCGAAACACCTAACAGCTTCAGCATTCTGCTGACACAAATCCCGTGTTTCGATTCAGCTGCCTCATGAACTGCAGCATATTTGGATTCGGTCATTCGCCCAGAATGCTGATAGCTTTTTTTAATATTTCAAGTGCGTCCTGAGTATCGCGCAGTTCCTTCTTAAGTCGAAGAATTTCTTTTTCTTCAGCAGTAAGATTGCCTGTTACAGGTTCAGCTTCGCCAGCTCTTTCCTTGCGACGATGCTCTTTTATCCAGCCGTATAAGGTATGATATGGGACACCGAGATATTCTGCTTTCTTGTGATTATCCATGTCAGGATGATCTTCGAAGTAACGAATTGCATCCGCTTTGAATTCAGGTGTATACTTTCTAGCCATTGTGAATCCTCCTTCTATATACATTGTACTACAGAAGATTGATTCTCAAAAACTTTGTCCGTTATTTATGCTAACAGCACTATCTATTATGTTTGGAGCAATCTTACCAACTTCTCCTTTAAAAGAGTGATACTTTTCTTTGGGTCTCTTACCACACAATCCCAGGCTGTGCATGATCCTTTGTACTCGTTTGTGATTAACGT
>JBAQDW010000399.1:0-4383 GCA_049286445.1 Rhodoferax sp. | reverse complement strand
GTGCCGGTGATGCCCAGAACCGGTATCTTTTTGGTAGCAGCTTGCCCACGTATTTCATGGACCAACGCGCTAAAAGATGCTGAAACATCGCCTTTGGCGGTGCCACCGGCATTTTCGTTTTCCAGCGCGGTGATGAGTTGCGCAAGCGCCCGCCAGTTCATCTCACCATGGCCTTGAATGGCGGTAATGTCTTGCGGTGCGTAAGCTGTTAAGTCTGTGTCGCAGCGCATCACCATGTCGCCAATCATGCCAGCCAGCCCCATGCGTTGACCGTCTTCGGGGCTGAAGATGCGCGTCACGCCGTAGTCTTGCAACTCGCTGATCTCAGACGGCACGATGACCCCGCCGCCGCCGCCAAACACCTTAATGTGCGCGCCGCCCCGCGCTTTCAGCAAGTCCACCATGTACTTGAAATACTCCACATGCCCGCCTTGGTAGGAGCTGATGGCAATGCCCTGCACGTCCTCTTGCAAGGCAGCTGTCACCACTTCGTCCACGGAGCGGTTGTGGCCCAAGTGAATCACTTCCGTGCCCATGCCCTGCAGGATGCGACGCATGATGTTGATGGCTGCGTCATGCCCGTCAAACAAGCTGGCCGCCGTGACAAAGCGCACCTTGTGCGTGGGTCGGTAATTGGCAAGGGCTTTGTCATCAGCGGACAGTTGAGTCATGGGGTGGTCTCCGGCGGGGTAATTTTTGGAAGGGGCTCGGTCAGCATCAGAACAGTTGCCGCTGACTTGACGTTTACGTAAACGTCAATCTTAGCGCCTTTCTGCCAAAAGAGCCACGCCCCCCGGGGACCGATCAGGGTGACTCGGGTGACTCAAAATCATTTAGAGTCCCCTCTCTGGCACAACGTCTGATATGTGCCCCTCATTTTGTTGCAAAGGCCCACGCCATGAAACCCATTCAACTCTTTGACACCACCTCCAGCACCTACACCTATGTGCTGTTTGACCCCGACACGCGCGACGCCGTCATCATTGACCCGGTAGACGAACAGATCGAGCGCGATCTGGAGGTGCTGCGCCAGCACCGGCTCAAGCTCATTTGGGCGTTGGAAACCCACGCCCACGCCGACCACATCACCAGCGCCGGCCTGTTGGCCGAACTGGCGGGCGCCAAAACCGCTGCGCCAGACGGTTGTGGCATCACCACCGCCGCCGTACAACTCAAAGAAGGCGACACGCTTCACTTTGGCGGCGAAACCCTGCAAGCGCTGCACACACCAGGCCACACCGCAGGCAGCATGAGCTTTGTCTGGCGTGACCATGTGTTCGCAGGCGACACGCTGCTGATCAATGGCTGCGGGCGCACTGACTTTCAGTCCGGCAGTGCCGAGGCTTTGTTTCACAGCCTGACCCAAGTGTTGTTCAAGTTGCCCGATGCCACCACGGTGTGGCCGGGGCATGACTACAAGGGTCAGACCTGCTCCAGCATTGGTACGGAAAAAGCCAGCAATGCCCGCATTGCGGGTAAAACCTTGGCCGAGTTCGTTGCCACCATGGCGGCGCTGAATCTGCCCAAGCCCAAGCGCATTGACGAAGCCGTGCCCGCCAACCTGACGTCTGGCCTGCGCCACGACGCCAGTGAGACCCCGGACACCCCCATGTTGGCCGCGCGCGAAGCCGCCGGTTACGCCGGCGACGTGTCTCCCCAATTGGCCTGCCAATGGTGGCAGTCGGGCGACGCGGTGCTGATGGACGTGCGTACCGACGCCGAGCGTGCTTGGGTAGGCTTTGTACCCGGTGCCGTGCCGCTGGCCTTGAAGCAATGGCCGGGCATGGCCCTGAACCCAGAGTTCGACGCGGGCCTGAAATCGGCGTTGCCCGCCGGCAAAAAAATTGTCTTTTTGTGCCGCAGCGGCGTGCGCTCCATCGCCGCTGCCAAGCGCGCCACTGAATTGGGCCTGGAGGCCTATAACATTTTGGAAGGCTTTGAGGGCGACCCCAATGGGCAGGCCCACCGGGGCCAAACCGGCGGCTGGCGCTTTCACGACCTGCCTTGGCGCCAAAGCTAAGGTCACGCGATCACGGTCCCCCTTTTGGTTTACGGATAATTCTCACATGACTTTTTTGGCAATCGACGTTGGCAACACCCGCCTGAAATGGGCGCTCTACCCCAGTGCCAAGGGGAATGCCGTTCCCATGGCTCAAGGTGCAGAGTTTCTGGACAATATTGAGAGGCTCTCAGAAGGCGCTTGGGCCAACCTCCCGGCACCCACCCACATGCTGGGCTGCATCGTGGCCGGTGACGCGGTGAAACGCCGGGTTGAAGAGCAAATGGAACTGTGGGACGTTGCCCCCCAGTGGGTGGTGTCCAGCTTAAATGAAGCCGGGCTGACCAATGGCTACGACCACCCGTTCCGCCTGGGCGCTGACCGCTGGGTAGCCATGATTGGCGCTTGGCACCGGGGTTTGGCCCAAGGCCCCGCCCGCCCCATGGTGGTGGTGATGGTAGGCACCGCCGTCACGGTGGAGGCCATTGATGCCAACGGCAAGTTTCTGGGCGGCATCATTCTGCCCGGCCACGGCATCATGTTGCGCGCGCTCGAAGCGGGCACCGCCGGTCTTCATGTGCCCACAGGCACGGTGCGTGAATTCCCCACCAACACCAGCGACGCCCTCACCAGTGGCGGCACATTTGCCATTGCGGGCGCAGTCGAATGCATGGTCAAGCATGTGCGCAACCACTGCGGTGGGATGGAGCCCAAATGCTTCATGACCGGTGGCGCGGGTTGGAAAATGGCACCCAGCATGTCGGTGCCGTTTGAGTTGGCCGAGAACCTGATCTTTGACGGCCTGCTCGAAATGGCCACCCGACGATTTCACGGCAAAAAGACCGCTAGCCCACAGATTACCTAGACATTCAGCTATTGAATAAATAGCATTCTGTGGCCTGCGGCGGCTGGGGGACTGGGGTTCTCAGGCCGGCGCCTTCAACCACGCCTCGGCCAATCGCACCCAGTAGGTCGCACCCAGCGGAATCAAGTCGTCGTTGAAGTCGTAGCTTGGGTTGTGCAACATGCAAGGCCCGCCCCCATGGCCCATCTCCCGGTGCGCGCCGTCGCCATTAAAGATAAAGCTGTAGCAACCCGGTTTGGCTTGGAGCATGAAAGAGAAGTCTTCGGCACCCATGGTTGGCTCCTGCGCCAACACCTGATCGTCGCCCACGATGCTGGCCATCACTTGGCGGGCCACCTCGGCTTCTTTGGCGCTGTTGATGGTGGGCGGGTAGTTGCGCACAAACTCGAATTCGCAAGTGGCCTCAAACGCCGCACAGGTGTGCTCTGCAATTTGGCGCATGCGCTGCTCGATCCTGTCCAGAACCGCCACCGTGAAGGTGCGCACTGTGCCACGCAACTCCACGCTGTCCGGAATCACATTGTTGGCTTCACCGGCGTGAATCATGGTCACCGACACCACCCCCGCATCGATCGGGCGCGTGTTGCGGCTGATGATGGTTTGAAACGCCAGCACCATTTGGCACGCCACGGGCACCGGGTCCAGCCCGTTGTGCGGCATGGCGGCGTGGCCGCCTTTGCCTTTGATGGTGATACAAAAATCGTTGCTGGACGCCATCACCGGCCCCGCGCTGGCGGCAAATTGCCCGACCTCGCCGCCGGGCCAGTTGTGCATGCCAAACACGGCGTCCATGGGAAACTGCTCAAACAAGCCTTCCTTGATCATCTCGCGCGCGCCGCCGCCGCCCTCCTCCGCTGGCTGGAAAATCAAATACACCGTGCCATCAAAATGGCGGTGCTTGGCGAGGTGTTGGGCAGCGGCCAGCAGCATGGCGGTGTGGCCATCGTGGCCACAGGCGTGCATCTTGCCCGCGTGCTGGCTGGCGTGGCTGAAGGTGTTGAACTCTTGCATGGGCAACGCATCCATGTCCGCCCGCAAGCCAATGGCCCGGTTGGATGTGCCGTTTTTGACAATGCCCACCACCCCCGTGGTGCCCAAGCCCCGGTGAATGGGAATGCCCCACTCCGTCAGCTTTTGCGCCACCACCTCGGCGGTGCGCACTTCTTTGAAGCACAGCTCAGGGTGGGCGTGAATGTCGCGCCGAAGGGTGGCCATTTCAGCGGCCTGGGTCACGATGGAATCAATGGTTTTCATGGCATCTCCTGTAAGCACAGTCTATAAGGATGCGCCGCTGCTTGCCAGTGGCCACGTTCTTGGGCCCTGTGAGCCCTTTCCGTTTACGCCAAAGTGCTTGTTTTACTTCTGGCCCGGGTGATGAATCACGCCACGCTTGCCCCCGACTGTGCAGGCTATTCAGCCCGACCGCGACGCAGGCACTCTGGGGCGGGGGCCCAACGCGAAAGCATCGCCGCCCGGTTTTTCAACCCCTGGGGTGCCGCCCTGCTGGACCGCACCGATG
>JBAQDW010000398.1:0-18460 GCA_049286445.1 Rhodoferax sp. | reverse complement strand
GCCCTATGTGGCCGCGTGTTGGAAGTCGTTGAGTTCACCGTGAGCCGCCAACATTCAAACTGGCCTTCAACAGCCGCATGTGGCCGCGTGTTGGAAGTGAATGAGTTCACCGTGGACGGCCAACCTTCAAAGTGAACACAGGCAGCGTCATGGTCACCGGCTCACGCGGTTCCCGTCAGTTTGAATGTTGGCCGTTGCACGTGAACGCCACCCCAGACAAAGCGTTGGCCAAATAGGGTTGTTGAGCTCCCCTTCCCGCCCCGGCGGGGGTGGAGAGGGGTTGGGGGAGAGGGGGGGAAAGAACAAGACCTCGAAACTTCTGCAACCTGGTTCCGCAAGGCCTTTGAATGACTTTTACATCGCTAGCCCTTGTTGGGCCTACGCAAGCAGCTACCGAAAATATAGCATTTTTCACGCTGCAACCCCAACGCTCACCCCGCCGAGCCGGGGGTGACAACAGCCGGATTTGGACGTGTGTTGCAAGGGGATGCACCGTGCGCCGCCAACCTTCAAAGTGACTTTCAACACCGCAGCGGCAGGGCGGATAGGCCCAAGGCGTCACCCGACTCAGTGAGTGCCATTCGCCCAAAAGGCATCCACGTTTTTTTAACGCCGAAAAGGCGAGCTTTAAAATGAACGCCCTTCTTTGACGCCCCCCCACCCTGCTGTGAATGCCCCCGCCTTTTTCCGCGACGACTTGCCCCGCGGCCAGCACTTGGTCACCCCGGTTTGGCTGGCGGGCTTGCAGCAGGGTCAGGCGATGCCGGCGGCACCCTTGTCTCATTGGCGTTTGTTTGAAGTGGGCTGCGGGGCACCCACGGCGTTTCGTGCCGGTCACATTGCGGGCGCAGGCTACCTCGACACCGAGTGTTTGGAGACGATTCCCTTTTGGAACAAGGTCGACGACGCCCTGCTGTTGAACTACTTAATGGCCTGCGGCATTGCCCATGACAGCACGGTGGTGCTGTATGGCCGCCCGGGTGCTGCTGCGGCGCGCGCTGCGCACCTGATGATGGTGGCCGGGGTGCAAGACGTGCGCCTCTTGGACGGTGGCTTGACCGCGTGGTTGAACGCGGGCCAAGCGGTGGCCAGCGGCGAACCGCACCGTTACCCACCCAGCGTGAGTTTTGGGTGCGCAATCCCCGCCCACCCCCACTGGCTCATTGATTTGGTGCAAACCAAAGCCTTGTCGCACGACGAACGCACCACGCTGGTCAGTATTCGTACCTGGGCCGAATTCAGCGGTCAAACCTCGGGCTACCCCTACATTGCCAGCCCCGGCGACATTCCTGGCGCCCGCTGGGGCCACGCTGGCGTGGACGGCGATATTGACAGCATGAGCGATTTTCAGAACCGTGACGGCACCTTGAAACCGGCCCACGAGATCACCGCCATGTGGCGCGAGCAAGGCATTGAGCGCCACCGGCACACGGTTTTTTACTGTGGCACCGGTTGGCGCGCGTCATTGGCGTTTTTTTACGCGTGGGTGATGGGGTGGGAGCACATTGCCGTGTTTGATGGCGGCTGGTTTGAGTGGAGTAGCGTTTATCCACCCCTGCCGAATCACACCAAGGTGAACGGCCCTTCAGTGGCTTGCCGCGGGGGGCGGTCTGGAGAGGCCGAGTCGGGCTGATTGGCAGCTTCGTCGGGCACCAAAGGCAGGGGACTCATGCCGCGCCCATACAAACGTTTTATCCGCTGCTCCAACGTCGGGTGGCTGTCCATCCAGTGCGCCAGCGCCGTCTCACGGGGCACATCCACCAACAACATGTGTTGCACCGACGGGTGCTCAATGCCCATAAAACGTCGCGGCGCAGAGGCGACGTCCCGGCGCTGGGTCATCACTTTGCGCAGCACGCCGCCCAGGCCATCGCGGCTGCGGGTCCACTGCACGGCGCGGGCATCCGCCAGATACTCTCGCTGGCGTGACACGGCTGCTTTCAGCAGGCGGCCCGCCGCCCAGCCGGCAAACCCCGCCACCTTGATGGCCGAACCAAACAGCACGCCCAAGCCCCCCCGCTCTCGTACCGTTTCACCAAAGTTATAGACCAGCTCCAGCCCGTAAACCATGCCGGCGAGTTGCATCTTCAAGCGGGTGTCGCCTTCGCGCAGGTGGCTCAGCTCGTGGGCCACCATGCCCTGGAGTTCCTCGCGGTTCAGCAGGTCCAACGCGCCCTGGGTGACAGCAATCACCGCATCGGATTCGTCCCAACCGGCGGCAAAAGCGTTGATGGCATCGGTGCGGGTCACCACCATTGGCGCCGGGCGCGCCACCGTACCCGCAATGCACAACTCATCGAGCACATTGCAAAACCGCTGCTCGGCAAACGACACCGAGGGCCGCGCTTCGCGCGCGCCAATGCGCTTGGCCAGCTTGACGCCGCCCGCGCGCAGCTGCGAGGTTTCTACCCACCAACCGCCCAGCACCAGGAAGAGCGTTACCCCCACATTCACGGCCAAAAAACCAACAGGAAAACCTGGCCTCCAATGCAAGGCCCATTGCAAAAAACCCGCCATCAGCCACCACGCCACCACCAGCGCGCCGTGTACGGCCACCACGAGCAGCAGCACCGCCAATGAAAACGCCAGCAACAAGCGCCGCGTCTCGCTGCGGGCTGCGTCTTGGTGGTCGAAAAAGCGCATGGCGGGTGGTTAAGGCAGGGGCAAGCCGGGTCAAAAGCGCACTTTGGGCGCGGCACGCTCTTCCTCACCGCGTGTGGCTTCCAACACAGCCGCAGGCGCAAAGCCTGCCAGCCGGGCCACGATCAGATCAGGAAAAACCTGCACCGCGTTGTTGAAATCCAGCACCTGGTCATTGAACGCCTGGCGTGCAAACCCGAGGCGATTCTCGGTGCTGGTGAGTTCTTCTGAGAGCGACTTCATGGTGCTGTCGGCTTTCAGTTCGGGGTAGTTCTCGGCCACCATCATCAAACGCCCCAGGCTGCCACCGAGCACGCCTTCGGCCACTGCCAGCGCGCCGATGCTGGCGGCATCGCCGGGTTGCGTACGCGCCGATGCAGCGGCGGATTGCGCCTGGCCCCGCGCCTGAATCACGGCCTCCAGCGTCGCCGATTCGTGTTTCAGGTAAGCCCGCGCCACCTCCACCAAATTGGGCACCAGGTCGTAGCGCCGTTTGAGTTGAACATCAATCTGCCCAAACGCATTGGCGATGCGGTTGCGCAAGGCCACCAGCCGGTTGTAAATGGCCACACTCCAGATCACCAAGACGGCCAACAGCACCAAGACTCCAATCGTGACCATGTGTTACCTCTTGTGGTTGTGGTCAGGAATCATAGCCCGGGGCCTTGGCAGCCAGCGCGCCGCCTCTTGCGGCGGCGCTACGCCGCTGGCTTATATATAAAATTGATAGCAGCTTGCGCAGGCTGCGCTTGGGCTAGAAGCTTAAAAGGCTTACAAGGCGACGCATTGAAGAGCTCAGCTCGTGTGCCCCGCGCGGCGTTGCTCCCGCAACATAAACAGGTAAAGCCCCTCCACCTTTTCGCGCGCCCACGGGGTTTTTCGCAAAAACTTCAGGCTGGATTTAACGCTGGGGTCCAGCACAAAGCAGCGCACGGGAATGCGCCGGCCCAACTCGTCCCAACCGTAATGGTCCGCCAAGGCGGTCACGATGGCTTCCAAGGTGAGGCCGTGCAGGGGGTTGTGCGCTTGGGTGGGCGGTTTGGCCAATGGCGTGGGGGGAGTGTCAGACGGTTCCATGGGCTGATTTTCGCAGTTTGAGCAGCGCCTTTTACAACGGCCGAAGGCGCAGGTGATTCGCCCACTCGTCCGTGCCCAACTCCACCACGGCACCCAAGCTGCCGAGCAAAGCGGAAAAGCTGTCAAAACCTTGCTCGGGCAAGTCCAGCGTGGCGTCCATGCGCTTGACCAGCGCCCACACGGCCGCGCGCGCCACCCACGGCGCGTCGGCGTTGCGGCTCAGCAAATGAAGCGCACGCGACACCAAGGCGGCAGGCGCGTGGTCTGGCTCCGAGGGCGGTGCGGTGGTGTCCACCAGCCGGTCGTAGTAGATGAATTCATCACAACTCTTGGCCCAGTGCCGGTTGGTCGCCTTGCGGTCCCCTATGCCGATCAGGCGACGCCCCGCCGCCTTGATCTTTTGGGCCAAGGGCATGAAATCGCTGTCGCCGCCCACCACCAGCACCGTCCCAATCTGGTCACACCGTGCCAAGTCTTGCATGGCGTCCAGACAGAGCCGAATGTCGGCCCCATTCTTGGCCGACGCGCCAGGCGGAAAAAGCTGCACCAACTCCAGTCCGCCTTGTAGCAAAGCATCACGGTAGCGACCAAAAAACTGCCAGTTGCAATAGGCGCGGTTGACGGCCATCGGCCCCAAAGACAGGGCCAACTCCACCACGGCGGCCACGTCAATCAAAGGTTCTTGCAACTTGAAACGGCCATCGGGTTTGCCGTAACTGCCCTCCCCCAACCGCGCCTCGGACAGGCTGGCGTGCAGGTTCTCGAAATCCCAGTACAGGGCGACGGCAGAAAGGCAATGCGGGGGGTGTGATTTCACAGGTGACTCCTGCGCCGTGCTGCAAGACCCCTGTCTTGCGGCGCTGGCGCTCCATGCTGTAATTGTTGCATTCAAACTCCCCTGCGCCCGCGCTGAATTCATGTTGACCTCTCTGCCACCCGGTACACGCCCCCTGCCGCCATGGAACCCTCGTTGAACTTGGGGGCGCTTTCCACCAATTTGATAGGTGGTTTGGGCCTGTTTCGGTTGGGCATGACGATGATGACCGACGGTTTGAAACTGGCTGCGGGGCCGGCGCTGGCCCGCATTCTGGCGGGCGCCACGCGCACGCGCTGGCATGCGCTCGGCTCGGGCATGCTGGTCACGGCAATGGTGCAGTCGTCCGGTGCTGTCACCGTGGCGGCCATTGGCTTTGTCAACGCCGGTCTGCTGGCGCTGGGGCCCGCCTTGTGGGTGCTGTTTGGTGCCAACGTCGGCACCACCATGACCGGCTGGATCATTGCCTTGGTCGGGCTCAAATTCAAAATTGAGTCCTTGGCCCTGCCACTGATTGGCGTGGGCGTCGCGCTGCGGCTCACGGGTGAGGGCAAACGCCGGGGTGCCATGGGCACCACGCTGGCGGGCTTTGGCCTCTTGTTTTTAGGCATTGGCATGTTGCAAGCGTCCTTCACGGGCCTTGCGGGGCAAGTCGAGTTGCCGCAAGGTGAAGGGCCGCTGGCGGTGCTCGCCCAAGTGGCCATTGGCGCTGCCATGACGGTGCTCATGCAATCCTCTGGCGCGTCCATGGCCATTGCGCTCACCGCCGCGCAAGGTGGCTTGCTCACCGCACAGGGTGCCGCGGCGGTGGTCATCGGGGCCAATGTGGGCACCACCTTCACCGCCCTATTGGCCGCCATTGGCGCAACCCCTAACGCCCGCCGGGCCGCTGCTGCCCACGTGGCGTTCAACCTCATCACAGGCACCGTCGCGTTGGTCCTGCTGCCGTGGCTTATCGGTGCCTTGGGGGTGGCCAGCGACGCGTTGGGCCTGCCCAACGACCCGGCGGCCAAACTGGCGCTGTTTCACTCCATCTTCAATATCTTGGGTGTGCTGCTGATGTGGCCGCTGGCCAATGCCTTGACGCGTTGGCTGCAGCGGCGCTTCAAACAACGTGAAAACGACGAAACGCAAGTTCAGAACTTGGACGACAACGTCCTGCCAGTTCCAGCCTTGGCCGTTGAAGCCTTGGTGCGCGAAGTCGCACGCGTCGGCCATATCGCCATTCGCATGACGCGTGCGGCACTCAACGGCGCTAGCCAGGCCGATGTCACGCGCGACTTTGCCATCGTCACGCAGTTGGACGCCGCCATCGCCTCATTTGTAGAGCGCATGAACCGCGCCGCCATGCTCCAACACGCCAGTGAACGCCTGGCCCAAGTGCTCAGGGTGCTGCGCTACCACGAGACCACCGCCGAGCAGGCCCAAGCCGCCGCACCACTGACCCACACCGGCCCCAGCCGAGGGTTCACTCAGGCCACACATGACGCTTTTCTAACCCACACCGATGCCTTGCTGGCCTTGTGCGACCCGCAAGCCGATGACCCCGAAACGGCAACCCTGGACGCCGCCGCCCAACACATGGAGGTCACCTACGAAGCCCTCAAAGCCAGCCTGCTGGCCGCCGGGGCCATGGGCGGCACCCGTTTGTCAGACATGGAAGACGCTTTACGCCGCTACAGCGCCCTGCGCCGCGCCGCGCAACAAGCCACCAAAGCCCGCCGGCGCTGGCCCGCCCCAGAACCGCCACCCGAGCCCTGAGTCTCCACCCCGTGGCCTCGCCCCACCCAAAAAGTCAAAGTTTTTGCGCTGGGCCGGCCAATAAGCGCGTGATGACGCAGTTAGAATAGTCGGATTGGAAGCGTGGCAGAGCGGTTGAATGCACCGGTCTTGAAAACCGGCGATGTTTTGCGACATCCGTGAGTTCGAATCTCACCGCTTCCGCCAAATAAAACCCCAAGTGATTGATTTACTTGGGGTTTTTTTCATTTTACGTTGGGCAGTGTTGTACGCATGCTGCGTGATGGATGCCTGAAACACGACAAGAACGGATCCACAATGAACCGACTGCAACCTAACAAATTGATGCTTTCCAAGTGGACTGCGGTTACGCCCATCGCCAAGCAAAAGCACTTTTTGGTGTCCAAAGTGATTGAACCAGTCCAAGAGGGCGGCAAAGTGGAGTGGATCGACTTGGAGGCGGTGCACTCTAAAGCCACCCGGCGAATGGCCTGGCAAGAACTGCAGGACGAAACGCTGTGGCTGCGCGGTTGGGTGTGATGGCTTGTTCAGGGGTGCTTTAACTACGACGCTACACCTTTCGGCTTTAAATAGCGCACCGCAATGGTGACCGCCAGCAGTTGGAACACGATGATGGAAACCACGGAGCCTCCCCAATTCCACCCCTCATAGGCCAAGCCTGCCACCCAAGACCCGGCTGCCCCGCCGGCGTAATAGCTGAAATAGTAGATGCCAGTGGCCAGAGAGCGGCCTTCTTTGACATTGGCAGCAATGTGGCTGATGGTTGCCGACTGGCATATAAAAACACCGGACGAGCACACTGCCAAACCCAAAATGACCACGGTTAAAGACGGCACCAGCGTCAATAACAAACCGGCGCCCGACAGGGAGAGTGCGCCCAACACCGACCTCAAAAATCCGAAACGCACGATGAATCGCCCGGCGACAGGCGTCACCATCACCCCCAACAAATAGACGCTGAAGATATTGGCCAGGCCTGAGGCGGTGAGATTAAACGGGGGCTCGGCAAGGTAAAGATTGACATAGGTGAACGTGCCGACCAGCGAGAAAAGCACGCAAAAACCCATGGCACAAACCGCCAACAAGCGCGGATTGACCAGATGTTGGCGAAGGGTTTGCAGAGCGCCTGCCAGGTCGCGATGAGAGACAAAGTTTTTGGAGGCCGGTAGAAGCCACAAGACCAGAATGGCGCCGATCAAATTGAGGACCGCCAGTGTCACGTAGGCACCCCGCCAGCCCAGCAGGTGACCCGCATGGCCGGTCATAAAGCGTCCAAAGAACCCACCCATGACCGTGCCACCGACGTAAATCGCGGTCATTCGGGCCACACCGCCCTCGTGAAACTCTTCGGAGAGGTAGGCAATGAGCACCACCACAATGCCGGGTACCGCCAAGCCTTGAAGAAATCGCAGTGCAATCAACCCTTGCAGGCTGTCAACCAAGGGAATAAAGGCAGTGGGTACGGTCATCGCAAACAGGGAGGTGCAGATGATGACCTTTCGGCCAAAGGCATCGGACAACATCCCCATGAAGGGCGAGACCAGCGCAATCGCCAACACCGTCGCACCGACCGTCACCCCGGCTTCGACGGGCGTTGCCTCGAAATCATGCATCACCATGGGCAGTACCGACTGCATGGAGTACACATTCAAGAACGCAAAGAAACCAATCAACCAAACAATGGGTCGAGAGGCGAGGACGCCATCGCCTCGCCAAAAGCTGATGTCAGGGCGCAAAGGGCTAGCCCCACAAGTCCAGCGGCGGGTCCATGATGACCGCGCGCAAGATGTCAGACCTTGAAATAAACCCGTGAACATGGCCGTCCTCGTCGACAACGGGCAGGCCAGGAAAACCGGTGTCCAGCAAGACACTGGCGACGCGCCGGATGTCTGCATCAGGCCCAACACTGGGCACCGGGGTGGACATCAAGTCTTTCACGTTTTGAGCCAACAGGGCGTGCCACACCAGGGCATGACTGTCGGGGTCGGGCAACCGTTCAGGCTGCATCAGGTCAGCGCGTGAGAGCAAGCCGACCAGGAAGCCGGTGTCGTTGACGACAGGCGCTTGGCCTATTCCTCTGTCAGCCAACGTATGCCATGCCTGCAGCACAGTTGATGTATCAGGCAGTGTCGTGACCTCGCGGGTCATCAGCTCATCGACGCGGCGCAGGCGCTGGGGTACGTTCTCTAGTTTTTGGGTATCGGCGTAGGCAGCCAGCGCGCTGCGGTGGCTTTGATCGAGCGGAACCACTGGGCGCTCCACCGCAAAGGCCGTGTCAACAAAGCCTGACTCGGGGTCACTGCCGTCCCGGCCAATGGACTGTAGGGCACGCGCCCGGGTAATGGAATTGACGCCGCTGATTTGACGCAGTTGTTCTGTGGAGCCTCTGAAGACACGCCCGCCAATGCCATAGACAAAGAACATGATTCGCCCCTCAAAGGAGTTAAAGAAGAAAAGAAGAACAGTGCGCCAAACGGGGTGTCAGCCTAAACCCCTTTTTGGGAGGGTGGCACAAATAAAGACTGCAAGTCGTTCAGAAAGTCAAACCCGCGCTCACTGGGCTTGACGCGCGAAAAATCTCGCTCGATCAAGCCTTTGCGCTCGGCCTCGTCCAAACCTTTTTGAATAGCGGTGATGGCCAGACCAGTACGCTCAGAAAATTGCTGCAAGCCGAAACCGTCTTTCAACCGCAATGCATTCAGCATGTACTCAAACGGCAGCTCAGACCGACTGATCTCATGGTCTTGCGCCAAGCAATGCCCCGCCAGCGCACGCTCCATGTAAAGCCGGGGCTCTCGAAAGCGAACTTGTCGAACCACACGGTGTGCAAAACTTAGCTTGCTGTGAGCCCCTGCGCCCAAGCCGAGATAGTCGCCAAACTGCCAATAATTGAGGTTATGAAAACATCGGTGCCCGTCGCGGGCATAGGCCGAAACCTCATACCGATGCAAACCGGCGGCACCCGTCATTTCCGTAATCAGGTCCAGCATGTCATAGGCGGTGTCCTCCTCAGGAATCACGGGAGGAAATTTGGCGAAATAGGTATTGGGTTCAATCGTGAGGTGGTAGATCGAGATGTGCGGGGGTGCCAACATGAGGGCCGTGGCCACATCCTGCTTCAAATCGTCCATCGATTGACCCGGCAGCGCGTACATGATGTCCAAGTTAAAAGTGTCAAAAGCCTGTGCCGCCTCTTCCACCGCCGCCAAGGCTTGAGCACGGTCATGCACGCGACCCAACGCGGTCAAATGCTGGTCATTAAAGCTTTGCACGCCAATCGACAATCGGGTCACGCCCGCGCCCCGAAACGCTTTAAAACGGTCTTTCTCAAAGGTTCCTGGGTTGGCCTCCAGCGTGATTTCGCAGTCCGCCTCCAGCCGAAGGCGGGCGCGAATGCCGCCTAACAAGCGGTCAATAGCGTCCGGTGAAAACAAGCTGGGCGTGCCACCGCCAATAAAAATGCTGTGAACGGTACGCCCCCAGACCAGTGGCAGCGCCGCCTCCAAATCGGCCATCACGGCATCAATGTAGCGCTGCTCGGGCAGGTCAGCCGCACGCATCTCATGCGAATTGAAGTCGCAATACGGGCATTTTTTGAGGCACCACGGCAGGTGAATGTAGAGCGCCAGCGGCGGCAACGCCGCCAATTGCAGGGTGCCAGGACGCATGTAGTGCTGCACATCGCGCGGGGTCGCCGCTTGGGCCTCGTTGACCTGAATCGCAGAAAGTAGGGGAATCATGGGGGTGAACTCAGCGCGACAGCCAGCGCTCACGCATCAATGCCACCATCGTGCGCGCCGCTTGCCCTCGGTGGCTGTTGGCATTTTTGACTTCAACTGGCAGTTGGGCGAATGTTTTTCCATACGCGGGGAGGTACATGACCGGATCGAACCCAAACCCGTTGGCGCCCACAGGCTCACGCGTGATCTCGCCCACGACGCGCCCCACCGCGATCAAGGGTTCCGGGTCTTGCGCTGAGCGCACTGCCACCAGGGTGCTTACCAAGGCGGCACGGCGGTTGTCAATGGCTTTCATTTGATCCAACAAGGCGCGCACGTTGTTGTTGTCGCTCTTTTCCAAGCCAAACTGAGTGGCGTAATAGGCGGTATCCACACCGGGCAACCCACCAAAGGCATCGACGCACAAACCTGCATCATCAGCCAGCGCTGGCAAGCCACTGGCCTGTGCAGCGTGTCGGGCTTTGGCGAGCGCATTTTCAACAAAGGTTTGAAATGGCTCTGGCGCTTCAGAAATGTTGAGCGCGGCTTGGGCAATGAGTTCAAACCCCAGCGGCGCCAACATGGCGTGTAACTCAACCAGTTTTCCCGGGTTGTTAGAGGCGAGAACAATTTTCATCAAATACCTTCTTTGCGCTTTCTGTATCTGCGCAAGCAGCTATACATTCGATAGCGAAACGGTTTGCAACTGCACCAGTTCACCAATGCCTTTTTCAGCCAACACCAACAAGGCATTCATCTCCAAACGAGTGAAGGCTTTGCCTTCGGCGGTGCCTTGTACTTCGATGAAATGGCCCGCACCGGTCATCACAACATTCATGTCCGTGTCGCAATCTGAGTCCTCGGCGTAATCCAAATCCAAGAAGGGCTGACCCTGAACCATACCTACCGAGATGGCGGCAACGTGGTCACGAATGGGGGAGACGCCAATTTTGCCCTGGGCTTGCAGCCAACTGACCGCATCGTGGGCCGCCACAAAGGCCCCGGTGATGGCAGCCGTTCGCGTTCCGCCGTCAGCCTGCAACACATCACAGTCCAAGTGAATCGTGCGCTCCCCGAGCAATTTCAAGTCAAAAACGGCGCGCAATGAGCGTCCGATAAGGCGCTGAATCTCCTGCGTGCGACCTGTTTGTTTGCCCCGCGCTGCCTCGCGGTCATTTCGCGTGTGGGTGGCGCGCGGCAACATGCCATATTCCGCCGTGACCCAGCCCTGCCCGCTGCCTTTTTTGTGGCTGGGTACTTTCTCTTCTACCGATGCGGTGCACAGCACTTTGGTATGGCCGAACTCGATCAACACTGACCCTTCGGCATGCTGGGTGTAGTGGCGGGTGATCGTCACTTGGCGCAGGGCATCGACTGCCCTTGCCTGGGCTCTTGAAAATTCTGTCATGTAGGGTTCAGTCGAAAATAATGGCCAGCTGAGGCATCAACCTCGTTTAGCAGCGGAACGACGTATGGCCTCATTGATCTCAGAGATGGAGCGTTCAATGGCGGCGTCGTCAAGGTCGTCCATGTTGGAGTCGGGGTAACCCAGCTGGACGGTAGAGGCAAAGACGCCATTGCTGATGCTATCGGTCGAGACGCTGCCATCCATCTGGGCGGTGTCGTCTGGGGTTTCCCACTCTAAAGCGATCGCCGTCACGTTGTCACTGCTGCTACCACCTGTACGCAGCGCTTTCTCCACCAAGTCTGGCACGGCGTCACGCACTGCTTTATGACCCAAGTGGTAAACAATATCGTCTTCACTGAGGCCATCCCAAAGCCCGTCAGAGCACAGCATAATTTTGTCCCCCTGCTGCAAAACAAAGGGGCCTGCGACTTCAATCACAGGGCTGGCTGGCGAGCCCAAGCAGGTGAACAACACGTTGCGGTTCACACCGATCTTTGACTTGAGCATGGGGGGCACCAAAAGCTGCTGCTCACGGTAAGAGTGGTCACGGGTTCGGCACAGCAGCTCATCGCGGCGCACGTGGTACAGACGAGAGTCGCCACAGTGCATCCAGTTAGCCACTCCCTCTTGTATCAACGCCACCACCACGGTCGTGCGCGGCATATCAGACATTCCTCTTTCAACAGCGTAGCGCAGAATTTGCCGGTGGGCGGCAATCGCCGCAGACTCCAAAAATACGGCCACATCGGCCACGATTGGCTGTGCTTCGCGTTGAAACAGCGTGGAAATGGTTTGAATGGCCAGTTGGGCCGCGACCTCCCCTTGTGGATGCCCCCCCATGCCATCGGCTAGCAAAAAAATCGCCGAGGAGCGGGTATAGCAATAACCCATGCGATCTTCATTGATTTGCCGCCCCCCTTTGCGACTGACCTGAAATACCGAGAATTTCATTTCTCTTTACCTCCCAAGCCTGTCGCTTTTTGAACGTTTTTGCGTGTGTCGGACACGATGCTGTCAAATTGCAGGCGCATCTTTCCGGCCACGCTCAATTTGGTGTAGCGGCGCTCGCCTTCACGGCCCAATTCTTTTTGTAGCGCAAAGACTGATTGAGGACGAGAAAGCGGATCAATCGCCATACACCACTCCACCACCTCAATTAAATTGTCAGAGTAAATACCACGCAAACGGGCCAAGGCCACTGTGATGCGGTCATTCTCCAAGCGCTGCGGCGCCTCATTAGGTGGAAAGCCTTGCATGCAAGCATAAATGCAGGCTCCAATGGCGTAAATATCTGTCCAAGGCCCCATCGATGCGTCGCGCCGGTACATTTCGGGAGCCGCAAAGCCGGGGGTGTACATCGGGCGAATGAAGTTGCCCTCTTTGCTCAGCACCTCACGTGCCGCACCAAAGTCAATCAGGACAGACTTGTTGTCATCGGTGATGAATATATTGGCTGGCTTGATGTCAAGGTGAAGCATCTTGTGCTGGTGGACGATTCTGAGACCCCGCAGAATCTCATCAAACAAAGAAAGAATGGTCGACTCCCTGAACACCTTGGCCTGTTTGAGTTCACGCGCAGTGATGATGAAGTCTTGAAGCGAGGCGCCCTCCAAGTAATTCATCACCATATAGACGGTTTCGTTTTCCCTGAAAAAATTCATCACACTTACCACCGAGGGGTGTGATATTTGGGCCAAGGACCGGCCTTCCTCAAAAAAACTTTTGAGACCTAAACGATAGAGCGACAATTTTTCAGGTTGAACCTGCGGGCAAAGTTCTCCTGGCGCGCGAGTTGCCAGAGAGGAAGGCAAGTATTCTTTGATAGCCACTTGTTGCCCCGCGCTATCGACTGCCAGATAAACGACTCCAAATCCGCCAGCGGCTACCTTTCTCAGAATTCGGTAACCACCCAGAGAAGTGTCAGGAGGAAGGGAGGCAGGTTTGACCTTGGAGATATTTTTTGGTTGCACAGAGACCTATCTTGCTTGAACCCGGTTATTCTTAAACCCATTCCATTGATCAAAGATTTGCAATGCCAGTTTACAGTATGACTGGCTATGCCAGTGCCCAGCACAGCACAGCCAGCTCGGGGTCAGAGGCCGATTCCAAAACCCATTCGACCAGCCGTCTGGGTTTGGAGATTCGGTCAGTTAACAGCCGATTCTTGGATCTGACCTTCAAGTTACCCGAAGAGCTTCGCCAGCACGAACCCGCATTGCGAGAGCAGTTGGTGCGCCAGCTTAAACGAGGAAAAGTGGAGGTGCGAGCCTCCATTGAAAGTAGTGCGCAAAGTGCGGTGACCGACCCGTCATCGCGTTTGCTCCAGCGACTCAACTCCCTCCAAGACACGATCAAAGTCTGGCTTCCTGACGCGGCGCCACTGAGCGTCGCTGACGTGATGCGGCTGTCGTCCAGTGAAGCGTCTGGAACCAAGGATTGGGAGCCGCATCTTCTTCCTGTGGCCCAGACTGCTGTAGAAGCGCTCATTGCCGCGCGTGAGCGAGAGGGCGCACGACTTGCGCTCATGCTGCTGGACCGGATCAGCCAATTGCGTCTTTTGGCGATAAAAACAACGCCCTTGGTGCCTCAACTGGTTGCGCAGCAAAGGCAACGATTTTTGGATCGTTGGCAAGAGGCCATGGCGTTGACCGATGGCACTATTTCGCCTGAAGCCGCTCGTGACCGCGCACTGACAGAGGCCACCGCGATCGCCATTCGCATCGATGTCGCTGAGGAAGTCACTCGCATTGACTCCCACCTCGACGAACTGGAGCGACTCATCAAAAAAGGGGGCGAAATCGGCAAACGACTTGATTTTTTGATTCAGGAACTACATCGTGAAGCCAACACCATGGGTTCAAAATCTGCTGCGCTTGAATTGACGCACCTGTCGGTGGATATGAAAGTTCTGATTGAGCAAATGCGTGAGCAGGTGCAAAACATAGAATAGCGTGCTGTTGCCACCCACTGTGACTTTCCCAAATGGACTATCCTGGAAATCTATTCGTCGTCGCGGCTCCGAGCGGCGCCGGAAAATCAAGCTTGGTCAAAGCCCTTCTGGAGTTGGACTCTCATGTGCAACCTTCTGTTTCCCACACCACCCGGGCACCGAGAGGCCAAGAAAAACATGGGCGGGAGTATTTTTTCGCCTCTGAACAAGAATTCAGCGCCATGGTCGAGGCCGACGCCTTTGTGGAATGGGCCAACGTGCACAACCATCGTTATGGCACGTCCAAGAAAGCCATCGAAGATCGCATGGCCCAAGGTGCAGACGTCATCCTTGAAATTGACTTTCAAGGCGCCGTGCAAATCAAGAAAATATTTGCCAACGCCATCAGCGTTTTTATACTGCCGCCAAGCTGGGAGGAGCTTCGCTCCCGTTTGGAGCGCCGAGGCGAAGACAGCCCCGAAGTCATTGAACTACGGCTGAAGAATGCGGCTATTGAGGTGGCCCAAGTCAATAAATTTGACTTCGTTATAATCAATGAGTTGTTTGACCGTGCGCTTTTTGATTTAAAAGCAATTGTTCACTCCCAACGTCTCAAATTTTCGGCGCAGCGCCGAGCCAGAGCTGAGACGTTCACCGCTTTGCACATCCCCTGAGTGCACCCCCTGGATTTTTGGAGAACTTAATGGCTCGTATCACTGTAGAAGACTGCCTTCAGCAGATTCCCAATCGTTTTCAACTGGTACTTGCCGCTACCTACCGTGCACGCATGCTCAGCCAAGGCCACACGGCCAAGGTCGAAAGCAAAAACAAACCCGCTGTGACGGCGCTGCGGGAAATTGCAGCTGGAAAAATCGGGCTGGAAATGTTGAAAAAAGTTCCCTTGTAAGCTTTTTTTGCTCATAAAAAAGCACCTTTTGAGGTGCTTTTTTTACGCCTCATCAACAAAATCAACTGATCACGCTATATTCGAGCATGGGCAACTCAATATCACCACAAACCGCAGAAACCCAAGCCAACGGCTTCATTCGAAACGCTCTTGTGACGCCAAGTCCTGCTGCCGCCAATGCAGAAGCGGCTAGCTTTGCAGGCTTAACGGCCACATTAGATTACCTTTCACCCGCAGACCTGGAGCAGGTTCGTCTGGCCTACCGGTTTGCCGACGAAGCGCATTTGGGACAACTGAGAAACAGTGGTGAACCTTACATCACCCATCCCATAGCCGTGGCCATTCAATGTGCCGAATGGAAACTAGACGCCCAAGCGCTAATGGCCGCACTTCTTCATGACGCGATGGAAGACTGCAGCATCACCAAAGCGGAGTTAATCGAGCACTTTGGCTCTCCGGTTGCTGAATTGGTGGATGGCTTAACCAAACTGGACAAACTTCAATTCAACACGCGAGAAGAAAATCAGGCGGAGTCATTTCGCAAGATGTTGCTTGCCATGGCCCGCGACGTAAGAGTGATTTTGATCAAGCTGGCAGACCGAATGCACAACATGCGCACGCTGTCGGCATCACCTCGGGCTAAATGGGGTCGCATCGCGTCGGAAACCCTCGATATTTATGCGCCCATTGCCCACCGACTGGGCTTAAACCAGACTTACCGTGAACTCCAGGATTTGGCCTTCTCCCATCTTCGGCCTTGGCGTTACGCGATTCTTTCTAAAGCGGTGGCCAAAGCTCGCAGTCGTCGCCGTGACCTGATCCATAAGGTTCAGGCCGAGCTTGAAGCCACATTTTCAAACTTTGGCATGCCGGTCAGAATTGCAGGAAGGGAAAAAACCCTGCATTCCATTTATACAAAAATGGACGAAAAAAATCTGAGCTTTGCCCAAGTTACCGACATTTATGGTTTCAGAGTCATCGTTCCCGAAATTATTGACTGTTACACCGCATTAGGCTTGTTGCATCAGATGTACAAGCCAGTCCCCGGCAAGTTCAAAGACCACATTGCGCTTGGAAAACTCAATGGCTACCAGTCCCTTCACACCACACTGGTTGGACCGTCTGGCGTCAACGTTGAATTTCAGATGCGAACGGAGGCCATGCATCTTGTGGCCGAATCCGGTGTCGCGGCACATTGGCTGTACAAGGTTAGCAACTCACAAGACGCATCAGAGGCTGAGCGATTGGGATCAAAGTGGCTCCAGTCTCTATTGGACATCCAGCATGAAACCCGTGATGCTGCCGAGTTTTGGGATCACGTCAAGGTCGATTTATTTCCTGACGCTGTCTATGTGCTCACCCCCAAGAGCCAAGTCCTTGCGCTCCCTCGGGGCGCAACCGTTGTTGATTTTGCTTACGCTATTCACAGCGATGTAGGGGACCGCACCGTGGGTGCGCGAATCAATGGCGAGCAGGTCCCTTTGCGCACTGAACTGCGCAGTGGTGATGTAATTGAAATCGACACAGCCCCTGTATCGACACCCAACCCCACTTGGCTCAGCTTCGTTCGAACCGCCAGAGCCCGCTCCAAAATTCGGCACCATCTGAAAACTTTGGCCCAAGCAGATTCCGAAGCACTGGGCGAAAAAATGTTGGCGCAGGCCATCCGTGCCGAGGGAATCAGGAAGTTGCCCGATAACTCTCCAGAATATGGAGGCCTGTGGGATCGACTCCTTCGCTTCAGCGGGAACAAGTCGCGTGCCGAGCTGCTGACTGACATCGGACTAGGCAAACGAATCGCCAGTATCGTTGCCAAACGTCTATTGACTTTGCTGGCTGACAATGGCGAGCGTCCAGACGCGTTATTGCTGACTCGCGAGCGCTTCACGGCGCACGATTCAATCTCCCAGGGAAGCGTTGTTCTAGACGGGAGCGAAAACGCGTCTGTTCAATTCGCACGCTGCTGCCGCCCCATTCCTGGGGACAGCATCGTCGGCTATTTGGGGCGCGGTGAAGGTTTGATGGTGCACGCACTTGATTGCAGCGTCGCTCAAAAATTACTTCACAAAGACAGCGAACGATTTATTGACGTGGAATGGTCTGATGAACCTTTGCGGGCATTTGAAACGGGCGTTGGGGTCACGGTAATCAATGGCCAAGGTGTCTTAGCCCGGGTCGCCGCCGCCGTTGCAGCCTCTGGGGCAGACATCACTCACATCAAAATGGAAGACGAGTCCGCTCACGAAGCCTCTGATTTGCGTTTTGTCATCTCTGTGCTTAACTTAGTACAACTGGAGGTGGCACTGCGTAATCTCAGACGAACACCTTCGGTACTCAAAGCACAGCGGGCAAAAATCACGTGAGAGGTGGCTCGGTGTGCGGATTGGGATAAGTCACGCTGAGAACCTTAATTTCTTCGATCCCCATCGGAGTGATGAGTTGAAGCATATCGCCCTCGTAATTTTTAAGCAATGTTCGAGCAATGGGAGAAACCCAGCTGACCTGGCTCTTTGAACTATCAGCCTCATCAATTCCCAGAATAGTGATCGTCCGCTCCAGCAGATTGCTTTGCAAATAGGTCACGGTAGCGCCAAAGAATATTTGGTCCGATCCGTAGTGAACAGCGGGATTGATCACCTCCATCACTTCTAGCCGCTGGGTCAAAAAGCGTATTCTTCGATCTATTTCACGCAACCGTTTCTTCCCGTAAATGTAGTCACCATTTTCGGAACGATCGCCATTGCTCGCCGCCCAGTAAACAGCTTCAACCACGCGTGGGCGTTCTTCATCTATGAGGTGCAGTAGTTCTGCTCGAATTCGAACGTGCCCGCTGGGCGTCACATAGTTTTTAGCCCCAACAGGAATGGCGAGAAGCGGCGACTCCTCTTCCTGATCGCTATCTTCCTTAGTGAAGGCTTTACTCATACCTGTATTTTCCTCAAACAAGAAAATATGACACTATGGGAACCTGAAATGGCTCGTTAAGATTCGTAACAGCAATGACTTTTTAACGAAATAATTTGAATAGAAAAGAAAAGAAAAAGGGTCTGCATTAAAAATGCAGACCCTTGACTTTTTTGGTGCGGCTGGCAGGAATTGAACCCACGACCCCTTGGTTCGTAGCCAAGTACTCTATCCAACTGAGCTACAGCCGCTGAGAAATAAATTATAACACTATATTTGGTAGGGCGTGAGTGACTTGAAC
>JBAQDW010000397.1:0-5768 GCA_049286445.1 Rhodoferax sp. | reverse complement strand
CTTGCGCTGCACCCCCCACTCTCACCCCCAACCCCTCTCTCGCCCCGCCGGGCGAGAGAGGGGGGCCAACAGCCCTATGTGGCCGCGTGTTGGAAGTGGTTGAGTTCACCGTGAACTGC
This sequence comes from Rhodoferax sp., assembly GCA_049286445.1. Taxonomy (GTDB): domain Bacteria; phylum Pseudomonadota; class Gammaproteobacteria; order Burkholderiales; family Burkholderiaceae_C; genus Rhodoferax. The sequence goes on along the minus strand of JBAQDW010000397.1, from coordinate 5,649 downwards.
CAACCTTCAAAGTGAACACAGGCAGCGCCAGCGGGGTTACCGGCTCCCGTGGTTCCCGGCGAGTTTGAATGTTGGCGTCTGCACGTGAACGCCACCCCGCACACAGCGTTGGCCACATAGGGCTGTTGAGCTCCCCTGATCCCCCCGGCGGGGGTGGAGAGGGGTTGGGGGAGAGGGGGGGAAAGAACAAGGCTTTGAAACTTCTGCCATCTCACCCCGCAAGGCCTTTGCATGACTTTTATGCCGCTGGCCCTTGTAGAACCTGCGCAAGCAGCTACCAAAAATATAGCAATTTCAAGCCCTTTTCGCCGTGTTGCAAGCCATTCGTCAAGGCATCTCGCACAGCTAGTGCGGTTCAAGGCTGCTGCGTAACAGCAGTTGCACCTTTGTTTTGCGTTTTTGAGCCTGTCTACAAAGGCTGCTTTGCACTGATGCATTAGCCAAACCAAGAGGTGGCTCAGGCGCGCGGCCCGCTTGGTTAGGCGGTGACCTTTACACCCTTCCAAAAGGCCACCCGATCGCGAATTTGGGCGGCCTCGGGTTTGGGGTCGGCGTAGTACCAGACGGCGTCGGTGTTCATTTCGCCGTCCACCATCAAGGAGTAGTAGCTGGCCTGGCCTTTCCAGGCGCAGCTGGTTTTGTGGTTACTGAAATGCACGTAGTTGCGGTTCAAGCTGCTGGCGGGAAAGTAGTGATTGCCTTCCACGAGTACCGTGTCTGCACTTTCGGCAATGACGGTGTCTTTCCAAATTGCTTTCATTCAAATCTCCATTTAAAAAATACAACATTGCACCACAGCGGTGCAGAAAATGCTGAGTCGGCCCTCGCGTCGGGGCTTAAGCATCTCTTCAAGCGCCAAGGGGCCAATGCGCTTGGGTAGCAGCATGAAAGCGAAGCTGGCGTTCGTCCGGGTCATGGCATCTTGCCGGTCAAATTCGCCGCCCATCACCCGACTGGAACAGGCTGAAGGGAAAAAGGGGAAATTTGGGTTCAACAGATCACCAAGAGTGCGACTTTGAGTGCGGGCAACGGCCTGCCGGTGGGTCAAAACAAACAAGCGCTGCACGAACGCAAGGTCTTACAAGTGGGTGCTGTGCTGTCCGAGGTCGGTGCTCAGCTTAAAAACGGAAAAACCTGCTTTGCAGGCTGGGTTTCCGGGAGCACGTAAATCACGCCCGGTATTGTGCCCAGGGTGGGTAAAACCCATTGCAAATAAAACGCGACCGGAACATTAACGCACCCGTAGGTGATACGGTTGTCGGCGGGGGACGGTGAAGCCATGCGCTGCGGTCGTTTTTCATCGGTGTGGGCGGGGCGAAGCCGGTGCATGGACACCGCGGCGTCGTAGTCAATCCAAACCAATGCCTCGCCTGACAGGTTGATGCCAGGCTCGGAGTCGAACCGACCTGCCGGGGTGGTGCGCTCATGCGGCGCAATAGCGTTCATGGGCCGCTCACCAATACCAGGGACAGACTGGTCGCCAATGGCTCGCCCCACCAACACGGGGGACGCCGCCACGAAATTGCCGGCTGCGTCAAACAGACTGACTGTGGCCGCAACTTTGTCAATCACAGCAAACACCTTACCGGCGGTGTTGCCAGTAGTCACAGCCTTCATTGCGAACTCTGCCACGCTCACTTGGGCGTTCACAACGCAACACCACGCCAAAGTCAACAAGACGATGGCGTGGCGCACGAGAGTAACGGAACAAGACATCTTCATGTCACCCGGCGGTGGTGAAGCAATGGCTGCACCACCAGTTTCATCAATTAACGGTACACGTGTTGACCGCGATTGGCTCTCCAAGCGCTTTCCAGGTGCTCGGCATCCGCGTCGTCTTTGGCACGCAGGCCCATCAGAATGCCGCCATTTTTCATGCCTTCTTCGTACTCTTTGACGCGTTCTTCAGGCATGTTCCAGCCCACCAAAGCGCCAATCAGGCCACCGCTGGCAGCGCCCGCGCCTGCCCCGGCGACGGCGGCGGCAATGGGGCCTGCAATGACCAGACCCAAACCGGGCAAGGCGATGGTGGTCCCCACCGCGGCCACCGCCGCCGCGATAGCGCCAATCGTGCCGCCAATGGCGCCGCCGATGCCAGCACCTTCGGCGGCCTTGTTGCCAAGTTCAGTTTCCTTGCCGGCAGTGGTGCCGGTGAAGTGGGTTTTGCGGGTTTCGTCAGACATGGCCAAGTTCAAATCGCTGGAGGTGTAGCCACGCGCTTCTGCAGCGGTGTAAGCGGCTTCGGCACTGGTGCGATCAGGGAAAAGACCGGTCACGAGGGGGCGGGTGTTGTTCATGGTGAACTCCTATTAAGGTTAATGAAAAAAGGAAAGCAAAAAGAATGAATTCAACGTCAACGGTCAGTTGCGGTCGGCACGCGCTTTGCGAACAACCGCTGGCTTGGCCATCTCACCAGAGCCCGTGGTCGCTGACGTGCTTACCGGTGCGGTGGCGTCGTTTGAGGGCGCTGTCGTGCCCGCGGCATTGCGCGCGGTATCGGCCGCGTTGGGCGATGTGCGCACCACGGTGGCTGTATCGCTGCGCGGTACGGCCTTTTTGGTAGCCTCAGCGGCAGCTTGTGGCGTGACGCCGATCGATGTAGTGGGTTGGGCGACTGTGCCGGTTGCGGCCGAGCCATTGGTCTGTGCGGATACGGCGGCTGCGCCCATCACGAGTGCAGTGCTTATCAAGAATTTTTTGGACAGTAAGCTTTTCATGGTGTGCCATTTCCTGGTGGGTTGAGAAATCATCGTCAGGAGAGGACTGCGTTTGACAGCGACCCTCTCAGCGAACTGATGTGAAAGTAGTGTCAGCCCGCTTGCGCACTGCGCGTGTCTGAGAACTTCCCGGTCTGTTGTAGGACGATAGGCGGGTGTTTTGAGGCAGAGGTCGCGCGGGCCCCTGCCGACCTGCGTCATCAAGGCGCGCGAAACCAACGAGAAATGGGAGGGGGAGATGCTGGCACAAGGCCTTGGCCTGCTGCGCTGAGGGGGCCCAAGCCTTGCAGGTGCCCTGGGCGCTGCCAGCGCGCCAAGGGGGAAAGGGGTAAAAGGGAAAAGAGGACAAGGGGGCAAGCGCCACGGTGCAGCGCTTGCAAGGGACGCTGTGGTGAATTACATCGTGGGGTAGTCGGTGTAGCCCTTGGCACCCGGGGTGTAGAAGGTGCTGGAGTCGGGTGCGTTCAGTGGCGCACCGGCTTGAATGCGCGCTGGCAGATCGGGGTTAGCCAGAAAGCTGGTGCCAAAGGCCACGGCATCCAGTTGGCCGGCAGAGACGGCTTGCTCAGCTTCTTCAGGGGTGTAACCCATGTTGCCAATCAACACGCCTTTGTATTTGTCGCGGGCCACTGCCATGACATCGCCCTTTTGAACCCCAAAGAAGTCAGCGCGCATGACATGCAGGTAGGCCAGTTGGTAAGCGTTGAGACGCTCGGCCAAGAAGCCGATGAGCGCCAGCGGGTCGCTGTCAACCATGCTGTTAAAGCTGTTCAATGGCGACAAGCGCAGGCCGACGCGGTCGGCACCAATGGCATTGGTGACAGCGGTGAGCACCTCAAACAAGAAGCGGGCGCGGTTTTCCATGGCGCCGCCGTAGCCGTCCGTGCGGTGGTTGACGCCGTCTCGCAAAAACTGGTCGATCAGGTAGCCATTGGCACCGTGCACTTCCACGCCGTCAAAGCCCGCTTCCATCGCGTTTTTGGCAGCTTGCCCGTAAGCGGCCACGATGGCGGGAATCTCCGCCTCTGTCAGCGCATGGGCGGCCACGTGGGGCACCTTGCCAGCGGGGGTGGCGATTTCCCCTTCGATGGGCACGGCGGTCGACGACACGCTGGCTTGACCGCCATTGATGGCGGGGTGGGCCGCGCGGCCACAGTGCCAAATTTGCATGTAAATGCGCCCCCCTTTGGCGTGCACGGCAGCGGTGGTTTTCTTCCACCCTTCAATTTGCGCCTGCGAGTAGATACCGGGTTCTGACACAAATGCAGACGTGTTGGGCATAACCATGGTGCACTCGGTAATCAACAAACCACCGCTGGCGCGCTGGCTGTAGTACTCGGCCATGAGGTCATTGGGCAGGTGCTCAAGGCCTGCGCGCGTGCGGGTGAGCGGTGCCAGCAGAATGCGGTTGGGAAGGGTCAACGCGCCGACTTGAAGAGGAGAAAAAAGCATGGAAAGCGTCCTGGTGAGTAAAAAAAAGAGGCGAAAGCCGCACGGCAAGCGGGGTCGAAAGCTGACAAAAATACCAATGCCAAATCGGGCTCTAGCCCTTACCGGCTGTGCGCAAGGTGTTATTTAAAAAGGAGCTTTTTAAACACGCAATAGCTTAAGGCCGGGCGCGCTCAACGTCGCGAATCAAGGTCAATACTTTGGTGGTAAGAATGTCCACCGCTGGCCCGTTGGCCCCGTGCGGGAAGATCACATCCGCTTGGCGCTTGGTGGGCTCGATGAATTGTTTGTGCATGGGCCGCACGGTTTGCAGGTACTGATTGATCACGCTCTCGGCGCTGCGCCCGCGCTCGGCCATATCGCGTTGCAAGCGGCGGATGAAGCGCACGTCTGCAGCGGTGTCGACGAACACTTTCAACGACATCATGTCGCGCAAGTCCGCGTCATACAGCGCAAACAGGCCTTCAATCACGATGACGGGCGCGGGGTTGACGGTCACGGTTTGGCGGGCACGGTTGTCCTGCGTGAAATCGTAGGTGGGCATTTCAACCGACTCGCCCCGGCGCAGGGCTTGCACGTGCTGAACCATCAGGGGCCAGTCAAACGCATCGGGGTGGTCGTAGTTGGTTTTGCGGCGTACTTCAGGCGACAGGTGGGTTTGGTCGCAGTAGTAATCGTCTTGAAACACCACCGCAGTATTTTCCGGCCCAATGGACGCCAGCACTTGGCAGGTCACGGTGGATTTGCCGCTGCCGCTGCCACCTGCGACGCCGATCACGAAAGGTTTTCTGTTGCTTATGTTCATGTCATCTCAGCGCCCGTGCAGACAAAGGTGGCGATTTTACAGAGGCCAGGCCTCTCGCTCACCCACTCGCAAGAAAGCGCACCGCCCCGGATGGTCAGGGTGTCACAACGCCAGGCGCTCGATCGCACACGGGCTTTCACAGAATGGCACTGTCTGAGTCGGGCCACGCCTTCGGCTCACCCGATCTGCCACTGCGGTGTTGAAGGTTACTTTGAAAGGGGGCGTTTTCCGGTGAACTTATGCCCTTTCAACACGCGCCCACATCCGGCTGTTGGCCCCCTATCTCATCGCGCACAGTGGGGGTTTTGCACCTTAAGAATTGCTACATTTTCGATAGCTGCCTGCGCAGGTGTGGCAAGGGCCAGCGGCATAAAAGTCATTCAAAGGCCTTGCGGAACCAAATTGCAGAAGTTTTCAAGCCTTGTTCATTCCCCCCCCTCTCCCCCAACCCCTCTCCACCCCCGCCGGGGGATCAGGGGAGCTCAACAGCCCTATGTGGCCAACGCTTTGTCTGGGGTGGCGTTCACGGGCAGATGCCAACATTCAAATCTGCCGGGAACCACGTGATGGGGCCGCATTGACTCTGCCTGCGTTCACTTTGAAGGTTGGCGGTTCACGTTGAACTCCCCACCTTTAAAAACGCGGCCAAATACGGCTGTTGAAGGCCGTTTTGAAGGT
>JBAQDW010000396.1:0-9028 GCA_049286445.1 Rhodoferax sp. | reverse complement strand
GACTGGCTCGGTGTTGGCTAATCGCACTCGGAATTTTGTCTTGCGACTTGTTGTGAATGGCGCCAAGTTTACCCAGTCTGAAGTCCCAAACGGCACTGCCTTGCCGTGGGTTATTGAGAAGTTACGTACCACGTGACCCGCAAGCGCCGCGCAGTCGCCAAGGATGACGCCCCGGCCAGCAAAGCGCCCCAAGCCGCCGCCATGCCTGTTCAACCTGATTTTGATGATGACTTGAATTTTTGAGCCCCCGCCATGCGTAAACACATCGACCCCAACCTCCTGCCCCTCACAGCCGAGGCCATCGACGAGGAGCACGCTTTTGACGCCGCCCAGGTCAAAACTGGCGGAAAACTGCGGCGCATTAAGTCGGGCTACCTGCTGGACGCGCCCGGCGTGATTCGACACGTCGCCGATTCCGGCGAGATGCGGTCGCATATTTTCGGCGGAGGTGCTAAACCCACGGACTGAATTTAAGCCCCCTTAGACGCTTCACACGCCGACATAGCACCACCAGCACCAACCCAACTCCCAAACCCCGCCACGCGCCCATTTGACAAGGCAGCGGCCCCAATTAAGAACCGATGATGCAACCCCTTAACACAAAATCCGCAGACGGCACAGATTTGCTATCAGCCGCCGGTGTCCTATTTTTGGCAGCAAGCGCAGCCTTTGATAAGAATCATCCAGCCGACGCACGCCAACGCGCCACCGCCGTGGCCGGTCAACTGGATCTATTTTTATGAATGACCACGAAATCATGACCGCTGCATTGAAGTGGCACACCATCTACACCAAGCGGCTGACCATCGGCAAGGAGAACGCAAAGCGTCTAAAAGCTGAACGGGCGGACTACCAAGACGGTCATCCGCGCTACTTTGGACCATGCCCAGGGGAAACAGCGCCACTGCTGACAGCCATCAAGCGTAAGGAGCTGGCGGCATTGCGTGAGCTGGCCCGTGTGTGCGCCAAAGTGAGAGGCCATCAGAGAGAGGTGGACGACGCCCGCCAAGTGGTTGACGTTGAAGTCAAGCTGCTGGAGGGTTGACACGCCGCACCACGGAAAGCCGTCCGAAATTCGTTCACGTCAAGGGGTATGCATACTCTGCGCACCCCAGGCGCGGACGGTTTTCGTTCGCCCCCAAAGTCAAGCCAAAGCCAGATCCACCTTACGCCCGGCACGCGCCGCCAAGGTGATAAGCATATCCAGGCTGAACTTGTCCCACTTGCCCCGCACCAGGTCACTGACCCGCGATTGAGCAATGCCGAACCGCTCAGCCGCCTGCGCTTGCGTCCATCCCTCAGTTTGCACAAGCACCCGTAGCCGTGCCATCAAGTCCGCGCGCAGGCCCATGACAGCCGCCTCGCCGGGCTCAAAGCCGAGGTCAGTAAACGCATTGCCGCTTGACGCCGTTACCACCGAATCAGGGTCAACAGCAGGGAGAATAATTTTCTTAACCATGGGTTACGCTCCTATCAATTTGTACCGTTTAGCCGCCAGATATAAAAGGCTCCCGCACTTTGAGAGGTGCCTTCAGTGGGGTGGCGTTTTGCAACCCCATTTACGTCCGACGAAAAACGCTCGACCGGAAAGCCGTCAGAAATTCGGACAGGTCAACCGGTACGCATACTGCGCGCACCCCTAGGCGTGTCCGTATTTCGGAAGCACACCCAGGTCAAGCCGGTGTATGCGTGTTGAGCCAGTCCCGCAGCGCGTCATTCATGCGGGTTTGCCAGCCCGGCCCGGCTTTGCGAAAAGTGTCCAGGACATCCCGGTCAAAGCGGATAGCGACCTGCTCCTTTGTCCCTGACCCGGCAGGCCTGCCACGCTTGCGCAGCGCCAGACCCGCGCTCAATTCCGCTTTGGTCAATGGCCGGTCATCTTCGCTGACGCCATCCCACACGTAATCCCCACCCGCAGGAATGGCGCGCACGGCAGCTTGGACCTGTTCCTGCGTCATGGTGTTAATCGCTAATCCATTCATAGTAAGCCTCACGTTCTTCGGTGCTAGCGTGTCGATAACTGATGACCCGTGTATCGCCTTCACGGTCAATGTGAACGACTGTCAGCACCCGAAGGCAGCCCATCACATAGGAGTAAGACTGTGTGCGGTTTTCGCCACCACGCACCGCCGAAATATCAAGCCGGTAGAGGGAATCAAGCACTTCGCCAGCGTCCGCAAAGTCAAGCCCGTGCTTGGAGAGGTTCGCCACGCGCTTGTCCTCATCCCAGATCAGCTTAGTTTCCATGCAAATAATTGTAGATGCGTTAATTAGGCTTGTCCATGGTTTTAAATACCGGAATCCCGGTAATTGGCACCGGCAAAGGCTCCCGCACTTTGAGGGGTACCGGCAAAGGGGGGTGTCAGTTTGGTCACCCCCCTTTGCACTCGCTGGTTCGCCTGCCTGACCCTCGATTGAAACTAAGGATGCCCCACCTGCCCAGCCCTGCAACGCTCAAAAAAACAGGCTTATCAGACACAGATGTGGTCGTGACGGCAAGATTTTGGTTATCCCCCTTCAATCCAGCCTAACCCGGCACACAAGCCGCCTCAACATGCCGAAACCAAAAACCGTGGTCATTGTCAAACTACCACCGACAGCCGAGCAGATAGCCGCTGATTTTCCAGACGCCCAGGACGACAAGCCGCTCCTGTTTCGGCCACCCCTGTACCGGCCCATTGAAACCCCTACCGATATTTTTAACACCTACATGAAGCAGCAGCGCTTCATCGTGGCCGTGCATGAAGTTGGGCATGGGTTAGCTTCGATGATGGTTTGCCGACCTACCCAAGCCCTGACCGTGACCGAAATGAACGGCTCAGTACGTGGTGGCGCAAACATGACGGACGCCCACGGAGAGGACAGCGCAATAGTTGACCTTGGAGGAATCGCCGCCGAGCAGTTGGTTATTGGCTCTGGTGACTGTCACGCGGGTGCATCAACTGACATCGAGAACGCCCGCCAGTCTTTGCGCGACGACCGGGTGCCAGAGCATCAGATCGAGGTCATCCTGCAAAGCATCCACCGCGAGCTGATCACCACCTTTGAGCGCGACTGGTTGCCCGGCATTGTGTACACCGCTACCAAGCTGGCGCAAGTCGATGTGCTTGAGTGGGATGGTTTTGTTGAACTTATGGCACAGGGCCAGCGCCGGGCATTTTTGGCAGGTTCACTCCAAAAAGCTGCAAATCTTCTGGCTACGCATGACACCTTGCACAAGTCCATTGCGCGGCTCAGGAAGGCCGCGCCTTCTGAGTTTGAAGCTCTTGCCAGCGCTGTGAAAAGCGAATTGCGGCCGCAGCGCCGCGCGGGGAGCAAGTGATGGAGCTGCGCATCATTGACGGCAAGCCGTTCATCGTGACCCGCGCCGGTAAAAAGGAAACCTTGCACCAGCCCGGCGACGTTGTAGCCACCGCCCGCCAGCGCTTGGAAGACGCCCAAGAGATGACAGCCAGACTGGAGCGGTCCACGGCAGACGCCCAAAGCGGCCTGGAGGCGGCATTGTTGCAGGGCAAGCCCACGGCAGCGTTCAGGGCAGAGCTTACTCAAATCAAAGAACTTTTGGCCGATCAAGCCCACGAGATCGTGGACGCCGAAGGCGACCTTGCCATGGTGGCTCAGCTTCTTGAGCACCACCGCGCTACTCAAATCAGACTGGCCGATGCCGACGCAATCGCCGCCCTGTTGAAACCATTTACCGACTTTTTGGAGATTCAGAAATGACTGTTGCACAACTTTCAAAGGGCGAACGCCTGCACGAATTTGCCCAAGCAGAGCTGGCATCAGCCCACGACCTGCTAAGCCAAAACACCGAGCGGGTGAACGATGCCAAGGCCCGCTTGGAGGAAATCACCCAGCGTCGCGTAGGTGGCACCAGCACGGAGAAGGATGCCGCCGAATATGCGGCATTGCAAGGCGACTTGGTCCTTCTTGAAAAGATGTGGGGCAGCGCCCAAGCCGCCCATGCCCAAGCGATCGAGAACGTTCATGGTGCATTCGTGTACTGGACCGATGCAAAAAGAGCCCACGACTTGGAGCAGGCCGAGGCATTGTTCCAGGCGTTGCAGCAAAAGTGCCGGGAAATTGAAGCCGTGTTCATTCAGTGTCTTGGTGAAGTGGGTCGAGCAGGCCAGGCAATCGGTATCAGCACCATGGGCAGCGCCTACCCCAAATCAAACGCCATTAGAAAAATCTTCGATCTCAATATCACCCCCACCGAGGGCGCGTAACCATGCAATCAGATCGTGGTGGACGCACTCAAAGCGCAGCGACAGTTCGCCGCCAGGTGGCCCGGGTAATGAACCGCAGCGCCCACCAGCTCAGTGAGGCCGTGCTGGCCAAGGCCTTGACGGGCGACAGCCATGCCCAACTTGCAGCCGTTGAGATGCTAAAGCTGGGTGTGGCCCAGCCGACGAAATGAATCCCACTGCCCGGCGAGACGTGTTGCCCCATAGCCGATAAGCGGTGGCCGCAGGAGCGGGAACTCAGACCCATGGGGCAACACCGCCGCGCAAGCGGGAGGCGGGTCGGAAGCTCGAAAGCGCTGTACCCCGCCAACTTTGACCAGGACACAAATGACTACTTTCAAAATTTCAGAAAAGACCCTGGCGGCCATGCCAAACATGAGCCTGACGCGAGCGACGACGAGGTGTGGCGAATGGCCTTTTTAGTTTTCATGAGAGACGAGATGAATAAGACCCTCCAGCGCCTTGAAAAACAGGTCCTTGACGCAGCGATTAACGAGCAGGTGTAACCCCATGGCAGCACAGACCCAAGAACAGCGGGTGGCCGCAGCGGCAGGCCCCGAGAACGTCAAGGCCCAGAAAAACAGCACGGCCATGAATGCCAAGGTGGCCCAGGCGGCACCCGCACCGCGCCCGGCACCACGTAAGTGATGCACCAGGCACCCCCAACTCAAAAACCGTGAATTAGCAGGCTATGCCCAGATCATCGACCAGTTTCAAAAAAGGCCAGAGCGGCAACCCAGCGGGCAAGCAGCCAGGCACCACATCCCGCGCGCGGTTTCGCAAGTTGGTAGACACGGACCTGCCCGGCATTGTGCAGACGCTGGTGGCCAACGCCAAAGCGGGCGACACCCAGGCGGCCAAGGTTTTGCTTGACCGCCTGATACCCGCCCTGAAACCCACCACCGACGCTCTGAGCATCAAAACCACCGGCACGCTGGCCGAACGTGGCGAGGCCCTCATTGAAGCCATGACCAGCGGCAAGGTAAGCCCAGATCAGGCCAACATTGCGATGAACACCTTCACGGCCCAGGCCAAGCTGGTCGAACAAAGCGAACTCGTTCAGCGCATCGAACAACTGGAGGCTCTGATATGCACCACCGCAAAACCCTAGCCCGCCTGACCTTGCAAGTGCTGGAATCCATGAGCGACAACCAGCTCCAGGCCATTGCAAACCAAGACCCGCACGACCTCACCGGCCTGACTGATGCCGAGCTGGCAGCCATCACGAACGATATGGCCAGCCCCTCCCTGTTGGCACGCATCAAAACAACGTTGAAACCAAAGGCCACGACACCATGACCGCCATCATTCACCAGGGAGAGGCCCTGCGCATCTTGCAGACCTTGCCCGACGCTTCGGTCGACGCTGTGATTACCGACCCACCCTATAGCTCAGGCGGATTTAGCCGCGACGACAAAGCAAAGCCAGTGTCTGTCAAATATCAGCAGTCAGGCCACCAGCGTGAATATCCAGACTTCCAGGGGGACAGCCGAGACCAGCGCTCCTACCTTGTCTGGTGCAGCCTATGGATTGAAGAATGCGTTCGAATCCTGAAGCCCGGAGGCTACTTTCTGGCGTTCACCGACTGGCGGCAACTGCCCATCATGACCGACGCGGTTCAAGTCGGCGGCATTGTCTGGCGTGGCCTTGTTGTTTGGGACAAAGGGCGTGGCGCACGGGCACCGCACAAGGGCTATTTCAGGCACCAGGCCGAGTATGTGGGCCCGGCCAACATTGCCACCCATGACGGTACCTTTGAAGGCGTCATTCGGGAAACAGTGCTCCAGTCAGACAAGTGGCACACCACCGGCAAACCAACCGCCCTTATGCGCGAGCTGGTGCGATGTGTCCCGCCAGGCGGCACCGTGCTGGACTCGTTCGCAGGCAGCGGTTCAACAGGCGTGGCAGCGGTTCAGGCGGGGTTGAACTTTATCGGCATCGAGCGTGAAGCGGCCTATGTCCAAATCGCCCGCGACCGCATCGAGGCCGCCCAGGGCTTGCACGTTGCCCAGCAGGACGGCTTGTTCGAGGTGATAGCGTGAGCAAAATTCGACGCCGCCTTGACGACCTGCAAGCTGCACGCGCCCGGCTGACAGCAGCGGCACGACAAGGCCCAACCGGAGAGCGCCTGCACAACCTGACCAATGACCAATTGGCGGACATCATTGGCATTGACCCAGACGACCTCACCAGCATGAGCGCCGCGCAGTTGCAGGCCATCATTGACGGCACCGCAGAACCTGAGGCAACACCATGAGCGCCACCACCCGTCGCAGGCTTGACGTGCTCCAAGCAGCCCGCGCCCGTCAGCAGCAGCGCAAAGGCACCAGCTCAGTCGTGGAGGACATGCGAGCCATGCTGGAGGCTGTTGACGGGCAGGCCGATCTTGACATGCGACCAGGTGAAGACCTCTTTACCGTGTGCGTTCGCCGCTTGCAGGGCCAAGACGGCTGGACTTTGGCGGGCATTCCCGGCGACACGCTGGAGGGCAAGATCAAAACCATTGACGCCGCCTGTCAGGGCAAGGTGGCCGTATCCGACGAAGCCAGGCACGCGGCCCGAAAGCTGTTTGCCATGTACGAGGCGCTGTAATGGTCGATACCGGAATTCCGGCATCGGTCTAATTAAGGTAAGGGGTATCAAGAGCAATCTGGGGGTAACTTTTTTGAATTTAAAAATTCAACCCAATGAAATCAACAGGTTAAGTTTAGTTTTCAATTGCACCTATCACCACCAAAATTTAAAAACCCGCAACGGCTTCGGCTGTTGCGGGTTTTTTCTTGGCCAGTTTTAGGCGATGTCAATGTCACCGTGAGTTGACGCACCCAGACTCATTTTGTTTACCCAGATGAGCCCACTCACACTGCGCCAATCTTATGCCAAATAGGCGTCTAGCCCATACCCCACTTGCGTAAGCAGCTATCAATTTTGAAGTTACTTGCTATGTGCTAACCCTTGCGCGGCGTGGCGGGCTAGGTTCAATTTCAGCAAACGGCTCAGTAACTCTTCGTCGGTCATGGCATCCGAGTAGTCGCTCCAGCCGTAAGCGGTGGCGACAGCTTTGTCCAAGGCTTGGTGGGCGAGTGTGAGCCAAGCGGGGCGGGCGTTGTAGAGGTTGGTGAGGGTTCTGGCTTGTAGGGCTTTGAGGTCGGCGGGGCTGAGATCGGGTTTGGGCTCGGTGCGGTTGGGATAGGGGCTGGCGCTCATGCCGAGGGGCACGACTTCAGGCACGCTGTGGGTCCATTCGGGTGGGTTGAGCCAAGCGAGGCGGCGGTCGTTGAGGGTTTTGGCGGCGTTGGCGATGGCTTCGGCGTGTGCTCTGGTTGCTGTGTTTTGTGGTCCTGTGGGTTCTTCGCTTGGTGGTTGGGAGGCAGGGGCTGGGGGCTCATGCGCTTCGCTGTTTGAAATCGCCCCCAGTCTCTGACTCGCTATCGCCTCGGGGGTTGGATTTACTTCTGTTTTGATAGCGGCTTGCGCAGGCTCTGATTGGGCTAGGGGCCGATTTGTTGTTGAACTATTGGCAAAAAGGGGGATGACGGCGCCGCTCGTCAAGGTTTCGGTGCGCTGGTGGGCGGTGTCTTGGGGCGTGAGGCCTGCTGGGAAGGGGAAGGTCTCGAAACAGGATTTGGCGTTGTAGGTGGGGCGACCGCCGTCACTGCCGTCGCCGTGCACGGAGGCTTGCGCCAGGGACCAGACTTCGTGCATGCGTGAACTCAGGATGCCGAAGGTGGTGTCGTCGGCGCGAGCAATCACAAACAGGCGGGAGTCTGGTGAAACGGTTTTATCAAACCAAACAAAATAGCGATGCTTCGCCACGCGGGGGGTCACGACGTAGCGCGTGATGTTTGCCAGTGCGACACGCATAGCGGGTCTGGGTTCGCCAAAGCGCCACCAGTATTTTTTATAGGCTTCGCGATTGTTCTTGTCGCGCTCAGGTTTGACGTTGTTCACTACATGCGTAAACGGTGTCTCGAAAAGGGATGACTCTTCCACAGACAAGGCCACGCCGAAATCAATAATCCAAGTGTCCGCTTCACGTCCAGCAATGGATTGACCGTTCTTCCAAGGCGCAAGCACCAAGGCGTTGGACTTTCCATTCGGGTTTGGGTGAGACAGCCAATGTCTGGCTGTCTCACCCGGAATGTCAAATGCGCCGTTGCGCTCTGCACCTTTGAACGATGCGTCGGCATTTTCAATGAGCACCGTGGCACTGGTCATATTCACGCCATCGCCGCCCGTCAAATCCGCATTGATGCGGGGCACCGCTTGCCCATTGAGTTGCACGTCCAGCGCCGTCGTACCAAAGCACACCAGCGACACCCGCACTGCAGCGCCTTCGTTCACCCACGCCTCATCGCTCCAGGCGTTGAATATCTGGCTGCTCTCACCAATGGCGGTCAGCACCACCCGGTTGGAGCCTGCGCGAATGGCCTGCGTGGCCACCAGCCCGACGGCTTGGATGGTGTTGGCTTCAATGGCGCGCCGCGCCTTGTCAAACCAGTAGCACACCAAGTCCGCCCCACCGGGCACGCGCTTGGCAAACACTTTTTCTAGCTTCACAAAGTAGGCGTCACCCAACTCACCGCGTTTTTTACTGCCACCCAAAAACGGCGGGTTGCCCACCAGCACATCGGCGCAGGGCCACGCGGCCTCTGTGCCCCCGAGTTCGACAGTTAATGACGTAAGTCTATGATTTCATTGACCGTGAATTCAAAACGTGCCCCTACAAGAGGCTGAGTTGCTTGAATTGGCTGGGTTGTTTGACCTTCAATGCGGTGAGC
>JBAQDW010000395.1:0-1515 GCA_049286445.1 Rhodoferax sp. | reverse complement strand
GCTGGTCTCCATCCAACCACAAAATTTCGATGTTGACATCAAACCAGAGGAATCCGAAGCCGCCATGCAAAAGCTGGTGGAAAAGGGGCTACGTGCCAAACTTGAAACCGGCAGCCTACTCACCGGTCAGAAGTTGATTACCTTAAGCATGGAAAAAGACCCCGAACCGGAAAAAATTGTCAAAACCCAGTTCTACAGCGAATTCCCGACCACGGGTTCCGCGTTTGATGACTTACCGCTGATGGCAACCGACATCATGGCCAGCTTGCAAGACACCCTGGATGGCGTCAGCAAATTGGTGAACAGTGGCAAGCTCGACAAAACCGTGGATAACGTCAATGGCGTCTTAGTAGAATCCGAAAAAACGGTCAAAGCTGCTAAAGAAGCCATTAAAGCGGCGGAGGAAGCGATTAAAGCGGCTGAAGGAGCGATCAAAACCGTGGACAAAAACACCCTGCCCAGCGTGACCAAAGACGTGAATCAGATCACCGTTGATCTGGGTAAAACCTTGCAAAAGATTCAAGGTTCAATGACGCAAGTTGACCGTTTGACCGCGCAGAACTCGCCCACTCAATTCCAATTGAAAGAAATGCTGGAAGAAATCACCTCGGCTTCCCGCTCGGTGCGTAGCTTGACCGAAACCTTGCAACGCAGCCCTTCTTCACTGATCCGTGGCAAATAAAGGAGATTACACATGAAACCCGTATTATTATTTGCCTTGTCAATGGCATTGACGGCTTGTTCCAGCACCCCGACGCTGTACCACACGCTAGCGGCAGGTTCTGCCGGTGCTGAAGTCGCCGCCGAGACTTCTCAGCGTATCAGCAGTTTAGGGGTAGGCCCTATCAACCTGCCAACCCTGCTTGACCGCGAGGGGATGGTGATCCGCAAGGATGCGACCACGGTAGAAGTGTCCGATGATCATCTGTGGGGTGGGCAACTCGAGGATGAATTCCTCAGTGCGCTGTCTCAGCAGTTGCAACTGCGCCTGCCCTCAACACGGGTACAAACCATTCCGTGGGAAACCAGCCAAACGCCACAATATCAAGTGGTGGTCAAGCTCGACCAGTTTGATGGGATGCCGGGTAAAGACGGTACGGCAACCTTGCGCGGCTTATGGCAGCTTCAGGCGGGCAGTGACGGTAAAATCCTCACCACCGAACCGATAGCACTGGAACGTAAAGTCAGCGCCCCCGATGTGGATGCGGTGGTGAAAGCGCAAAGCACACTGGTTGCCGACCTTGCCAACCAGATTGTGCGGGGACTCGCCGCACGTTAATCCTGCTCAGCAGCCTCAGCACTGCGCGGCTGTTCTGTCACCTGTACCAAATGCTGGAACAGGTGACTATTGGGGATGGAAATCAGCTTGCCACCCGCCAATTCCACCAGCGTATTCTGCGCTTGCACCTGCTTCAACACCCCGGTGAATTCGCCAAAGCCAATCGTCTGCCCCGGCACAAAACTTTCCCGTGCGTAAAAACCCGCAACTAAATTGTGCGCCATCTCACGCCCACC
>JBAQDW010000394.1:0-16273 GCA_049286445.1 Rhodoferax sp. | reverse complement strand
AGGCTTGAATGGTGTTTGCCTTGGTGCCTGCAGAACCAGCGCCAAGGTTGGTTATCACGGTTATGAATACAGCAAATCACAATAATAAAGTGGATCGTATCTAGGGTTTTCCCTATCATCCCTTCATTGCAAATCTTTTGCTGAAGGAAACCGCCATGAACGCCCATAACACTGTCTTTAATTCATATCCCCGGCCGATCACCCTGAATTTGCCGGTGGCCACTGCGGGCGCTTCGTCCTCCCCGTCTTGGTTCATGCGTGCGCGGTCGGTGCTTGGCACTTGGGCGGCGGCTGCGGCGAGTTCACATGAGGAGTCCCGTTTGTGGGATATCGCCATGAGTGACCCCCGCGTGATGGCCAAGTTGATCCAGGGACGCCAATGGGATGCCAGTGAAAGCTTGGTCTCTTCTGTCCAGTCTGCGCCCGTGACCGTGACCGTGACCGTGACCGCTAAGACGGCATCGGTCATGCCCTCCAAAGCCCCTGCAGTCCAGGGGTTGAGTGTGTTGCTGGAGCGCGTGTACCAAAGCCGCCACCGCATGGCCACCGCCGCTTAAAAGTCACAGCCAGATACAACAACACCCGTCACCATGGCGGGTGTTGTTGGTTGTCAATTTCAGCTTAGGCGAGTGCGGCCAACAGGGCGTGTGCCGCAGGCTCGGAAGAGGCAGGGTTTTGACCTGTGATGAGCAGACCATCTGTCAGGACATAGGGTTGCCAGTCAGCGACCTTGGAGTACATGCCCCCGTTTTGGGTGAGCATATTTTCGACCAAAAAAGGAACGATCGAAGTCAGGCCCACAGCCTCTTCTTCAGAATTGGTGAAGCCGGTCACTTTCTTGCCTTTCACCACGGACTGGCCGTCCGCACCTTTGGGATGGCGCAACACAGCAGGCGCGTGGCACACGGCGGCCACCGGTTTGCCAGCTTTCAGCATGGTTTCGATCAAGGCGATGGAGTCTCCATCTTCTGCCAAATCCCACAATGGGCCGTGACCACCGGGGTAGAAAACCGCGTCAAAGTCGGCTGCTTTCACATCTTTTAAAAGCACTGTGCTGGCCAGAACGGTTTGCGCGGCTGTATCGGCTTTGAAACGGCGAGTGGCATCGGTTTGCGACGCCTCGTCATCGCTCTTGGGGTCCAATGGAGGCTGGCCGCCCAAGGGGGACGCCACGGTAATGGCGGCGCCGGCATCTTTGAACGCATAGTAGGGGGCGGCATATTCTTCTAGCCAAAAGCCGGTCTTGGAGCCGGTGTCACCGAGCTGGTCGTGTGAGGTTAAAACCATCAGGATTTTTTTCATTGGGTTGCCTTTTTTTGAATGGGAAGTGAAAGGAGGGGGGAAAGGGAGGTCAGTTTTTGGCCACGCGAACAATCAGCTTGCCGAAGTTTTTGCCTTGCAGCAAACCCATGAAGGCTTGTGGCGCATTCTCAAGACCATCAACGATATCTTCGCGAAATTTGATTTGTCCTGATGTCAGCCAGGCCCCCATTTCTTTGGCGAACTCGGGGTAACGGTGGCCATAGTCATCAAAAATGATGAAGCCTTGCATGCGAATGCGTTTGGTCAGCAGGGTGCGCATCAGCACAGCGGTGCGGTCTGGGCCGGAAGGCAGTTCAGTGGCGTTGTAGTGGGCAATCAGGCCGCACACCGGCACGCGGGCACCGGTGTTGAGCAGCGGCAGAACGGCGTCAAACACTTTGCCACCGACGTTCTCAAAGTACACGTCAATGCCTTGGGGGCAAGCGGCGGCCAGTTGGGCGGCCAGGTCGTCGCTGTGGTGGTCAATGCAGGCGTCAAAGCCCAGGTCTTCCACGGCGGATTTGCATTTCTGCGCGCCACCCGCAATGCCCACGACGCGGCAGCCCTTGAGTTTGGCGATTTGGCCGACCACCGAGCCCACGGCACCCGTGGCGGCAGCCACCACGACGGTCTCACCGGCTTGGGGTGCACCAATGTCGAGCAAGCCCATGTAGGCGGTGAAGCCGGGCATGCCCATCACGCCCAAGGCATACGACACGGAGCCCATCCCGGGATCCAGTTTGGTCAAGCCGGAGCCATCAGACACCGCAAAGTCTTGCCATCCGGTGTAAGCCAGCACCCAGTCGCCCACGGCGAATTTGTCGTTCTGGCTGCTTTCCACGCGGCACACGGTAGCGCCCACCATGGGCTCACCCACGGCAACGGAGGCGGCGTAGCTGGCGGCATCGCTCATACGGCCCCGCATATAGGGGTCTAGCGAGAGGTACACGGTGCGCAGTAGCACTTGGCCGGGGGCGGGCGTTGGTACAGCCGTTTGGGCCAGGTGGAAGTTGGCGGCGGTGGGCGCGCCCACCGGGCGGGAGGCCAGTTGAATCTGGCGATTGTGGGTGGTGGATTGGGTCATGTTGTGATACTCCTGAATAGGGTTGAAAGGACGTGTTGCTTAGAGCGCGGCTTCAAGAATGCGGCGACTCACGGCCGGGGTGATGTCGTGCTGCTCGCCGAGTTGCGTCATGCCGTGTTCTTCTAGCTGGCTCACCACCTTGTCGATGTCTTGGGCGTCCAGACCATAGTCCTTCAGGCGGGTTGGAATGCCCATTTGCTCAAAGAAGGCGCGGGTTTTCTCAATGGCGGCGGTGACGCGTTCCTCGTCCGTGCCGTTGGTGATGCCCCAGACGCGTTCGCCGTATTGCAATAGCTTTTCGTGTTTTTGCCCCCGGCGCTCTTGTAGCAACGACGGCAGCACGATGGCCAGTGTGCGGGCGTGGTCGATGTTGTGCAACGCGGTCAACTCGTGGCCAATCATGTGGGTGGCCCAGTCTTGCGGCACGCCGGCACCAATCAAACCGTTCAGTGCCAGTGTGGCAGTCCACATGAGGCTGGCACGGTCGTCATAGACGGGCTCGGTGGCGCTCAGCAGGCGCGGGCCCACCTCCACCAGCGTTTGCAGCAAACCCTCGGCAAAGCGGTCCTGCACCGGTGCATTCGCCGGGTAGGTCAGGTACTGCTCAATGGTGTGCTCAAAGGCATCGACCACGCCGTTAGCAATTTGCGACATCGGCAGCGTGTAGGTCTTGGTCGGGTCCAACACCGAGAACAGGGGAAACACCTTGTCGCTGCGGAACGGGCGCTTGGCCGAAATGTCGCGGCGGGTGATCACGCCGCCGTTGTTCATCTCAGACCCAGTGGCAGGCAAGGTCAGCACGGTGCCAAACGGCAAGGCCTGGGTGACCTTGCCACCCCAGCTCAGCAAGATTTCCCAGGGATCGCCCTCAAACAGTGCGGCAGCAGCTATAAATTTTGTAGCGTCAATGACAGAGCCACCACCCACGGCCAGCAAGAAGGTAAAGCCACCGTCGCGTACTTGTTTGACGGCTTGCATGGCGTTGTCAAAGCTGGGGTTGGGCTCAATGCCGCTGAAGGTGGCGTGGGAGCGCTCGCCCAAGGCTTGGCGCACTTCGCCCAATGTGCCTGTTTTTTCAGCACTGGCACCACCGACCAGGATCAACACTTTGGCGTCAACGGGGACCAGCTTGGCGATATCGGCAATGCGGTCTTTGCCAAAGACGATTTTGGTGGGGTTATGGAAATCAAAATTCAGCATGGGGGTCCTTGCGGTGAGTGGGTGCGGGAAAACGAAACCGTTTAAAAATAGACCGGTCAACTAGATCGGCGACGAAGGTAAAAAGAGCAAAATCTTCAAGGTTTAGGCGGGGGCACCGAGCAAAGCGTCGGTGCTGCGCAAGGCGTCGTCAAAGGGGCTGTTGTCGCGGCGCAATTTGGCCAGCAAGCTGGCACCCAGCCACAACGCGTACAGCGTCAGGGCCATGTCCTTGGCCACCAGCGAAGAGGCCACGGAACCATCGGCGCGGGCTTCCTCCAGGCACTGGGCAATGCGTTGCACCACGCGGTCAGTGCCGCCGCGTAAGGTCAGGCGCATGGTTTCAGAAATGTCGGCCACCTCGGCGCTGAGCTTGACGATCAGGCATTTCGGGTTGGCCTCGGTCACACAACCCTGTGCGACCACGCCGCATTGCGGGTCATTCCAGAGCGCCCAATAACGCATCAAGCGGGCCCGGGCCGGTGTACCGTCCTCGCTGAGCAGGGTGTCCAAGCGGGTCAAGTAGCCGTCCATATAACGGCTCAACAACTCTTCGCCAAAGCGTTCTTTGGAGCTGAAGTAGTGGTAGAACGAACCCTTGGGCACATTGGCGGTGCTCAGAATTTCTGACAAACCCACGCCAACAAACCCTTTGTTGGCAATGAGGCGCTCGCCGCAATCGAGGATGTGGTGTTTAGCGCTGCATTGTTCGGTGACCATGGGTTGAATTATGGTTGAAATAGACCGGTCGTCTAGTGAACTCTTCTTAAAACCCCGCCGAGCGGGGGGGTTTAAGGACCTCACGCTGAGGGCAGTGGCTTACAGCGCCGCAATCTGGCCCAGCGCCACTTCGCCACCCAACGCCTCGAACAGGTCGGGAATCATCTTGCTGAGTTCGCCAGTGGCAATGGCCACATCCGCGTCAAAGCCGTCATCTTTACCGGTCTTGTTGCCTTCAAACACCACGTCGAGGAACGCGATCTTCTTGATCTGCATGCCTTCGGTCAGCATGAAGGAGACGCGGTCGTCCCACGTCATTGCCAGGCGCGTTGGCAGTTTGCCTGCTTCCACGTACTGTTTGACTTCTTCGGTGTCCAGCGGGTGGCGGGTATAGCGCACCACGGCCTTGGTCTCATCGGCGGCTTTCAGTTCGCACTCCTGGTCCACAGTGAAACCGGCCGGCGGCTCCTGCGAGATCAGCCACCCGGACATGGCGGCGGTGGGCGACACATGGGTGTTGATCAGCGTCACGGCAAACCCGGCCAGCGCTTTGACCAGCAGGGTCACGACTTCGTCCGCACGGGCTTGGCTGCCAGCCCCCAGCACCAGCAAACGGGCTTCGGGGTCAATCCAGACCAGCGTGGAGGATTCTTTGGTGAAGGCCAGCGGCATCAATTCCAGTTTGATGTCTTCCTTGATGTCGCGCAGCTCTTTTTTGCCCGGTTTGCGCCCGGTGGTGACTTCAATCTGCGCCGCCCGCTCTTTGGCCTTTTTGGTGATCACGGTGCCGGGCAGGGAGCGGGTCTCCAGCATCAGTCGCAAAATCACTTGGCCCCCGACCGACTCGGCCAACGGGCCATGGGCCTCGCCACGGGGCTCAATCCAGCCCACAGACTTTTCCTGCGAGGCGCCGCAGGGAACAAAGCGCTCAGCGTCCAGGCTGGTCTCAATTTGCGCTACGGTGGCGGACCAGTCTGGCCCGATTCGATACACGATCACGTTCTTAAACATGGAACCCTTTTCTTCATTGCTGCGACTTCAGAGCGTGCAATCATCCCATCAAACGGGCACTGTAAAAATTGACGCAACTTTACAAAGACTTCATGGCCCGTCATGCCCGCGATACACGGCGCGCAGACACTTGTTTCCAAGCTGATGCCAGTACGGAGCATCAGTCCTAACGGAAGGACGTGAACATGAAATCGATTCTTAAGCCCATTTTGGTCGCAGCCGTATTGGCAACCGCTGGTTTTTCTGCGTTTTCAGGGGGTGGCTACGGTCAGGGTGACGGCGGCATGATGGGCCACGGCATGCACGAGGGGCAAGGACGCATGGGCTCGATGGGCGCTGAGAAGATGAAAGCGCGCATGGCGAAGCACCAAGCAGAATTGAAAGCCGCCTTGAAGATCACCACCGAACAGGAAGCAGCTTGGACCACTTTCACTGCCGCCATGGGGCCGCCAGCGGGTCAGAAGGCTCAGCGTCCCACTCGGGAAGACATGGCCAAACTGAGCACGCCAGAGCGCATTGACAAGATGAAGGCCATGCGTACCGAGCGTCACGCGGTGATGAGCCTGGAGATGGACAAACGTGCTGATGCGGTCAAAGCTTTCTACGCCACGCTCACGCCTGAGCAGCAAAAGGTGTTTGATGAAAAAGCCATGCGCCAAGGCGAAGGCAGAGGTGGCAAAAAAGGGCCTCGGGAGGAAGGGCACTTGCTTAAGCGTTAAGCGTTAAGCGTGGGGTGTCTCAGTGACCCCCTGCGTTCAGTATGAAGGGTGTTTTCGGCCTGTAGCCCATGCTGTACCTGCGTAAGCAGCTATTGAAAATATAGCAGTTCTTGCGCTGCAACCCCCATTCCCACCCCGCCGGGCGAGAGAGAGGTTGGGGAAGCGGGGGGGAATGAACAAGGCCTTGACGTTTCTGCAATCTCGTCCCGCAAGGCCCGGCTTAGTTTTTGGCAGCCAGCAGCGTTGCCAATTCGCCACTTTGGATCAATCGAGTCAAGTCGCCCGCGCCACCAATCAACATGCCCTTCACAAACACCATCGGAAACGTGGGCCAGCCGGTCCACATTTTCAGGGCGTTGCGACGCCGCCAGTTGTTGAAATAATTGCCGTATTCGAGATAGTGGTGAGCCACACCGGCCGCGTCCAACGCTTTGCGGGCTGACTTGCACACGGGATTCGTGCTCATGCCGACAACAACGACCGGGTAAGCGACGAGGGCCGCTTGAACCTCGTTCACAATCTCACGCTGGTGGCGGGCGATTTGCTCTCGAATGGCAGGGTGAATATGGTGTTCATCCAGAACGGGTCGTGACATGGCAGTAACCTTGGCGTACAAAGCAAGGATTATGCTCGGCACCCAAGACACCGCCCGATCACGTGGTGCTACCCATTTGACAGGAGACAAGCGTGTGCCCCCTGCGCCGCTTTAAACTGGAACTCTTTATGCCTCTTTCTGCCTCTTCAGCGTTCAAACCTCCGGGCAGCGCCTCCTTGGTGCCGCGCATACGCACGATCACGCTGACTCATCCCATGAACTGGTTGCTGCGCGCATGGCGTGATATCGCCCTCTGCGGGTGGGTGAGCTTGGCGCATGGTTTGGTTTTGTCCTTGGGAGGCTTGGCCATCACTGCGTTGGCCTATGACCGTTTCTGGCTACTCGTGAGTGCCTTTTCCGGGTTTTTGGTGGTGGCCCCCATTCTGGCGACCAGCCTGTACGCGCTGAGTCGCGCTATTGAGCGGGGCGAAAGCGTCGGTTTTCAGGTGGTGTGGAAAACCTGGCTGAGCTGGCAAAACGGCCATTTCAGCAAGTGGGGCAATGACTATTGGTGCCTGGTTCAGTTCGGTGCCCTGCTGGGGCTGGCAGGAACGGGCTGGGTGCTGACCTCGGCGGCGCTGATTACCTTGATGACGCCCGTGCCCATCAGCACGCCACTTGACTTTGTGCAACACGTGATCTTGGCGCGCAACGGTTTCTTGTTTGAATTGTGGCTGGCTGTGGGGGGCATGCTGGCCGCGCCTATTTTTGCGTCCACCGCGATTGCCATTCCTTTGCTGCTGGACCGACGGGTGACCTTGCTGCAAGCTGTGCTGACGAGCTGGCGCGCCGTGTTGACCAATCCTTTGCCCATGGCCTTGTGGGCCGCACTCATCATGGGGTTCACCCTGTTGGGTCTGGGTTCTGCGTTGTTAGGACTTATCGCGGTCGTGCCCATGTTGGGCCATGCCAGTTGGCATGCCTACCGCGATTTGGTGGATGTGTCAGGCCTGCCTGAACGCGATGAATTCAACAAGGAGCCTGACTGATGTTTGGCTACAGCGAGGAACAAATTGCCGCCTTTGGCTTGTCCTTTGGCATTGGCGCTTTCATTTTGTACATGCTGTTCATCATCGGACACCTTGCATGGGAGTCCAAGGCGGGCAAGTTCGGCACCTTTGTGATTTTTCTGGGGTTGGCGTTTGGTATGGTGGGCTTTATGGCCAAGTACCTGATTCAGTGGGCCATGGACATCAAGTAACTGATGTGACGCAGGCAAAACGCATTTCCCCAATGAACGCGCATTTTTGAAGAGACCTTGTCTTCATTGGGGAGTGCGTAACATCAGTCAAGTAAGTTGCAGGGTGATGCACGTCGTCCCGTCGTCATTGAGTTCGCTGGAAGCCTCCTGGAATCCCAGCTCATGGGCCAAACTCAGCATGCGGTCGTTGTGGTCCAGCACATTGGCAACCAGACGCACGGTGCCCTGGCTGCGCTGGTAAGCCACCAGCTTGCGCATCAAAAGCAAGCCTAACCCGCGGCCTTTGAGTTCGGAGCGCACGATGACCCCAAACTCGGCCTCTTCGTTGTCCGGGTCACTCAAAGCACGCGCCACGCCCAGTGTTTGCGGGTGACCTTGTGCGTCTGCCGCCTCTGCGACAAATGCCATTTCTCGGGCGTAGTCAATTTGTACCAGCCGCGCGAGTTCACTGCGTTCCATGGTGCGCTTGCTGTAAAACACCCGCATGCGAATGTCTTCCGGGCTCAGCGCCTGTAAAAACGCCATGTGCAAGGCTTCGTCTTCCGGACGAATGGGGCGCAAACACACTTGGCGCCCCTGCCACTCTACCCGCTCCTCCAAGTCAGCGGGGTAAGGCCGGATGGCAAAATTCTGCGCCCCGGCGGGCCCCTGGGCACTGAGACGGATGCGGGCGTCCAGCGCCACTGCCCCTTCAAAGTTCACGATCAAGGGGTTGATATCGAGCTCGGCAATTTCCGGAATTTCCGCAATCAACTGCGACAAAGCGACCAACACCTGGTGCACGCTGGCCTCGTCCACCGCAGGGGTGTCGCGCCAGCCTGCTAAAAGACGGGCCACCCGGGTTCGGGCCACCAGTGCCTTGGCCAGTGGCACATTCAAGGGCGGCAAGGCCACCGCCCGGTCGGCCATGACTTCAACCGCCGTTCCCCCTTGGCCAAACAAAATCACAGGGCCGAAGGCGCGGTCAATCGTGCTGCCCACAATGAGTTCTTGGGCGTGCTGGCGCTGCACCATGGCCTGCACAGTAAAGCCCTGAATGCGCGCCTTCGGGAGTTGGTGGGCGACACGGAGCAGCATGGCCGCAGCAGCAGCCCGCACCGCGGCTTCGTCTGGCAGGTTTAAAGCGACCCCGCCCACGTCCGATTTATGGGAGATGTCATCTGACAAAATTTTCAGTACAACGGGGAAGCCCATGGCGCAGGCGGCCACGCTGGCCGCATCGGCGTTGGCATCGACTCTTTGCGTGGGCACGACCGGGATGCCGGCCGCCGCCAGCACGGTCTTGGCTTCAAGTTCAGTCAACATATCGCGCCCGTTGGCCAGCGCTGACTGCACCACCAAACGCACCTGCGCCCAATCGGGCGGCGTGCCGTTGGGGATCATGGCGGGCGGCGCTTCTGCCAGCTCCGCTTGGTTTCGCCGGTAGCGGGTCAGCATTGAGAACGCGCGTACGGCTTGCTCAGGCGTGTCGAAATTGGCAATGCCCGCGTCTTGAAACAACTGGCGCGCCTGCGCCACCGCTTGGTCGCCCAGCCAGCAACTCAACACGCGTGGCTGCGCGCCAGGCAGGGGTTGTACCAGCGGTGCCAAGGCGCGGGCAATGTCGGCGCTAGAGACGATGGCGGTGGGCGCGTGAATGAACAAAATAGCCCCCGCATCAGGGTCGTCGAGAAGAATTTTGAGTGCGGCCTCATAGCGCTCAACCGGCGCGTCACCAATGATGTCCACCGGGTTGGCATGCGACCAACTGGCGGGCAACACCTTGTTCAACTTGCCCACCGTGGCCTCACTCAGCACCGACAGGTTGACGTTGGCAAAGGCAGCGGCATCTGCCGCCATCACGCCCGCGCCACCGCCATTGGTCAACACGGTGATGGTCTCGCTGGTATTGGTGCGAAATCGGGACAGGGTTTGGGCCGCCAGAAACAGTTCGTCCAGCGTGTTGACCCGCAGCATCCCCGCGCGGTCAATGGCCGCGTCAATCACCATGTCGGAGCCTGCCAACGCGCCGGTGTGGGAGGCCGCGGCCAGCTGACCTTGGGCAGAGCGGCCCGCTTTCACCACGATGACGGGTTTGTTGCGTGCGGCGGCCCGGGCCGCCGACATGAACTCGCGTGGCGAGTCCAGCGACTCGGCGTACAGCAAAATGGCACGCGTGGAGGCGTCACTGGCCAAAAAGTCCAACATGTCGCCAAAGTCAACGTCGGCGTGGTCGCCCAAGGACACGAAGTGCGAGAAGCCAATGCCTCGCCCCTTGGCCCAATCCAGCATCGCAGTGACCAGTGCGCCTGATTGCGACACAAAAGCCAACTCTCCAGGCAGTGCGTCCACATGAGAGAAGCTGGCGTTCACCCCAAGGTGAGGCACCAGCAGGCCAATGCAGTTAGGCCCCAGAATGCGAAACACATGAGGTTTAGCCGCCTTCAGCATGGCTTTCTTTTGTTGGGCGTCCATGCCCGCCGTCAGCACCACCGCGGCGCGCGTGCCCCGCTTGGCAAGATCTGCGATCAAACCCGCCACCGTGGACGCAGGGGTGCAAATGACGGCAAGCGCCGGTGCCTCGGGCAGGTCTGCCGCGCGTGCCCATACCGGCGCATCGCCCAGCATCTTGTATTTGGGGTTGACGGCATACAACGCGCCCTTGAACTGCCCGGAATTCAGGTTGCGCCAGACCGTGGCCCCAACGCTGCCTGCACGCAGCGATGCACCAAAAACCGCCACTGAAGCGGGATCAAACAGGGCGTCAAGATTGCGAATGCTCATTATTTTCCTAAATGTTGGCAGTCAACCCAAGGGCCGAACGCCGATCAAAACGCCATGCAGCCACAGGGTAAAAACAATCCAGCCCCCCACCCCCAACACCACAGTGAGGCCGGTTGCGCCCCCTGTGCCGCTCGGATAAACGGTGCCAAAGTGCTGGTCACGGCGTGTGGCCGCTCTCCCGTCGAGCACGCCCCAGAGAAGAAACGAGCCGAAGAGCACCATCTGGCCCAGGTTGCCCGTCGCCAACAAGTGGGCCACCGACCACAGGACCACGCCCAGGACCATCGGATGGTGCACCCGTGCCCTGATTCGGTTGCCTGGCACATAGGCGGCAGCCAGCAGCACGAACGCCGCCAGGTTGATCACTGAAGCCACATGACGCAGGCCAAAGGGCGGGTTCCAGAGTTGGACAGGCATCTGTCGAACCTGACCAAAACCCCACACGATCAGAGTCAGTCCCACCACCGACAGGAATGAGTAAATCGCCTTCCAGGCCAGCGGCCCGATGCGCTCACGTGTGCGGGTTCGCCAGCTGTCGGCCGTGATGCGGACCGAGTGAACGCCCAGAAAGATCAGCAAACCTGATAGCAGGTAGATCATGGCTGGGAATGGGTCATGAGGCACCGAGCACGCGGTTTTTTCCCGCACGTTTGGCCAGGTACATGGCCTGATCCGCTCGGCGGATGGCCTCCATTCCTGTTTCTTCGCCGCTCATTTGCGCGACACCCGCACTGAAGGTAATCAGCACCTTCTCAGTGCCTGATAAAAAGAAATGCTTGGTGAGTTCGCGCTGCAGCCGGGTCATGGCCTCAATGCCTTGGTCCTGCGAGGTATCTGGCAGCAAGAGTACAAATTCTTCGCCCCCGTAGCGCGCCAGGGTGTCTTGGGGCCGCATGGCCTCGCGCGCTACTTTGGCCAAGTGGGCCAGTGCAGCGTCGCCTGCGGTGTGGCCTAACTTGTCGTTGATGTTTTTGAAGTTGTCGATGTCCAGCAAGGCCATGCACAAAGGCGTGTTTTTGCGGCGAACATTGGAAATTTCACGCTCAAGCGCTTCGTCCAGTCCTTTTCGGTTCAATGCGCCGGTCAGAGGGTCATGCCGCGCTTGGGCACTGGCCCGGTCGAGTTCCAAGTGAAGGGTTGCCAACTCAGCCTCTGTGGCCAGGGCTTTTTCGCGCATGCCGTTGAGCTCGTCACGTACCGCTTGGCTGTCGCGTGCCATGTTGCGGGTCGCGCCAATCACCGTTTTCATCACCGGGGTAATGTCGGTGATGGTTTTGGCCTGCTCGATCAGGCGAGCGTTTTCTTCCAGTGTGTTGCGGAATTCCCCCGTCGATTCGGTCATGGTCGTCAAGCGCTCAACAAACGTGGCCAGCAAAACGCGCATTTCTTCCTGCGCTTGCAGCGTTTGCCCCATCGACTCTTTTTGTTTAATGATGACGTCCGTCAGCAGCGACTCCACCTCGTCCAAACGGCGCAAGGTCATTGGAGGCGTGCAGGCGGTGAGCAAGGACTGGATTTGACCGCTCAGCCACGCGTCTTCGATGCCCAATTCGCCAATGTTTCGGATGATCAGGTTCAACAGCTTCAGCAGCATTTTGTGAACCGCCACCTGCTCTTCTGCGGCAAACGACATGCGGTGGCCAAATTCGGCCAACATGAGTTTCAAGGTCACCGCGCTGGTGCCGGGCTGGCGCATGGTCGATAGAAGGTTCTTCGCCTTTTCATTGAAGCGCTCATCTTCGCTGCCCAAGGCGGGCAAAGCATATTCCACCAGGCGTGCAATTTGTTCAAAAAAATCGGACGTGAGCGCGGGCGCGGAGGTTACCGCGGTGGGCGCTGGCGCGTCTGCGGCCACCGGGCGTTTGGCGGGTTCTGGGGCCTGCGCCGGGGGCGGGCTGAACCCGCCGTAAGCCATCAGGGCTGACTTCACGCCTTCCCAATTCATTTGGCCAATGGCCGAATCCAACAACCCCTTTTGCCGCTGTTGACCCGGTGTTTTGGTGGGCAAGTGGTTGGAGATGTCACGCAACTGCTCAATGGGAAAGGGCGGCTCCATAGGGACGCCGAGGACCTCGCTGTAAACCTTCTGGTAGTTGGTGGGCGTCGGGGCCAATTTGCGTGCGGTGAGCTGCTTGAGGGTCTCACGGGCAATTTCAAAAGGTTTATTTTCGATCATGGTCATTGATTGCTATACAAAAGATAGCTGTACTCGCTTGATTGACAGGGGCAAAGGCGTATTATGGTAAAAATATTTGAAGCGTCTTGTCTGGCCAAGCCAGTTGCGATGCCGTTGCTTGGCATTACATTACAGATTGATTACTTTGTGCATTCGGCTTGTCTCAATCGAAAGGAGTTTTGATGAAACCTATTAAAGAACTGCTCAAGGGGCGCGAATCGGCAGCCTATCAGGTTAGCCCATCAACCACCGTGTTTGCAGCGCTGCAAAGTTTGGCGGACTATGGCGTAGGTGCCATGTTGGTGATGGACCGGGATCAATTGGTAGGCGTCGTCTCTGAGCGTGATTACACCCGCAAAGTGGCCCTGCAGGGCAAGAACTCCAAAGAAACCACCGTAGGCGAGATCATGACGCCCCAGCCGTTCACTGTGACGCCCAAAACCGGTACACGCGATTGCATGGCCTTGATGAGCCAAAAGAAGATCAGGCACTTGCCGGTCGTCGATGGCGCTCACGTGCTGGGCTTGATCTCCATGCGCGATCTCATGGACGACATCATTGCCGAGCACGAGAAAACCATCTCCCAACTCACCCACTACATCAGCAGCTAAATCGCTGCAGCAAGGGCGGTGCCACTGCGCTGTCTGCGTGGCCTGCCGTGGAGCGAGTCATTGAAGTGGTGCTTGATTCGAGGCACCTCACACCGATAGGACGAATTCATGAGCACAGAACGTGTCCTTTTTGCTTTTGTCATTGTTCTGGCGCTGACCCTGAACGTTGGTTTTATCGTGGGCGACATCGCCGACATTCACCACCACAATGTGTACGAATTGTTTGCCGCCATTGTGGTGAGCCTGATTGCGACGGTGATGAAATTTGGCGACCGGTCTCCGCTGGGTTCCACCATGCTGGCCACCAGTCTGATTGCCGACTTGCAGCTGATTGCTGCCGCTGTGGCATGGGGGTTGTACAGTCAATCAGGGCCCGAACTGGGGGTGCACCAAACAGTCACCGTGGTGTCTTTGGCCATTGGGGCAGCGGTGGCCAATGTGGTCTCGGTGGTGTTGTTGATTATTGAGATGGCCAACCTGCGGCGATGAGCGACTCCGCTTCGCGGGCGCGCCACGGCATCTTCATTTTGTTGCGCCGTTTGCGCACGCCATTGGTCGTTCTGATTGGCGTGTACGCCGTGGCGGTATTGGGTTTCACGCTGGTTCCCGGCGTTGACCCGGAGGGCCGACGCTGGACGATGAGTTTTCTTCATTCGTTTTACTTCGTCAGCTTTCTCGGAACCACCATCGGGTTGGGAGAGGTTCCCTACCCCTTTACGGATGCACAGCGCTTGTGGGCCACGGCCGCCATCTACGGCACGGTGGTGGCCTGGTTGTATGCCATTGGCGCCTTGTTCAGTGTGCTGCAAGACCCTTTGTTTCGGCTGATTGCCGCTGAAAACGCCGTCGCGCGTGCGGTGCGACGAATCAGCCAACCCTTTTATTTGGTGTGCGGTTACGACGATGCAGGCCACCGGGTCGCCCGTGAGTTGGCACAAGACGGTACGCGCTTGGTGGTGATTGACATCGATTCCACCCGCGTGGATTCGGTTGAGGTGGACGAGTTGTCGGTGGCCGTGCCGGCGCTGTGTGGCGACGCCAGTGACCCAAAAACGCTGGTGCTGGCGGGGTTGACCAGTGGCTACTGTGCGGGGGTGCTGGCCCTGACGGGGAACGACTTCGTCAATACCAAAATTGCCCTGACGGCGCGATTGCTCAACCCCGACATACCGGTGCTCAGTGCGGTTCGCCACCACGCTGCCCACGCTCGCATGGCCGCCGCGGGTGCAGACCACATCATCAATCCCTATGACACCTTTGCCGAGCGGGTGGCGCTTTCCATTCGCACGCCGAGTCTGCATGTGATTTATGAGAGTTTGACGATTCAATCCGGCACCGCCATGAACGAGCCACCGCAGTTGCCCTCTGGGCGCTGGATTTTGTGTGGCTCTGGCCTTTTCACCCGCACCCTGCACCGCCAATTGGAGCGTCTGAAGATCGACAGCGTGGTGATTGACCCCGAGCTGGCCGAAGATGAGGTGGACGCCCAACACCTGAAGGGAGACCCCACCGACCCTGCCGTGCTGCGCGAGGCGGGTGCTGAAGAAGCCGGTGCTTTGGTGGCGGGGACGGCGGTTGACATCGACAACTTGGCCATTGCGCTGGCGGGGCGCGCCATGAACAAAGCGCTGTTCATCGTCGCTCGCCAAACCCAGCGGCGAAACGGGCTGGTCTTTCGCGCGGCGCCGGTCGATCTGGTCATGCTGTCGGGTTATGTGCTGGCAGGAGAGGTGTTGCGGGTCATTCGAGCGCCCCAGCTCGCCACCTTCTTGCGACGCGCGCGTGACGAGGACGAGGCCTGGGCTGCGGACCTGCTACAGACCATGCGAGAGGTGATTGGCAAAGAAGTGGTCGAGTCTTGGTCCGTCACCCTGGAGCCGACGCAAGCCCAGACCGTGTGTCGAGCCCTGGCCGCGTCGCAGACCGTGACACTGGGCCAGTTGTTGACGCGCGCCGACGGCAGCGGCGACCTGATTCATGCCGTGCCACTTCTCTTGCAACGCGGTCAGGATCGTCTGCTGCGTCCTGCCCTGAACATGCCTTTGCAACTGCACGATCGCATTCTGTGTTGCGGTCGCCACTCGGCGCGGGCCACCATGCGGCACAACTTAGTGGGCCACACGCTTCCCCTCATGAAAGATCTGGCCGGTGGGTAACGGCGGGGGCACTGCGGGGTGCCTGTGCGGGTCCACTGCCCTTCCCATTCCATTTTCAGATCGATAGGCGCTTAGGCGCGAAGCCGCAGACAGGGCAGACGCACGGCAAGGCGAAGCAACAACAGATCCCACTGGTATGGCGTTGGAATCAGGCTCAAAAAAAGGCCCACCTCAGTGACTGAGTTGGGCCTTTTTGCGGTCTGACGTCGCTGCCCCGGCAGCGCGCCTCTGGTGGGGTGTTTACTGGCTGACGACGCGCACCATTTCAAGGCACTTGCTGGAGTAACCCCACTCGTTGTCGTACCAGGCCACGACTTTGACGAAGGTGCTGTCCAAGGACATACCGGCATCGGCGTCAAACACCGAGGTGCAGCTCTCGCCACGGAAGTCGGTCGACACCACTTTGTCGGTGGTGTAACCCAACACGCCCTTCATGGGGCCTTCTGAAGCAGCCTTCATGGCCGCGCAAATGTCTGCATAACTGGCTTCCTTGACCAACTCGACGGTCAAGTCCACCACCGACACGTCGGAGGTCGGCACGCGGAAAGACATGCCGGTGAGTTTTTTGTTCAACTCAGGAATCACCACGCCCACTGCTTT
The DNA here is from genome assembly GCA_049286445.1 of Rhodoferax sp. Taxonomy (GTDB): domain Bacteria; phylum Pseudomonadota; class Gammaproteobacteria; order Burkholderiales; family Burkholderiaceae_C; genus Rhodoferax. The sequence continues at coordinate 138 of JBAQDW010000394.1, read as the reverse complement.
GGCAGCGCCGGTGCTGGAAGGAATGATGTTTTCCAGAATGCCACGGCCACCGCGCCAGTCTTTGTTGGACGGGCTGTCAACGGTTTTCTGGGTGGCCGTTGCCGCATGCACGGTGGTCATCAAACCGCGCTTGATGCC
>JBAQDW010000393.1:0-4570 GCA_049286445.1 Rhodoferax sp. | reverse complement strand
GGATATGTATCGCTATAGGCATCTTCAGAATACTTTAGATTATCTACAAGACATTGAAGTTTTTCCCGTATACCCTGCTGCTCTTCATAAAGATTTGTGATTCTTGCGTCTGCATTATTTACTCTCTCAATTTGATCGGAGATGCACTGAACCCTATAATGAGGCCCAAGAGGTCCAAGAGGAAAATCATCGTCCTCGATGTAATTTGGAGAATTCCAAGGCTCAAGACTTATTGGTATGTCCTCGGCGATGACATTGGTGGCAGGAATAGCCAAGCCGGCCAGAAGAGTCAGAATGATGGCGCGGTTAGTTCCCTTCATGACGTTCCTTTCAATATCGAATGATCTTTTGAATCTGAATAATAATCTGATATGTTGCGTTATGAACATATTTTCGTGTGTAAAAGTATATTACTTTTTATCTCTATATATAAAGCTAAATAGTCGAATAATAAGCATTTTTCACTGTCTTTCAGTTATCGTGGTTAGACCGTTTGTTTGAATGATGCGATGAAAGTCTTTAGCTTTTGCCGATTCGTCGTTTCAAGGTTACTTTTCCAGTGTGTCCACCTCAGGTTCCACCCCGCCGAAACCCATGAAAAAAGAGGCCAAGCCATCCGGCTCAGCCTCTTTTGTTTTTGGAAAGGGATTTTACCTTGCGGTAAGGTTTCTTCACATGGTCTGACCAGTCCACCTCTGCTGGACTTTGCCAGTTGTAACGCAGTGAAAGCCGTCTCAGGCCTACTACCGTCACGAAGCAGAGAATGACCACCCAGGTTCTGTTGATGCCGAAGTAACGCCCGGCAATGGTGTAGACGATGGCGCCGACCACAGCGCAGATGGCATAGAAGTTGGACTTCCTGAATATCCGGGGAATGTCTCCGGTCATGGAATCCCGCAACATGCCTCCACCAACGCCTGTAATGGTTCCCATGAACACACAGGCAATGCTGCTCAGGTTGTAGGCCAAGGCCTTCTCGGTGCCGCAGACCACGAACAGGGCCACGCTCATGATGTCGATCCATTCCACGATGTGGGGGATCTCCTCGAACAGGCCGTGGAAGTAGAAGATGATGACGCCGGCGAAAAGGGCTGCCGCAATGGCATAATGGGAGTTCAGGAAATATACGTCTCCTACCTGCATCACCGTATCCCTGATGAGGCCTCCACCCAGTCCGGTCAGCATGGCCGCTGCGATGACGCCTACCAGATCCAGCTTCTTATCCACCGCAATGAGGGCTCCGGACATGGAACCGACCACCACGGCGCTGAAGTCCATCCAGGTGGGAATCACCTCTCCGGCGCTTAAGGAGAACAGATTGGAAACAAAATCGAACATAGTCCCTCTTCATGACAAGATGCGTGCCTATACCTGCGAAACAGGGATAATTCTACGACAGGAAGATTGCCGGCAGATGAATAATTTCTAATATGAACATTATGTGTATTGAGATTCTCGTAGATTCTTTCCTAAATTTCGGTATAATAACGTTTGCAAATTGAATGGAGAGTTGTCCGAGCGGCTGAAGGAGCACGATTGGAAATCGTGTATACGCTAACCGCGTATCCGGGGTTCAAATCCCCGACTCTCCGCCAGAATTTTCTCGGCACTGTAATCGGTGCCGTTTTTTATACCGATTTACATGGAGGGATGGCAGAGCGGCTGAATGCGGCGGTCTCGAAAACCGTTTACCTGTGCTTACAGGTACGAGGGTTCAAATCCCTCTCCCTCCGCCATTTTTTGTTTCTTGTTGCCCCTGAAGGGGCATTTTTTATGCCGATTCTTCCTGGATCCAACAGACCCTGTCAGATGAGTGGGGGACGGTGCCAGAAATCCGTGAGAATCACGGGCATCACTGCGCTCAGGCAAGTCTGTCGGAACCCATGAGTATGATGTGATTGTGGAGAGGCTTGGAAATCGTGGAGAAATGAGTACTTTTCCATGGTTACGTGCTGGTATGTGGTACTATTCTAGACCGAACACGTCCTGCTTTAGGTTTCGACCTTCATAACCTAAAGCCATAAGCCCAGAGGAGGTGACAATATGAAGGCCTATGAATTGTTGTTTTTCGTCGATCCTACCACCAATGAGGAGACCCGCAACGCTGTAATGCAGCGCATCCAGGGCGCTATTGAGGGTGGCGAGATTGATAACGTCGATAACTGGGGCAAGCGCAAGCTGGCTTACGAGATCGACAAGCTCACCGAGGGTGATTACACCCTTATCGATTTCCATGCAGATCCTACTCAGATTGCAGAGCTCGACCGCGTACTGCGCATCACCGACGCTGTAAAGCGCCACATGATTGTACGCCGTAGCGATCGTGATTAATGAGAGTTGCAAGCATGACTTGCAAGAGAGGTAGTGAATAAGCATGAGCATTAATCGAGTTGTAATTTCCGGTAACCTTACGAGAACACCAGAGCTTCGCATGACCCCTTCCGGATCCGGCGTATTGCTGTTCGGCGTAGCGGTCAATGACCGTCGCCGCAATGCCCAGACCGGCCAGTGGGAAGATGTTCCAAACTTTATCGACTGTGTATTGTTTGGCAATCGCGCTCAAGCATTATCACAATACCTCGATAAGGGATCCAAAGTAGCAATCGAAGGCAAGCTTCGCTATAGCTCCTGGGAAAAAGACGGGCAGCGCAGAAGCAAGCTGGAGGTTGTTGTCGATGAAATCGAGTTCTTGAGTCGCGCCGACGGAGGACAGGGTGGCTATCGTCAGGCACAGCCTGGCTACGCTGCTCCAGCACCACAGCCAATGGGTGCTCCAATGCCTCCTATGGAAGACATGCAAGACGATGACATCCCATTTTAGGTAAATGATTTCAGCGAATAATCGCTAAGAAAGGTAATGTGACATGGCTACAGAATATCAGCGTCAGCCTCGTCGCAAGTACTGCCAGTTCTGCAAGGAGGAGACTGAGTTCATCGATTACAAGGATACTCAGCTTCTTCGTAAGTACATGACCGATCGTGGAAAGATCAAGCCACGTCGTGTAACTGGCGCTTGCACGCAGCATCAGCATGACATTGCAGTTGCTATTAAGCGCGCTCGTGAGATGGCATTGCTTCCTTACACCGTTCCTGTTGTAAGCAGCCGCGGCCGTCGTGAGCGTCGTTAAATTTGAACGATAAGAACGACAATTCGAAGTTAAAGGACGAAGACAAGCGGACAAAACGAACCGTAGTCATCCAGATCGGCGGGAAATCTAAATCCGGCCGTGGATCGGGCAAAGGGTATTTGTGGCGCTTGTTGGGTGGAGTTGCCTGCTGCGTCTTGCCGATGTTCGGACCTTTGATGGTCACCTACGGAGTCATGACGGCAGCGTTTAATAGAGGCGAGAAGCAAAGGGCCACCGCGGCTCTTTTCACGCTTGCTCCGATACTTCTGTATGGAGCACGCCTTGGCAGCTTGGGAGTTTCCCTGGCGTTGTTGCTGGCAGCAACGGGATTTGCCGTTGCCGGTAGCAAGATGCAGAACAAATTGACGGTCAGTCGAGGGATCCTGTATATCATCGCCATCGCCTTGGTAGGTTTTGGACTCTACTACTTCACAGGTGGGTCCAACCAGTCCATCACGGAGTCTTTCGTACACGCCACCTTGGTTGAACTGAGGGAAATGGGTGTACAAGTTTCAGCGGATGTCCAAAAACTGATTTTGGAACAAGTGAGTCTTTATTGGCCACAAGCTTTTGTGCTTACGGCTGCAGAGATCTATCTAAGCGCATTAGCTGGAGCTTATTTCGCAACGAAAACACTGGGATCTCCTTTGATTTCGAAACCTTTTGCAGAATACGATAATCCCCTGTGGATTGTCGTCATTCTCATTCTTGGGATTGCAGCTTCGGCTGCAGGACCGCATATTCCCCAGTATGGAACCTACGTCAGGTTCATCGGTGACAACATCGCCTTCAGTGCGCGCATGTTGTTTGCGGTCCAGGGATTGAGCGTGGTCATCTGGGCGTTCAGGAACTTCAAGGTTCCCCTGTTCTTCCAGATCCTGCTTCTGTTCTTTTCCCTCATTCTTGAAGCGGCATTTATGTTCTTAAGTGTCGTTGGAGTCGTGGACGTATGGGCCAACTTCCGCAAACTGAAGCGGAATGACGGCTGAGCCACGCCTCATTAAAGAAAAATCATCAACAATGTTTTGTTGATAGGTAAAGGAGTGTCCATGAAAGTCATCCTTTTGGGTGAAATCAAGGGCAAGGGCGGCGAAGGCGATATCGTAGAGGTCGCTCAGGGTTATGCTGAGAACTTCTTGTTCCCTAACCGTCTTGCACTTGCTGCCACCCCAGGTAACATTAAGCAGCTTGAGGAGCGTCGCCACAACATTGAGAAGCGCGAGGCTAAGCGTATCGCTGATGCTGAGGCTCTCAAGGCTGTACTCGACGGCAAGTCTGTAAAGGTAGATGCCAAGGTTGGCGAGGAGGGACAGCTCTTCGGATCTGTAACTTCCGCTATGATCGCTGACGCTATCGAGGAGCAGCTCAAGGCTGAAATCGATCGTAAGCGCATCGAGAACCACGTAGCTATCAAGACCGCTGGTCGTCACCAGGTAGTTGTC
>JBAQDW010000392.1:0-2926 GCA_049286445.1 Rhodoferax sp. | reverse complement strand
CTCTACAACATCTTCAACGAGTTCCTGGAAGACCTAAACGAAGACGTGCTGCCCAACGACCGCACGGGCTACCTGGACACACTTGTTTGGCAAAAGCTGTACAACTTCCAGCGCGATGCCGCCACCGGCATCATCAACAAACTGGAAACCTATAACGGCTGCATCCTGGCCGACAGCGTGGGTCTGGGTAAAACCTTCACGGCGCTGGCCGTCATCAAATACTACGAGCTGCGCAACCGCTCAGTGCTGGTGCTGTGCCCCAAGAAACTGGCCGACAACTGGCTCACCTACAACCGCAATCTCAAAACCAACATCTTCGCCAAAGACCGGTTCAATTACGAGGTGCTGTGCCATACCGACTTGCAGCGCACCCGTGGCGAGTCTTTTGGCACGCCGCTCAACCGGGTTAATTGGGGTAATTACGACCTGGTGGTGATTGACGAGTCGCACAATTTCCGCAACAACGATGCCTACAAGGACAAGGAAACCCGCTACCAAAAGCTGATGAATTCGGTCATCAAGCAGGGCGTGAAAACCAAGGTGCTGATGTTGTCGGCCACCCCGGTCAACAACCGCTTCAATGACCTGCGCAATCAACTGGCCCTGGCCTACGAGGGCAATACCGGGTTGCTGGGTGACAAGCTGCGAACTGAAAAAGACATTGACGAGATATTCCGCCGTGCGCAAGCGGCGTTCAACAACTGGACCAAGTTGCCGCCAGACGACCGCACCGCCAGCGCCATATTGGCCGCGTTAGATTTCGATTTTTTCGAGCTGTTGGACAGTGTCACCATTGCCCGGTCCCGCAAGCACATCGAGACGTTCTACGACACCAAGGACATTGGCACCTTCCCCGAACGCCTCAAACCGCTGTCATTCCACTGCCCGCTGACCCAGTGCACCGACGTGATTGGCTTCAACGACATCTTCAATCAGCTCAGCCTGATGAAGCTGGCCGTGTATGCGCCTGTGGGCTACATCCTGCCCAGCCGCATCAAGAAGTACGAAGACATGTACGACACCGAGGTGGCCAGCGGTGGCGGCAAGCTCAAACAGGCCGACCGCGAAAAGAGCCTGCAAGCGCTGATGACCGTCAATCTGCTGAAACGGCTGGAAAGCTCAGTCGCATCGTTCCGGTTGACATTGCAGAGCCTGCAAAGCAACCACCAGAAAGCGTTGGCCAAGATCACCGCGTTCAAAAAGTCAGGCAAGGCCGCCAAATTCACCGACCACACGCCTGATTTTGAGAATGCCGACTTTGATGACGACCTGTTGCCCGACTTGAATGCGACACAAGGGGATGAAAGCAGCTCGACCGGTGGCAAAGTGCAAATCGACCTGGGCGACATGGATTTGCCGTCTTGGGAGCACGACCTGGGTGCTGACCTGGCCGTCATCGACGGACTTTTGGCTGAAATGGCCAAAATCACGCCAGCCGACGACGCCAAGCTCCAACACCTCAAAGCGCAGATCGAGCACAAGCTGTCCAACCCCATCAACCCCGGCAACCGCAAGCTGCTGATATTCACCGCATTCGCCGACACGGCCAATTACCTGTACGACAACCTGGCAGCGGGCCTGTTCCAGAAGCACAGCATTCATACCGGCAAAGTCACCGGGTCGTCCGAGCCCAAAACCACACTTCGCCTGGCCGCCAACCCCCGCCAGGGCATCGACTTTCAGACCCTGCTCACGCTCTTTGCACCGCGCGCCAAAGAAAAAGCGTTGACCCTGCCGCATGAGCCCGGCGAGATTGATGTGCTGATTGGTACCGACTGCATCTCCGAAGGCCAGAACTTGCAGGACTGCGACACCGTCATCAACTACGACATCCACTGGAACCCCGTGCGCATCATCCAGCGCTTTGGCCGCGTGGACCGTATTGGCTCACCCAATGCGCGCATCCAGTTGGTCAACTATTGGCCCGATATCAGCTTGGACGAGTACATCCGCCTCAAAGAGCGGGTGGAAAGCCGCATGATGATTGCCGACGTCACCGCCACCGGGGACGATAACGTGCTGTCCGCCCAGTCCAATGACGTGGCCTACCGCAAAGAGCAATTGCGCCGCCTTCAAGAAGAAGTGATCGAGATGGAAGACCTCAAAACCGGGGTTTCCATCACCGACCTGGGGCTGAACGACTTCCGCATGGACTTGCTCAACTACGTCAAAGCCCATGGCGACCTGGCCCGCTTGCCCAATGGCCTGCACGCCGTGGTGCCCGCCAACCTTGACAAGGGCTTGCAGCCGGGCGTCATCTTTACGCTGAGAAATAGACAGTTAGACCGGTTGCTCAGTAGCGAAGCCGGGGCGATGGTCCAGCAAAAGAACCGGCTTCACCCGTACTACCTGGTCTACATCGGCATGGACGGCAACATCATTGCCGACCACATGGAGGTCAAGGCACTGCTGGACCTGGCCCGCAATGCCTGCAAAGGCCGCAGCGAACCCGTGCCCGCCGCGTTCGAGCCATTCAACAAAGCCACCGACGATGGGCGAAACATGAAGGTCTATTCAGCCCTGCTGGACCAAGCCATCCATTCCATGATTGAGCGCGAGCAAGAGCAAGAGGTGGACAGCCTGTTTTCGCCGGGCAAAACCAGTGCTTTGGTGCATGAGGTAGCCGGGTTGGAAGACTTTGAACTGATCAGCTTCTTGGTCGTGCAGGCGGTTTAAGCGCTGCCTCTTGACAGGCGCAAAGGCGATGCATACCATGAGACATACCACGCTTGTTTAGGAGACTCACAATGCACCAAACTGCCAAAATATTTGCCACCGGCCGCAGCCAAGCCGTGCGCCTTCCTTTGGAGTTCCGCTTTGACGTGTCCGAAGTCTTCATTCGCCACGATCCCGCCACGGGCGACGTCGTCTTGTCCGCCAAACCGACCAATTGGCAAGGCTTGCTCGACGCAGTGGCGCTTAATCA
>JBAQDW010000391.1:0-1880 GCA_049286445.1 Rhodoferax sp. | reverse complement strand
CGCCAGGACCGCGGCGAGCGCACCGAGCAGCGCCCCGAACGCACGGAGCGCTAAGCACCGCGCCTTTGCCATAGCAGAGTGCAAAACCGCGTAGCCCTGACAGCCTGTATCGCCGAGGCGCAAGCCTTGCGGTTCACGCCCGCCGGACTGCCTGCCATTGAGTTGCGCCTGGAGCACCGCTCCGAGCAGCAAGAGGCAGGCCAGCCCCGCGAAGTCAAGGCTGCCCTGAAGGCAGTGGCCTTTGGTGCCATGGCCGAGAGGCTGGCCCGCCAGCCCCTGGGAAGCCTGTGGTGCTTCAGCGGCTTTCTCGCCACTCCACGCAACGGCAAGCACGCAGTACTGCACGTTCAGGATATTCAACCCGATTAAATTTTCGAGAGGTCCGCAATGGCCACGTTCAAGAAATTCAACAAAGACAAGCGCCCCAAGCGCAACACCCAGTCGCTGCTGTTCAAGCGCAAGCGTTTTTGCCGTTTCACCGTCACCGGTGTCAAGGAAATCGACTACAAGGATGTCGATACCCTGCGCGACTTCATCGCCGAAAACGGCAAGATCAGCCCCGCACGCCTGACCGGCACGCGCGCGATCTTCCAGCGCCAGCTCAACACGGCCATCAAGCGTGCGCGCTTCCTGGCGCTGGTGCCCTACACCGACCAGCACAAGATCTAAGGAGCACAACCCATGCAAATCATCCTGCTCGACAAGGTTGTGAACCTCGGCAACCTGGGCGATCTCGTCAAGGTCAAGGACGGCTACGCCCGCAACTTCCTGATTCCTTCGGGCCGTGCGCGCCGCGCCACCACTGCGGCCAAGGCCGAGTTCGAAGCCAAGCGCGCCGAACTGGAAAAAGCCGCTGCCGAGAAGCTGGCAGCTTCCCAGGCCGAAGGCGAAAAGCTCGAAGGCAAGGTCTTCAAGCTGACGCAAAAAGCCGGTGTGGACGGCCGTCTGTTTGGTTCGGTCACCAACGGCGACATCGCCGAAGAGCTGAACAAGCAGGGCTTCAAGGTTCTGAAGTCCCAGGTCCGCATGCCCCACGGCCCCATCAAGATGATTGGTGACAACACCATCACTGTGTCCCTGCACCACGACGTGGCGGTGGAAGTGACCGTGTCGGTTTACGGCGAAACCGTCTGATCGCACTGACGCTGGTGGCCAGGCCTGCGGGCCTGCTCCGGCGCCTGGCCAAAGCCACCTTCGGGTGGCTTTTTCTTTTTCTGCCGCCGCTGTGCAGCTGGTGTGCAGCCGGTGTGCAGCAGGCTGCTTGCCGGGTGCGCTTGCTGCGCGCTGCTAGCATCCACAGCCCCTTTGGAGGAATCCGATGTCCGACGACGTTTTCATGTCCGCGCACGGGGACTTTGCCCCGCACGACCGCGAGATTGCGCAGCTGCGCGTGCCGCCGCACTCCATCGAGGCCGAGTCGAGCGTGCTGGGGGGCCTGCTGCTGGACAACAACGCCTGGGACCGGGTGGGCGACCTGCTCAAGGAAGGTGACTTCTACCGCCATGAGCACCGCCTGATCTTCACCGCCATTGCCGCCCACATCAACGCCAGCAAGCCGGCCGACGTCATCACGGTGTACGAAAAGCTGCAAAGCCAGGGCAAGGCGGACGACATCGGCGGCCTCGCCTACCTGAACGCGCTGGCGCAGTACGTGCCCAGCGCCAGCAACATCCGCCGCTACGCCGAAATCGTGCGCGAGCGCGGCATCCTGCGCAAGCTGGTCACTGCCAGCGACGAAATCGCCACCAATGCCTTCAACACCGAAGGCCGGCCGGTGGACAAGATCCTGGACGTAGCCGAACAGAAAATCTTCAACATCGGCGAAGAAGGCTCGCGCATGAAGCAGGGCTTCCAGGGCATGGACACCCTGGTGGTGGACC
>JBAQDW010000390.1:0-18718 GCA_049286445.1 Rhodoferax sp. | reverse complement strand
CGCATGGCCGAGCTGGGGCAGGCTCCGCGCGACCAGGCCACGCTGCAAGCCCTCACCCAAGAAGTCATCACCACCAGCGCTATTGAAGGCGAGGCGCTCAACCTCGACGCCGTGCGCTCCTCCATCGCCCGCAGACTGGGCGTGGACATTGGCGCGCTGGCACCCACCGACCGGAACGTAGACGGCGTGGTGGACATGGTGCTAGACGCCACCCAGCAACACGCCCAGCCGCTCACGGCCGAGCGCCTGTTTGGCTGGCACGCGGCGCTGTTCCCCACCGGCTACAGCGGGCGGGTGCGCATCCAGGTGGGTGCGTGGCGCAACGACGCCGCAGGCCCCATGCAAGTGGTGTCTGGCCCCGTGGGCCGAGAAAAGGTGCACTTTGAGGCCCCACCCGCTACCGCACTACCCGCAGAGACTGCTGCCTTTCTGCAATGGTTCAACGCCGCCCCAGTCACTCCAACAAGCGACCCCCTCATCCACGCGGGGCTGGCCCACCTGTGGCTCGTCACCCTGCACCCGTTTGACGACGGCAACGGCCGCATCAGTCGCGCCGTGGGCGACATGGCGCTGGCGCGGGCAGAGGGCACGGCCCAAAGGTTCTACAGCCTCAGCGCCCAAATACAGCGCGAACGCAAACAGTATTACGACCAGCTGGAAGTCACCCAGCGCGGCTCGCTGGATGTCACGCCCTGGCTGGACTGGTTTTTGGCCTGCTTGCTGCGCGCCGTGCAAGGCGCCGATGGCTTGCTGGCAGGCGTGCTGGATAAAGCCCAGTTCTGGCAGCGCTGGGCGGGCACGCCCATGAACGCGCGGCAAACGCTGGTGCTGAACAAAGTGCTCGACGGCATGGAAGGCAAGCTCAGCAACGCCAAGTGGGCCGCCATTGGCAAGTGCTCTGCGGACACGGCGCTGCGCGACATCAACGACCTGCTGGAGCGCGGCGTGCTGCGCAGGCTGGAGGGCGGGGGACGGAGTACGGGGTACGAGTTGTGTGCCAAATAGGCTGCTAGCCAACGTGGAATATGCGCAAGCAGCTATTAATTCATGAGCAATAAGACGCATCACACATTCGAGACACCAGACCAGCTTCACGCGTGGTTGCGGGTGAACCACGCCAGCGAGACTGAGCTTTGGGTACGCATCTTCAAAAAGGCCACCGGCCAACCCAGCGTGACGTGGGACGCCTGCGTGGTGGCAGCCGTCGCATGGTAGAGCTGCTGGCGAAGCTGGCGCGCGGCGAAAGCCCTTGAAATTTCCGACTAGCGAATGAACCGGGTTGATCTATCAAAAAGCAAAATATAAAACGCGTAGGTGTATGAATTTAAAAGGTTTACGGTATTAAATGAAAAATTTATTAATATACCGAAATGCTAGAAATCAGCGCCACCATCGCACGCCAAACCATTGACGCCGTCTCCACCTTCGAGGCTTTGGAAGAAGCCCAAGAGGAAGCCGCCCACGTGCGCGGCGGCATGTACTGGCATGCAGGGCCAGCCGCTGCCCCCGACGCCAAATACCTGGTGCGCACGACACCCGCCGGAGTCGAGACCAGCCTCGGCGCCCGCACCACCGAGACCGAAGCCATTTATGAGCGCTTTACCCAGCGCAAGCAAGAAAGTGCAGAGCGCGTGTCTGGCCTCAAAGCTGACTTGGAGCAACACCAGCGCCTCAACCGCGCCTTGCGCGTGGGCCGCGTCGACCCGCTGGTGGTGGCATTGCTGAGCCGCCTGGCCAGCACCCAACTGAGCCCGCACTTCAGGGTGGTGGGCACCCACGCGCTCTACGCGTATGAGGCCACTGCCGGGGTGCGGCTGGACTCTGACGCGCTGGCCACCCGCGACATGGACCTGCTGTGGGACACCCGCAAGCGCATCCTCTTCTCAACACAACTTGCCAAGGTAGATAGCTCCATGCTGGGCGTGTTGAAGAAGGTGGACAGCAGCTTTCGCATCCGAAAAATGACGAGTAAGAGCCAAAAATACACCGCCGTCAACAAAGACGGCTTTGAGGTGGACATCATCCGCCGCGAGCGTGCAGACGACGACCCGCACCCCATCAAACTCAGCGATGAAGACGAAGACTTCTGGGTAGCGCAGGCCCGCCGCGCCAATGTGCTGCTGGACTCCCCCGGCTTCTCGGCCGTGATCGTGGCCACCAACGGCACCATGGCGCGCATGAACACCGTGCACCCCGCCACGTTTGTCGCGTTCAAACGCTGGATGGCCAGCCAGGCCGACCGAGAAGCACTCAAACGCCGCAGGGATTTGCTGCAGGCGGATGCGGTGCAAGAACTGATGGATAAGTATTTGCCGCAGGTTTGAGTGCCAAATTGACCGCTAGCCCTTGTTGAATATGCGTAACAAGCTATTAAAAGCGTAGTGAGTTTCGCCTAGCCCCGCCCTTCATACGCCACGTTGATGAACGGCTTGACCGCATCCAAATCAGCCTGGGATGTGAGCGGTACCTCCAGGTTACCCGTGCCCCAGTGGCCGATGCTGGTTACATCGCGTGCGTTGGGCAACATGGGGAGTGCCGTGGCGGGGTCTACGTGCAGATACAGCAGCAGGCAATTCTTGCGGTGGAGTACGACGGTGGCAAAGTTCTTCAAGCGTTTGAAGGCGGCATACAGCCGCAGCTCTTTGCGTTGCACGTCATCGCCCAAGGAGAAGGTGTAATCCTCCAGGGAGGCCAATAGTAACTGCATGGGTTCTGGCAAGTTGGCCAAAACTTCTGCAAACGACTTGTCGGGCCCCGTGCCCTTGACGCCCGTTGGGTCTGTTGGCGTTGCAGCGCTAGTACCCGCCGCACCTAATTTGCTGGCGCTGGCCTTTGCCAACTTTGCAGCGATGGCCTTGCCGTTTGAGTCACTGCCCGCGTTGGCCGATTCTAAAAGCAGCAAATCAGCACCAAAGCGCCGATAACGGATCAACTCAATGTTGCGGCCAATTTGCTGCACCGCGTGACCGTCGTACTTGGTGAAGTCCGCCGCTATGCACACCACGCGCGGCGCGCTCCAGTCAATGGCGTCAGCCGCTGCAGCGCCCAGCTTGCCGAGCACCAGCAACTTGAACTCGGCCTTGTGGTCCATCAGCCAATCCAGGTAGAACAAACCCTGGTTGATGACGTTCTCACCCACCGAGCGCTTGTATTCAAGGATGACCGGGCAGTGGTTCTCGTCCAAACCCAGCGAGTCAATGCGACCACCGTGCGTTTTGCCAGTGGAGTGCTCACTGGCTATGAAGCGGATACTGAGCAGCGGCTGCAGGTTGGCCTCGATCAGCGTTTGCAGGGGCTTTTCCAGGTCAGACGCGTTGCCTTGTAGTTCTGTGGCGGAGCCACCAGACAGGCGGAAGAGTTTGATGTCGCTCATGGGCTGGTTTCTCGCAGGGTTGGATGCTCTGCACTATTTGCTGGCATCAGATTCCGGTTGGTTACTACACAAACCCATCAAATACCCAGCAAGTAAATTCATACCTTTAAGCTGTTGATTTATATGGAATTTTCTCCGTTTGGCGGGGCGATTGCTGGAATTTATCAAACACCCAGCAAGCAAACTCAGGCCCAGTGGGGCAGATAGCGCCGGGTCTCCGGTTCCCAGTGCCTCCTTGATTACCGCCTTGCGCAGGTGGAATAGCTCAGGGTGGCCGCGGCGTCTTATCCTATATAAAATCTATACAAATCAACAGCTTAAGGAGGATTAGGCTACCCTAATAGGATAAAAAGAAAGTTAGCCAACGGCTAATCACACCGAGCTATCCTATTTTTGAGGCACCAGCCGCCATCGTGCACCTGGCCCCTTGCGCTCTGTTGCAATGAGGTTACGGCGACTCAAATCAGCCAGCAGGTTTTTGACCCGGTTGCGCTTTTGTACATCGCTCAACACATCCGGCAACTTGGCCCGCATCACCGCTTCCAACTCCCCCCGTTTGCAAGCTGTGAAGTTGCGCAAGTGCTGCAACACCAGCTCCCGGTAATAGGCGGAATCCAGCCCCTTGTTCAAGGTGTGCTGGGCTTGCTCACCCATCACTTGGGCAACCTTGGCGGATACATGGATGTTGGGTGTACGGCCTTCAATCAACTTTCGTGCGCGCAGCGCCCGAGCATCATCTGCACTGATAGGCTGGCGCTTTTGCACCTTGTCCAGCAAGAACACATCCATTAACGACAAATCCGGCTGCTGCATCAGCGCGTGGGTGTACTGCTCACCGAGAATTCGACCGGTGATGCGCACCTCCACCCGCTGCTGCTCGGCGTCGATCACATAGTCCGGCAATGGAAAAAACCGTTTGCGCTGCTCGATGAACATGCGCCGAATGCCGCTGCCCACCGTGTCAATCAATTTCAAAGCCACCATCGCCTGCGTCAAGCATGGGTTGCGGTACTGCTCTGGCGACTGGTCTTGGATCAAAAGACACTCCACCTTGCCCGGCAAAAAGCGCCCCACATTGCTGAAAATCAGCGCGTCTGGTTTTTCGATCACATTGACCCGCCCGCCAACGGCGTAGTCCTGGTGGGCGATGGCGTTGTGCAAAGCCTCGCGAATCACCCATGCATCGTATTGCGGCACCTCGGTAGGAAACAGCGTGCCCGGAGGCAAGTAGCGCACCGTGAGGTTGCGAACCCGCGCAAACAGTGCGTCAGGCGCCAGCAGCAGGGGCAAGCCGTAGTGCTGGTAATCCAGCACCGTGCCATCGGCATCCTTCAGCACCCACGACACCTGTGGCGGCAGTGGCAGAAACTGCGCTGACTCGTCTTTGCCAAACAACAGCAAAGCTGCCCGCGTCAACTGTCCGCCCCGGCTGAGCTTGAGCTTGGACAGCAGCGTGGGCACGTCCCAGCCTGCCACTTCACCCGCCAGATGCGGATGCTTCTCTGCAAAACGCTGCCGCCCCACAGCCAGTGCGGTCGAATCCAGGTCGGCCACGGCGGCGTTGCTCACCAGCTCGGCTGACCAATCGGCCCGCGTATTCAGCCTTGCCCACAGGCGAGCCTCTTTGTCGGCATGGCTGGCGAGTTTGACCTTAGCGCTGTGAATGCGGATGTATTCAAACTCATGAAAACTCACCGGCTGCGCTATTGCCGCAGGTACGCGCAGCACCACCACGGGCTCGCCTTGATAGTCAAACGCATCAAAACGAAAATCCAGCTTAGGACGCAAGTATTGGTGTAACCACAAATCCAGAATTTGTGCCCCCACCTTGGCTGCGCCCGGTTTGAAGCGGGTTCCCACTACCCTGCGGGTGTCGTTTTCAATGCCCCAGACCATGTAACCAAAAGGCTCACCGTCCAACGCTGCCGCATTGGCCAGGGCAGAGACATACTCTCCAATGGAGTGCGGATCGTCGTTGTGCTTGAACTCCAGCCACTCGTGTTCGCCCTCTTGGGCCAGCATGCGGTCAAGCAATAACGTCAGATCACCGGCATTCATGCGAATCAAAACCTTTGTATGGGGATGAGTCAGCCATATTTATTCTTTCGAGCGGAGCTGCCAATCAAGTTGCCTTCTGGCTGTGCCGATCACATCAAGAAATGACAGAGCACTGACTTCTGGTTCAAGATTTTGAGTTGGAAAGTCTGGCGATCGATGGCCGCCAATAATTAGCACTTGGATAGGCTTGTTCAACTGTTTGACTAAATCATGCCGATAGGTTGTCGCTTGAACATAGTCATCTCGGTTGAGTGGATGAGATGGCCTTTTGAATTCAATCAATAGGCAGTTGCCACCCAAGTTTTCACTTAGTAATAAGTCCGGCCTCTTGCTGGCGTTCTTGCCTGTGTATTTCTGTCCAAGGTGATCTTCGACTTGCCGTTGCAGTGTCTTGTTCGAGCTAAAAAGTGAATATTCCGGACCGAATATCCATAAACTTCGCTCGATCGCTTTGTGCATGGACGCTTCTAATGTTTTCGGATTCCCAGCAAGCACTTCTAAGCTGTCTAAGAACCCCTGCCGTGCTTTGGCTTGCTCTACCAGATGAGCGATATCAATCAACCCGAATTCTTCCAGCGCTTCCGCTACCGCTGCGATATCGCTTCTTGCTGCTTCGGCGAGGTGTTTGAGCAGAGCCCCGTAATCAGACCGTTCAATTGCCTCCAACAACACGAAAACATAAGGTTCAATTTTTTCAGGCGGGTCCCCGAAAAAACGGTCCAAAACCCGTTTCACGGCCTTTTCTGCGTACTCTCGCCGGTGTTGCGGAAGTGCCGCCAATCTGTCGTGTACTTCACGACGCAAGCGGGCCTGCGCCAATTGAATGTCTCGCCCATAGCGTTCCTTGAAGGCTTCGAAAATAACGGGCCTTACCTGATCGGTTAAGCCAACCAGCAGTTCACTGTTCTCGATCAAACTTCCCCAACCGGCGGTCACGTGGTCGCGCAATCCGTCTGCATCAATTTCACCGTAAAGCCGTTTCAATAGTTTTGGCGGGAAGTCCTCTTGTTCATCCAGTCCAAAGAAAGATGGCTTTCCTACCGCCTTGCCGTCAACTTTTATTACGATGCCGGGTTGTCTAGAAACAGATTTAACTTCCGCAATTGCAAACTTCAATCGTGTCTCTCCGACATTGGATACTGAAAGGGTTAAGTCATGAAAGGTGCCATCAACGTCATCGACACCCAGTGCCTTTCCGTTCACAAAAATCGCGATGCCGGATTCACGACCATATTCTTGAAGGAGGATTTGCCGTAGTTTTTTTGGGTCGGGAAACGTAAGGCCAGCATGGAGTCCCGCGAGCGTAATTTTTGTTCCGCACGCAAATGGTAAACACGGTTCTGTCCTGAGTGGAATATTCAGTTGCTCAATATCTGTAACTTCCGCTAGATCCTTTAGACGCACGATGAAGTTACTGCGCACATTTCTTGCAAATGTTTCCAATGACATTTCAGAAGCGGCCATCAAACCCGCAAACTTCCCGACACCCTTTCGACCCTTTACTAATCTCTGTTTTTTGTTGGTTCTCTTTCCTCGCAATATGCGGCGATCCGAAGCAATGGCGAGATAGTGCCGCCTGACTTCCTCTGAGGTCATGCCACTTCCGTCGTCAACGACTTCAATAGGGGCGTCACTCATGGGCTCTGGCAGTTGGATACGCACTGAGTCTGCGTCCGCATCCCATGCGTTGTCCACCAGCTCCTTAAGGGCCTTCTCGGTAGACGAGTACTCTTGACTTAGGAGCCTTGCAAGCCTGGAGTCGACATGAAATCGAGCTTTGTTCGTTGTCATTTTTGTGCCTTCAATTAAGACTTATA
Organism: Rhodoferax sp.; assembly: GCA_049286445.1. GTDB lineage: Bacteria > Pseudomonadota > Gammaproteobacteria > Burkholderiales > Burkholderiaceae_C > Rhodoferax. The sequence goes on along the minus strand of JBAQDW010000390.1, from coordinate 11,470 downwards.
TCTATGCAGCAGGTTTTGCAACCGCGTGTTTGCCTTGTCCTGCAATTGATTCGGATGGCTTGTGCATTTTTGAGACTGAAGAGTCTGAAATTGCTCATGAATTGATAGCTTCTCGCGAATGTTTCATAAGGACTGCAGGCACTTTTCTCTTATTTTTCACAGCCACAGCGGTGTCCGCCGATGCGATGCGTGCCAGCAGTACGCTGGCGGGCTCGTCGTTGGGGTCTTGCGGCACCAGTTCGCCGCGAAACGCTTTGGTCAGCACCAGCGGGTTCAGGCGCTGAGCCTGGGTGCGGGCGGCGGTGCAGCGGGCTTCGATGCGGTCGGCTAGGGCGAACATGGAATTTACGCGCCGAACAATTTCCACCATTTCGGCTTGCGGCGGAACCGCGAGCGGCAAAGCATTGAGAGCACCTTGAGTCAACTTGGCCCTGCCTGTGGTTCCTGTGAGCCAAGGTTGCACGTCGTAATGCATCAGCGAAAAGCAGAGGTAATCAGCTCTGACGCGATCACCTGCGAGCAGTACGTGTGCGTGATTGTTGACCCAGCAACGTCCAGAAAAGCGATATGCAATTGGCTTCACCCGGCCATAAAAGGTTTCGTCCTCAGTGACCATCACCAATTCATCGTCGAATAGAAAGTCATCGACCATATCCACCTGGCCATTGGCACCGAAGTACGGATAAAGGCGTTCTGCGGTTGCCCGCTTATCCTTCGTAACAGGTACACGAACATGATCCAAACATTCAGAAAATGCTGAAACGCTTTCAACTGACCATGACTCAGGCACATCCAAGCGCCAATGAGCGAGATCAGGTTGTACTGGCTCCTTGAACTTTGATTTGGACTTTGCGGCATGTCCATCACGGCGTGCGCCCAGACGATGCTTTACCTCTTTAGCGGCGGCTCCCGCTGTAGGTGGCTTTGACTCGCGCCAGTCTCTAGTCAAATCTCCGCTGGAAGCTGCCGTCAGCACCGTCTGCCGAAACCGCTTGAGCAAGGCGGGGATGGCGTCGAAGCGGTCGTTGCAGGACTGGATGCGGTTGAGCAGGGTGTCGAGTTGGTCAGCGATGCGGGTTTGCTCGTTTCTCGGAGCAAGCACAAAGGGTGCAGCCTTGCCCGCGTCTGTACCCAGACGCGGCATATTCATACCGTGGCTTTCTGCCTCCACGTATTTCAAAAAAGCCGGGTGCTTCAACCAGTAAAACAAGTACCGATTGTCCAAATACGCTCCTGCCTCAAGCGGCAGAATTTCTGTTGTGCAATACCCCGGCTCGTCGGCAATCAACACCTTGTTGAGGTAGGGGCGCAATTTGCCATACAGCACATCGCCAGCTTGAAAGCTGTTCTTGGCGCTCTTGGACTGGCGCTGCAAGAAGGTGATTTTCTGCAGCAGGCGTGAACTGTCTTTTTCGATGTCTTCCAGTTCAAGTACCCAGTCGCTATCTGCCATTTCAGCCGGTTCGGTTTTCGTCGTACTGCCGTAGCTGACCACAGTGCCCAACGTAGTCAGTGCCCAGCTTGGGGGCAGTTGCGCTGGATGAATCGCTGCATCACTCATCCCCGCCCCCTTCCCCTGCAAGCCCATGCTGCGCCAAGCCCTCGCTTGCCTGCCGCTCCCGCTCTTGCTCGTCCAGCTCAAACAATTCAACCAGTTTCGCTTGTAGCAAGACCTTGGTGGGTTGCAGTTGCGTGGTGTATTGGGCGACCAAGGCGGGCGACAGGCTGCGGGACAAGGCGTACTCGACCACCTCATGGTCTCGGTCTTTGCACAGCAGCACGCCGATGGCGGGGTTCTCGTGGGGTTTGCGGTGGTCGCGGTCCAGGGCCTCGAGGTAGAACTCCAATTGCCCCAAATGGGCGGGCTGAAATTCTTCGGCCTTCAATTCAATGGCAATCAGGCAATTCAAGCCCCGGTGGAAAAAGAGCAGGTCCAGGTAAAAGTCCTTCATGCCCACCTGCAGCCTGAACTGGTCGCCCACAAAGCAAAAGTCGCGGCCCAGTTCCGTTAAAAACTGCTTTAACTTGGCCACCAGCCCGCGCTGCAAGTCGTCTTCTTTGTGGTCGGGGGGCAGTGCCAAAAAATCTACCAAGTAGGTGTCTTTGAAGGCGTGCGCTGCGCCGGGGTGCAAAACTCTCAACGCTGTTGAGAGTTTTGGGGGTGCTGTGGCAACGCGCTCAAACAGTGCGCCGTCAATTTGCTGGGCCAGCTGCCTGACGGTCCACCCCTCTTGTTGCATCCAGTGCAAATAGAACACCCGCTCTTGCCTGCTTTTGCACTTGCTGAGCAGGTGCAGGTTGGCCGACCAGGGCAGTTCTCTCAACTGTGTTGAGAGTTCCTCGTCGCCTTCGTAGGCTTCAAAAAACTGTTTCATGCGCCACAGGTTTTGCGCAGAAAAGCCCTTCAGCCCAGGTTCACGCGTCTGTAGCAGCTGTGCCAGCGTTTTCACCGTGCCCTGCCCCCAGCCTTCGCGCTGGCATTGCAGGCAGAGGTACTGGCCCACCGACCAATACAGGTGAACCAGCTCTGCGTTGGCGGCACGAAAGCTACGCTGGCGCGCGTCTTCCACCAGCTGGGCGATATGGCTGCTTGCCGCATCCAAGCCAGCAGGTGGGGCGGAAAGTGGGGCTGGGGCTGAGTGTCGGGTCACAGCGGTCACGCGCGGTCTCCAGCTTCGATGGTGTCGATGGTGTCGATGAGCACATCGTCCAACGCCGCATCCGGGTCTTCGCCGAGCTCTTCCAGCAGGCTGCGCAGGTCGGCCATGGCGCCGTCCAGCTCACGCATCACCAAGCGGGCGACCAGCGCAGGTTCATCGCGCTGGGCCTCGGCAGTCTCTGCGTTGTTATCTTTGAGCCAACTGATATCCAAGTTGTCGCCACGGGCCTTGATTTGCTCGCGTGTGAACTTGCGCCAGCGGCCTGCTTCGCCCGTGTCCACGCGCTGGGCCAGGGCGGCAGGGCCGCCATAGGGGTCTGAGCCAAACACGTCTTCGAACTTGTCGCGGGGGGTGCTGGCGGGGGCATCGGGTTTTGTTCGGAAATACTCGCGGGTAAAGGGCGTGCGCTTGCCAAACTGGGGCATGTTGGCGCGCATGTCGTACACCCACACTTCCTTGGTGTTGCCCTTGTCGGTTTTGCCACGGGTGAAAAACAGCACGTTGGTTTTGACGCCCTGGGCGTAGAAGATGCCGGTGGGCAGCCTTAGAACAGTGTGCAGGTTGCACTTGTCCATCAGGTCACGGCGTATGTCTGCGCCAATGTTGCTCTCAAACAGCACGTTGTCTGGCAGCACCACGGCGGCGCGGCCACCAGCTTTCAGGTTGCGGTAAATATGCTGCAAAAAGCAGAACTGCTTGTTGGTGGTGGGGTAAGTGAAGTCGGTGCGAGTGGGCAGGCCGCCGCCTTTTTTGGTGCCAAAGGGCGGGTTGCTGAGGTTGAGCGTGGCCTGCGGCAGGCGGGTGCCTTCTTCGCCCAGGGTGTCGCCAAACTGGATACCGCCTTCAATGCCGTGCAGCAGCATGTTCATGAGCGCCAGGCGGTGGGTGTCTTGCACCAGCTCCATGCCATAAAAGGTGCTGGTGCGGTATTTGCGCTGCTGGGCCTCGCTGCGGTCTTCGGGTTTGTATTTGGCGCGCAGGTAGTTGTTGGCAGCAATGAGGAATCCGCCTGTGCCCGAGGCGGGGTCTTGAATCACGTCGGCCAGCGTGGGCTGCATCACGGCCACGATGCTGTCGATCAAATCGCGGGGCGTGAAGTATTGGCCTGCGCCGCTTTTCTTTTCGCTGGCGTTGCGCTCCAACAGGCCTTCATACAGGTCACCGAGGTCGTCGCGCTGCACGCTGTACCAGTCGAGCTTGTCAATCTCCACCACCAGTTTGGACAAGGTAGCGGGTTTGGTAATAAAGGTGCTGGCGTTGGCGTAAATCTGCTGCACGCTGCCTTGGCCGTGCAGGCCATAGGCCAGCAGCAGTTCTTTGTAAATGTCCAGCCGCTCGGGGGCGGAAGCGGCCATCAGGTCGGCCCAGCGGGTGCCGTCCAGTTGCTCAAGCGGCTCGCCTTTTTTGGGCGCTTTGTGAATGACCAGGCGGTCTTCTTGCCCGGTCTCTTGCATCATGCGCAAAAACAGCAGGTAGGTGAGTTCGCTCACGTACTGGTGGTAGGTCACGCCATCGTCGCGCAGCAGGTTGCACAGGTTCCAGAGCTTGGCAACTATGTCGGACGCTGCAGGGTTGATTTGGGTCATTTTTGTGGGGCTTGTCAGGCAGACTTTTGGTCGTTTGCCCAGAGTGCGTCGTTAAAGGCTTCCAGCACGGGCTGAAGTTGGCCGTTGAAAAGTTTGTCCAGCCGGGCAAAACCGCCGCCATCGCGTTTAAAGATCAAGTCGGGGTCGTCCAGCGCGTCGCGGTCTACCAACATATTTGCTTTGGTTTGCGCGGCAATGCGTTTGAGCCAGTCGCGCTGGGGCTGCGTCCAGGGCTTGCCGGCCAGGGGTTTGGCCAGCAGGTTTTGCAGGGCATGGTCTACACGCTCGGCATACGGCACCAACGCATCGCCCATGGCGGCCTGGCGTATGTAGCCAATGATGCGGGCGGCAATGTCCTGGTTGCTGTGCTCGCGCCAGGCAGTGGCTAGGCGCATTTCGGTAAAGCCAGCCTGGTCCAGCGCCAGCACCAGTTCTTTGAGTTGTTTGCGGGTCAGGTCGCGCGGGCGGGTGAGCACGGTGATCAGAGCGGGCAATTCATTGCCGTGGCTGGCAATGAAATTTTTGAATTCTTTTAAATAGTCCTCGGGCTTGCTGGCATTGCCGTAGCCGCGGTCTATGTGGTGCAGGGCATCGGGGTGGTCTGATACATAAATGGGTTGACCAGTGTTTTCGCGCTTGCGGTCCAAGATTTCGCCTAGTCGTGGGTTTTGCACAAACCAGTTGACCACTTCATCTACTGACAAGCTGCGCAGTTTTTGGATGAAGGCATCGGGGCTCATGCCGGCTTTGGTTTCAAAGTCTTGCGTGGCTTGGGCGTCCAGGTGGCGTTTTTTGACTTGCAGTTTGGCTAAAAACTGTTCGCATATCAGTTTGTGGGCTTGCGGGTCTTGCACGTTCACCATTTCTTGCTCCAGCTGGGCAAAGCTGATGTTGGGGTTGACCACCACCGGCTTCATGGCGGTCAGGTCCCCAATAGCTTCAAAGATGCGCACTGCGTCAAACACCCGAAAACTGTCTTTGGCGTCGCCATCAAAGTCGCACAGGCGCGTGGCGCGGCCCAGCATTTGGTCAAACAAGATGCGGCTGTTCACCTGGCGCAGAAACACCAGGTTGCAGATTTCGGGCACGTCAATTCCGGTGGTGAGCAAGTCCACGGTGACCGCCACGTTGGGCAGGCGCTCGTTTTTAAAGCGGCGAATCAGCTCCAGCGGCTTGTCGGCGTTGCCGGTGATTTTGATGACGGCATCGTCTTCCACGCTGCCGTATTGGGCTTCAAATGCTGTTTTGAGCACGTCCACCACTAGGTCGGCATGGTCGGTGTTGACGCAAAAGATGAGGGTTTTGCGTTGGCCGGTGGGGTCAAGTTCTTGCGCTAGGTAGTTGCACACCGCTTGGTTGAATTGGCGGGTGATGACTTTGCGGTTGAAGTCTTCTACGTTCAGGTTGATGTCGTCTGGCGCTTTGAACAGGTCAATCTGGTTGCGCCCGGTGTCATACACCTTGAGCTCTTCGCCCACTTTCCAGTGCATGCCGTTTTGCGAGAGTTCGGTGTAAATCTGGATGGGTGGCTCGTAATCCACTAGGTAGCCGTCAACCACGGCTTCACGGTAGCTGTAGGTATAGACCGGCGGGCCAAAAATCTCGGTAGTGTGCAGGGCAGGGGTGGCAGTCAGGCCAATCTTGACGGCGTCAAAGTAGTCCAGCACGCGGCGGTATTTGGAGACGTAGTCGTCAAAACCTCTAAAGCTGAGCTCGGTGTCAGACATTTCGCGGTCCAGCGTGTAGCCACGGTGGCATTCGTCAATCACCATGCAGTCGTATTGGTCCACGGTCGGTGGGGCCACGCCGTCTGTGGGAAACAGCACGCGGCGCATCATGCCCTGCACGGTGGCGATGTGCACAGCGGTGTCGTCGTCAGGCGTTTGTGCTCGCAGCTCTTTGATGCCAAAGATGTCGGCAAAGGTTTGCAAGCGTTCCATGCGGGTGTCTTTGAACGAGTTGGCGGCTTGTTCACCCAAGGCGGAGCGGTCCACCAAGAACAATATGCGGCGAAAGCGCTGAGCTTTAAGCAGGCGGTAAATCAGCGCAATACACGTTTTGGTCTTGCCGGTGCCGGTGGCCATGGCCAGCAAAATTTCACGCTGGCCTTGGCCTATGCGTTTCTCGGTTTCACGAATAGCGGTTTGTTGGTAAGGCCGCAGCGGAAAACCAAAGTTGAATGCCGTGTTGTCCAGCTGGGTGTGTGCACGGCTTGAATCGGTTTGCAGCAGGCTTTTGAGGCCGTCGGGGCTGTACCAACCATCCAGAGCCTGGCTGCGGTTTTCAGTTTGGCGCAGGTCACAAAACCAGATGCCGCTTTTGGTGGCGAGCTGCCGCAGGTAAGGCCGGCCGTTAGCAGAGAACACAAATGGAATGCGGTGCTCAGACTGGTCGCCCCAATTGCTTTCATGAAGTTGCGTTTCTGTGCTGGCGCTGAAGGTGCGGCTGTAGCGCTTGGCTTGCTGCAATGCGCCGGATACATCGACGTTTTTTCGCTTGGCCTCCACCACGGCCATGGGGGTGAGGCCCTGAAACAGCACGTAATCGGCGCTGTAGCCGTCACATGGCCATTCGGCGATGGCGATATTGCGGCCTCGCTGCGGGCGGGTGCCTTTGCTGTAGCGCAGGGTGGAGGTGTCGGCTTCCCAGCCCGCTTGGCGCAATTGTTCGTCGATGATGCGGCGGGTCTCGGCTTCGTCCAGCTGCACGTGGGTGGCAGCAGTGGCGGCAGATTGGGCGATGGTTTTTAACTGCGCGGTGGGTGCTGCCGCTGAGGCGGCTTGTAATACCGCGAGTTGTTCGGCCAGCAGCGCCTTGTCTTTGTCGGACTCGGTGGCCAGTTGCTCCCAGATGCCGCGCTCTTCGCTCAGGGACGAAAGCTGGGTTTTGGTGGATTGCAACTCGTGGCTGACCTGTTCTTGCTGCGCCTGGAAGGTGGCAACCGCTTGGCGCAACTGGGCCAGTTCGGTACGCAATTCACCGCTTTCATCTGCCGGTGGCTGTGGCGGCACAAAGGGGCCGGATTTAAAGGCGGCATCTTTGAACGTGCGGTGAAACCACAGGCACAGCTGCCAACACAGCTTCAGCGTGGACAGTGCTGCGGCGTGGTCACCCTGCAAGGCATGGTTGGCGGCGTTGCCCGTCACACGGATTTGATCCAAGATTTGTTTGACTTCCTTGGGCAACACGCCTTCGCCTTGCAGGCGACGAATCAGCTCGTATTGCGATTCTTCCGGGTTGGCGTAGAGGCCGGTGCGCGCTGCCAATGACTGGGCCAATAGTTCGGACAACTGGCGCAGTTTGAGCAGGCTGGTGTTAGGGTCTTCTGCAAAGTACCGCTCGGCCAAGGCCCCCAAACGCCAAAGCTGCGCCTCGTAGGCGCGCAGCATGTCAAAGTTGGAGCGGATGTTGTTGTTCATGGAGCGGGGTCACTGATTCTGCCCGTCAATTGGGCGAATTCCACATTGGGGCCAATCGTTCGATGTGCGTTGCGCAAGCGGGTCAACGTGGCCGAGCTGCGGCGCATTGTTGCCTGCCTTGGCAGCGGTTCCTCACTCGTCATCCAAATCCCCCAAAAGCACCCCGCGCCGGGCCAGCCGTTCGCGTGCTTCAAGCAAAACTGCATGCAGCTTTTGCTCCAGTTCCGCTTTGGGTGGCAGTTCGGTCCAGTATTCGGCCACGGTGATGCCGTCTTTGTGCATTTGCAGCAGCTCCACCTGTTCGCGGCTGGATTCGGCGCACAGGATGAGGCCGATGGGTGCTTCCTCTCCCGGGTGTTTCGGCTGAAGTTGTCGTGCGACATTTCTAGCGATTCGGTCTTCATCTCCAGCTCAGCCAGGCGCTGGGCAATATCTGCATTGGCAGTGAGTGCCTGGCGCAACTGCACAAACGCCCGCACTACGTAAATCCCCATCTCAACCGCTTGGCTTGATGCCAGCACATTGGCTGCCTGAATTGCTCCGTGCTCGGTAAACGCAAAAGGCAACGCCTTGGAAAATTTCAGATTTTGGAGGTGGTCGCAATTTGCGACCACCTCGGTTTTCTCATCAGCCGTAAGCTGAAAGAGGAAATCGCTGGGAAAGCGGTCCCGGTTGCGTTTGACCTGCTCATTAAGCCGCTTGGTCTGTACCCCGTACAGCGAAGCCAAGTCCATATCCAGCATGACTCGCAGGCCGCGAATCACTTGGATACGGCTTTCAATACGCGGTACCCGTGGTGTGTTGCTCGCAGTCATGGTCGTGGCCTTTTCATGTTCCTAGCCTTGCCCCAAACCCGCTGTTTCCGCTGACTGTAACCAGCAGCCTCTGCGTAGCCCTTGTCGCCGCCACATAAAACACCCGCGCCGCTTCCAGTTCATCCTCCCCGGGCGCAGGCATGTGCCCCACGCCGGGTAGGGCCACCACGGGGAATTCCAGGCCTTTGCTGACTTTCATGGTCATGACCTTGATCTTGTTGCTGGTGGGATCGAAGTCGCCGGGGGCTAGGCGGTTCTCCACGGGGAGTTTGCGTTGAGCCAAAGTGCGGGCGCAGAGGTCGCGGGTTTTGGCATCAAAGCAGAGCACGGCCATGTCGCCCCAGGCGAAGCCTTCTTGGTGGGCGTTGGCGAGGTGGTCGGCAATGGCAAAGGCCTCATCGTTCAGGGTGGGCAGGCGGATGATCAGCGGCTGTTGGCCGTCGCGCCCGCAGCTGATGGGTTTGATCAGCGGGATGCCGTCGTCGTCTTGATCGTCGGCGGTCAACAGACCGGCGGCGACGAGGCTGGCGGTTTGCAAAATCTGCCGGGTGTTGCGGTAGTTGATTTTGAGGATGGTTGTGGTGCCCTGGGCCTTGATGCCCAGACTTTTCCATGAGAACTTGAGCCGTTTGCGCTGGTAAATGCTTTGCGCGTCGTCGTACAGAACCAGCAGGCTGTTGGTGGTGGGGTCCACCATTTGCGTCACCAGTTTGAGCCACTCGGGGGCAAAGTCGTGGCCTTCGTCAATCAGCACCGCTTGATATTGGCCGCTGGGGATGTGTTTGCGCTCCACCCCGCGAATGACGTTGTTGACCATTTCATCAAACAGATTCGGGCCTTGCGGCAGGGTTTGCCCATAGGTCACCAGTTGCTGGCGGCACCATTTGTGAAAGTGGCGCACATGCACACGGTCGCTCAGGCCTTTGGCGGCCATCACCGAGTGCAGCTTCACGCCCAACGGCTCGTTAAAGCACAGGATGAGGATGGGTTTGCTGCTGGGTGTGCTGGCTTGCGCGAGGTATTCGGCGCGGTAGCCCAAGATCATGGTCTTGCCGGAACCGGCCACGCCGTGGATGACGCGGTGTCCGTCGCCCAGAGAGCGGGCCAGCTGCTCTTGCTGCAGGTCCATCACGCGCATGATGTCGGGCAGTTCGGCATCTTCGTCGTGGTCGTCAAACAAGTCGCCGGTGGTTGGCACGCGCACTTGGGGGAACATGATCCAGCGCACGCGGTCCAGTTGCGGCAGGCTCATGGCGCCGCGCATCATGTAGGGGAACATGTCCCAAAGCCGGCTTTGCAGGTCTTCGGGGTCCACGGTCTCTGGCATCTCGTCTTTGCACAGCACGCGGTGGGCGGCAATGGCGTGGTGCAGCCCGCCTTCTAAAAACTGCTTGCGGGTGATGTTGGGCAAGACCACGCCGTAGCTCCACGGAAACGCCAGCTTGCCGGCGTGAGGGCCGTCCATCTGCACCAGTGGTTTGTCGCGCTCCAGCGCTTTCACCACTTGGTGCGCGTATTGGCGGGCTTGCTCCAGCGGGTTGATCACGGTCTTGGGGCCGTTGTCGCCCATGATTTCCCAGTGCTGTTTGTCGGCACGAAGAATGGTGTTGCGGCCCCAGTCTTTCACCTCCAGCACCAAAACACCGCGACTGGGGTGCAGCACGCAAAAGTCGGGGTGGGCGTTTTTGGGGCCCATGGGCACGTCGTACCAAAGCAGGTAGTCGTCGTCGAGCTTTTGTTCCAGCCGCACGGCCAAACGACGTTCGCCCGAGGTCATGCGCGAGGTGCAGGCGCCTAGCGCCGGTATGAGGGTAGCCATGGTGTATCCCGTCCCTGAGATGTGTTCTGCAGGAATTATGGGCCACGGCTGACGGGGCGTTACAAAGAGCGACCGGGTGAGGTGGATGAGTTTGATTCGGTCCGATTCGGAAACGGGGGGCAGGGCCGCCAAGGCAGCCGCCGTTTCTATATGCCAAATATGGCTCTAGCCCTTACCCCATCTGCGCAAGTCACTATTAAAATAATAGCTATGGTGCTGGCTTGGTGGGGCGGTCAGATGGGCCGGTTTTGTCGATCAGACTTCGGTGATGAACTGCTCGCGGGGGCGGCGCACTTTGGTGAGGTTGACGAGCCAGTCTTTGTCGGCTTCACGGTAGCCCAAAGGCAGAATGGCAACGCTGCGCAGGCCGCGTTGGCGCAAGTTCAAAATCTCGTCCATGGCTTTGGGATCAAACCCTTCCATGGGGGTGCAGTCGACTTCTTCAAAGGCGGCGGCGATCATGGCGGCGCTCAGGCCAATGTAGGCTTGGCGCGCGGCGTGCTCAAAGTTCACTTCAGCGTCGCGCTGGGGGTACATGCCCAGCAGCATGGCGCGGTAGTTTTCCCAGCCTTCGTTCTTGAAGCCGCGCACGGTGTTGGTCAGGTCAAACATCATGTTGATGCGCTCGACCGTGTAGTTGTCCCAGGCGGCAAACACCAGCAGGTGCGAGCCGTCGGTGATTTGGCCTTGGTTCCAGGCAATGGGTTGGATGCGCGCGCGCACTGGCTTGCTGGTCACCATGATGATCTCAAAAGGCTGCAAGCCGCTGGAGGTGGGCGCCAGGCGGGCTGCTTCCAGAATGCGCTCCACTTTGTCTTGCGGCACGGCCTTACTGGGGTCCAATTTTTTAGCGGCGTAGCGCCACTGCAGGCGCTCGATGAGCGCGTCAGATGGCATTTCTTGGGCCGATGTGGGGAGCGCGGTGGCTTGGGTCATGAAACAGTTTCCTGGGGGTTGTTGAAGGCACCAGGTGCCACCACGGTGTGACACTTTTGATGCGGTGCCTGGAATGTAGGGGCCATTGCGTTGCTTGAGAAGGCCTAATAACTGATGTTACGCAGCCGCCCTGAACAGCTGAAGCTGGGCATAGGCGGAGCGCGATGCGTTGATGAGTAGCTTGCGGCAAAGCGCGAAGGGGTTGAGCTTGTTCGCCACACTCAAACACTCAAGC
>JBAQDW010000389.1:0-6256 GCA_049286445.1 Rhodoferax sp. | reverse complement strand
CATGAGTACTGTGCAAAAAAACTTAATAGAAGGGGCGTTAATTGTAATATTGGTTTTAGTTCTTTTTCTCGGGAATATTCGTTCAGGCTTAATTGTGGCTTCGGTTATACCTTTAGCAATGCTATTTGCCGTAGCATTGATGAAAGTTTTTGGCGTATCTGGAAACTTGATGAGTCTTGGGGCGATCGATTTTGGACTTATTGTGGATGGTGCTGTAATTATCGTGGAAGCAACCATGCACCACATGAGGAAGTTGAAAACAGGAAAAATTTCGCAGGCAGAAATGGATATTCAGGTTTCCGGTTCTGCAAAAAAAATGATGAACTCCGCTGCGTTTGGGCAACTAATTATTTTAATTGTCTATTTACCAATATTGGCTTTGGTAGGAATTGAAGGCAAAATGTTTCGCCCGATGGCACAAACGGTTTCTTTTGCAATATTTGGAGCATTAATTCTTTCGCTTACTTATGTACCGATGATCAGTTCACTTCTATTGAGTAAAAATATTAGTCATAAAAAGAACTTTTCTGATAAAATGATGGAAAAATTTCAGCGCGTTTATGATCCGTTGATTAATGGTGCACTGCGATTTAAAAAAACTGTCTTGATTGTTGCAATTGCGCTTCTCGGATTGTCAGCAGTTATCTTCAGTTCTCTTGGAGGTGAATTTCTACCAACGCTGGAGGAAGGAGATTTTGCTGTAGAAACAAGATTATTGGTAGGAAGTTCGCTGGAGCAGACCGTTGAAAAAATAGAGCAGGCATCAAGTTTATTAATGAAAACTTATCCGGAAGTGAAGGAAGTTGTGGGCAAGATTGGAGCATCCGAGATTCCTACAGATCCAATGCCGATAGAAGCCACAGATATAACGATATTATTAAAACCTAAAAAAGACTGGACGAGTGCAGATACCCGGGAAGAATTAGCGGAGAAAATGCAGAAAACTTTAGAACAGGTTCCGGGAGTTACGTTCGGTTTTTCGCAACCTATACAATTACGGACCAACGAATTAATTTCTGGTGTACGACAGGATGTAGGTATCAAAATTTTTGGCGATGATTTAGAAACGCTTTCAGATTTAGCGAAGAAAATAGGTGGATTAATTCCCTCAATAGATGGTGCAGAAGATTTATATATAGAACAGGTGAGTGGTCTACCGCAAATTTCAATCAAATTGAACCGGGATAATATCGCGCGATATGGGTTAAATGTTGAAGAAATAAATAACGCTATTAACACTGCATTTGCTGGTGGTGTTGCCGGAACGGTATTCGAAGGAGAAAAACGTTTTGATCTGGTAGTTCGGTTAGAACAAGGAGAACGCCAAAGTATTGAAGATGTAAAAAGGCTCTTTGTTACTGCCAGTAATGGAAACCAGGTTCCGTTGGAGCAGGTTGCAGAAGTAAGTTATCAATTGGCACCTAACCAAATACAGCGTGAAGATGCCAAAAGAAGAATTATTGTTGGCTTTAATGTTCGGGGTAGAGATATTGCCTCTGTAGTAAAAGACGTTCAGGCAAAAATTGACGAAAAAGTAAAAATGCCGACCGGCTATTTTATAACTTATGGTGGCCAATTTAAAAATTTGGAAGAAGCCAACAAAAGACTGTCTATAGCCGTACCGGTTGCATTGGGATTAATTCTTTTGCTGCTCTATTTTGCGTTTGGTTCCTTAAAATACTCACTACTAATTTTCACCGCAATCCCGATGTCTGCCATAGGTGGAATATTTGCCCTTTGGTTAAGAGGTTTACCTTTTAGTATTTCGGCTGGTGTAGGCTTTATTGCTCTGTTCGGTGTGGCTGTTTTAAATGGAATCGTATTAATAACAGAGTTTAATCAACTTAAAAAACAAGGAATGAAAGATATTAAGCAAAGAATTCTCGCAGGTACTGCTATAAGATTAAGACCGGTTTTAATGACGGCTACTGTTGCCTCTTTAGGGTTTTTACCGATGGCATTAGCAACCGGAGCAGGAGGCGAAGTACAAAAACCATTAGCAACAGTTGTTATAGGTGGTTTGTTCACCGCAACATTTCTTACACTTGTACTTTTGCCGGTACTTTACTCTTATGTGGAGAATATAAAACCTTCCCGACGTAAGTTGAAAAATACAAAAATTGCAGGATCAGCAACGATTATTCTTTTGTTTTTACTCTCAGGTTTTAATAATGGAGTTAAAGGTCAGATTACGACAAATCCATCTTCATCTTTAGGAACGATAGATTTGAATTCAGCAATTTCTGCTTCCCTGGAGTCCAATCCAAACACAAGGGTTGCAAAATTAGGAGAGGAATACCAGTCTGCATTAAAAGGTTCTGTGAGAGATTATGGCAAAACAAATATCAATCTCACTTTTGGTCAATATAACAGTCTTATTGCTTATGATAATAATATTACCATAAGCCAAAATATTCCGAATCCGGTTTATTTGAAAAGATTAACAGAACTGGCAGACGCCAACATAAACGCGTCCAAAATGCAGGCAGGAATTTATAAAAATCAGATCACTTATCAGGTAAAAAGTATTTATTATAGTTTACTCTACAGAAAAGAACAAAGAACATTAAATGAGGAATTAATCGCGCTTTATGAGAAAATACTTCGTGCTGCCGACATAAGATTTCAGACTGGTGAAACAAATATTTTAGAAAAATACAATGCCAATACCAGATTGCAGGAAGCGATTTCTCAAAAATTGCAGACGGAAGAATATATAAAAATTCATCTGGAGCAATTGAAAAGGTATACCGGAAATCAAACCATCGAAGATATTATGGAAACAACGCTTATCGAAAAGTTTTTAGATGTATCACCACAGAGCGCAATTTTTAATAATAATCCAGACTTGCTTGCTTTGAAAAGCCAGATAGAAGTCGCTAAAGAAGAAATCAGAGTTGAAAAAAGCAGGTTACTTCCCGATTTTAGCGTCGGTTATTTTAACCAATCGTTGGTAGGTAATTTCGAGAAAAATGGAGTTTCGAAGTTTTACGGAGTAGGAAAAAGATTTCAGGGTGTAGAATTGGGAATTAGCATACCCATTTTTGCAAAAGCGCAAAAAGCAAAAATCAAAGCCGCAGAAATTAACCAGCAAATACAGGAAGCAAAAGTAGATGCATTTTCTTTCAGTCTTTCTCAACGGGGTTCTACACTGCTTTCGGACCTAAAACGGTTGCAAATCCAGATCAATTTTTATAGGGAAACAGCATTGCCACAGGCAAAGTTGCTTATTACAAAATCACAGCGTGCCTTTGAGGTTGGAGAAATGGATTATTACCAGGTTAGTCAATCCATAAACAACGCCGTGGAAGTCCAAAAACAATACATCGAAAGTTTAAATCAATATAATCAAACAGCCATCGAACTGGAATTAATTTCTGGTTTATAATAAATAATTAAAGTTCCAAAATCATGAGTAAATCAAAATATTTATATATCATCGTCTTAAGTTTTATGTTGTCAGCCTGTAATTCCGATAAAAAGGAAGAAACAGCAGTCACGGCAAATGTAGAAGTTCCGCACGATGCAAACAGCGTAGAATTTAGTGAAGCGCAGTACAAAAGTGTGGGAATGGAATTGGGAAATATAACCAATACTAATCTTTCCAATTATATCAAAGCCTCTGGAGCTATTGAAGTTCCACCGCAAAATCTGACCAGTATCACCTCTTCTTTTGGAGGTCATGTAAAATCCATGAACGTAATCGAAGGAAAATATATTGGAAAAGGAACCGTGGTGGCAACGATAGAAAATCCTGAATTTCTACAGATACAGCAGGATTACATGGAAAGCAATAGTCAGATGTCTTATTTAAGACAGGATCTTGCACGCCAAAAAGAACTGGTAAAAGAAAATATTGCAGCCAGAAAATCTTTACAGCGGGCGCAAAGTGAGTATAACAGTATGTCTGCACGGGTTGCCGGATTACGGGCAAGATTACAGGTTGCAAACATCAATCCTGCTTCTGTTGCGAGAGGTAACATATCTTCGCGCGCCAACATTTATGCACCACAAAGCGGATACGTAACAAAAGTATATACCAATATTGGAAAATATGTTGGAACTAATGAGGTTGTCGCAGATATTGCAAATACAGGTAATATGATGGTAAAAGTGCAGGTTTTTGAAAAAGATGTTGCAAAAATAAAAATTGGTCAAATTATTCGATTTCAGGCTACTGGTGACGCCGAGGAAAAAACTGCTAAAGTTTATCTGATAGGGAAAGATATACACGGAGACAGAACTGTAGATGTTTTGGCAAGAATTCAGAATGTATCTCAAAATCTGTTGCCGGGAATGTTTGTCAATGCTATCATAGAACTTGGATCTGTGGAAACACCAGCATTGCCAGATGCGGCAATTGTAGGTTCCGGAGGTAAGAATTTTATTTTTATTTTAGAAAAAACTTTAGAAAAAACCAAAGATAAAGATGGGAAGGAAAAAGAAAAACAATATATCTTTAGGAAGGTAGAAGTGCAAACCGGTGTAAGCGAAAATGGTTTTACTGCGGTTACTTTGCCTGCAAAATTTAATGAATCCGATAAAGTAGTTTTAAAAGGGGCATATGACCTGCTTTCTAAAATGAATAATATGGAGGAAGAGGAGTAATCTTGGGATAATTTTAAAACCTTAAAACCTATTTACAAACCATTTGTTTCCATAAAAAGTTGCCAAAACTAGCATCAAAATATTTTTATGATTTCAATTTATTTATACGCCTTAATTCCAGTTGTTTCCATTTTATTGGGCGGGATTACCGGATTATTTAAAAAACCAAACGCGGGTTTTCGGAGTTCTGTGTTGCATTTTGCGGGCGGAGTGGTTTTTTCAGTTGTTGCAGTGGAACTTCTGCCGGATATTATTAAAAATCACAGGCCTATTGAAGTGGGAATTGGTTTCGGACTGGGCATCGCGACGATGTTGGCTGTAAAATATTTTTCAGAAAAATTTCAAAAAAACGCTGAAAAATCGGCAGTAAAAAATTCTTTGCCGATGGGACTTCTGGTGGCATTGGCCATCGATTTACTAATAGATGGCGTGCTTCTCGGCGTTGGTTTTGCGGCTGGAAGCACCGAAGGAATTCTGCTTTCCATCGCTTTGGCTCTCGAAATTTTTTCTCTGGGATTAGCAGTAGTTTTGGCTTGTATGGATTTAAATTTTTCAAAACAAAAAAGCCTGACTATTTTATTAGTTTTGGGTGCCTGCTTCTTTGTCGGAGCCGTTTTAGGAATTACATTATTAGCAGGATTATCACAGGAATGGCTGGAATTGGTGCTGTCTTTCGGTCTCGCTGCTTTATTATTTTTGGTAACTGAAGAATTATTGAAAGAAGCGCACGAAGAAAAAGAAACACTTTTGCAGACGAGTATGTTTTTTGTAGGATTTTTAATATTTCTACTGGTAGGAATGGTAGTTTAAATTAATTAAGATTAAAAAAATAAGCATAATCGTAAAGTTCAAAAAATGAATTTTAATTTAAAATTTTTAGGTTCAAAAATTAAACTTGATAAATTATTATAATAAGATACAAACGATATATTCAAAAATTAAAATATAAAAAATGGCAAAAAAGAAATTAAACTTAAGGGATATTGGAACGGAAAAACATGCCGGAGAGCATTCCCACGATGCTGGACATAATCACGATAATACGGACAAAACAACGTTACAAATGTTTTTGCCCGCCATTATATCATTCACATTATTAATAATTGCTATTGCTTTAGATAATTGGATTACCCAAAATTGGTTTAATGGATGGGTAAGGATTGCCTGGTATGTTGCAGCGTATATTCCCGTGGGATTACCAGTTTTAAGAGATGCGTTTGATAGTATAAGAAAAAGTGATTTCTTTTCAGAATTTTTTTTGATGAGTATCGCTACGATTGGTGCGTTCGCCATTGGAGAATTTCCTGAAGGTGTAGCAGTGATGCTTTTCTATGCTGTGGGTGAAGTTTTTCAAACACTTGCAGTACAGAGAGCAAAAACTAATATAAAAACACTATTAGACCAAAGACCAGATGAAGTTACCGTTTTAAAAGATAACCAAGCAACAACTGTGAAGGCAGAATCTGTAGAAATCGGAGATATTATCCAACTAAAATCTGGCGAAAAATTAGGTTTAGATGGAGAATTGATTTCAGAAAAAGGTTCATTTAATACAGCGGCGCTCACAGGAGAAAGCAAACCAGATTCTAAAACTAAAGGTGAAACTGTTTTAGCAGGAATGATAAATCTAAATACCGTAGTAGAAGTG
>JBAQDW010000388.1:0-2005 GCA_049286445.1 Rhodoferax sp. | reverse complement strand
GCATTGTGCGAACGGTGCATACCGCGCTTGGAAGGTGATTTTTTATTCTGCTGGACGGCCATGGTGGCTCCTTACGTCTGTGTTGCGACGCCCGCAACATCTGGGATGAGTGAAATACACGACCACTGGTGCCGTGCGAAGCCTTAAATTATAGCCTAACCCATTCAGTCACTTCGACTTTGCATCCTGAAGTTGGGCAAGAACCGCGAAAGGATGACGCTTCTCAGCTGACGCTGCTTCAAAGTTCGCGTCTTCTGCCGCCATCACCACTTCGCTAGGGCATTTGTCATGCCGTGGCACCAGCGGCAACTCCATTAATATTTCATCTTCAATCAACTCAGACAGCTTGAATTCCGGATTCAGTGCCAGCACATCCTCCTCACACTCGTCATCCTGCTGCTCGGCAGCTTCTTCCGAAGCGACGAACCTGAAAGAGCGACTGATACTCACCACACTGTCAACGGGGGCCAAACAACGTTGGCAAGTGAGGGGCAAAGTCACATTGGCCTGCAGATGCAGCCACACCTGATCCACACCCGCCTCCCCCAGCTTGAGCTCGCCTTGGGCAGACCAATTCAGGTGGCGGTCTGCGCCCACGCCGTGGGTTTCAACCAAGAGGCGTTCATAGTTTGACAACAAGTCATGACCCGATATTTCACGCGCCGATTGAGCAAAGGATTTAACGTCGAGACGGGGGGCGAGGGACTCTTTATTCATGTCTTGAGTGTAAGAGAATCGCCCTATGCCAGAAATTACACCCCGAAAACTCATCCTGGGCTCCACCTCCCGTTACCGCCGCGAACTTCTTGAGAGACTGCGCGTTCCATTTACGGTGGAAGCACCTCACGTTGATGAAACGCCGTTGCCTATGGAAACGCCTCAACAAGTGGCATGCCGCTTGGCAATGAGCAAAGCGCGTGCCGTGGCGGCAGAGTTTCCTGACTGTGTTGTCATTGGCTCTGATCAGGTGGCTGATCTGGAAGGCGAGGCCCTCGGCAAGCCAGGGAATCATGCACGTGCGCTTGCTCAATTGCAAAAAATGCGGGGGAAGGTTGTTGTATTTCAGACGGCAGTCGCAGTCGTTTGCCAAGAGAGCGGATTTTCCCAAATGGCCCTAGCGCAAGTGAAAGTGACCTTTCGCGATCTCAGCGATGCTCAAATTGAGGCCTATTTACGCGCCGAAACCCCTTACGACTGCGCCGGGAGTGCCAAGAGCGAAGGACTTGGCATTGCGCTGCTCGCGTCCATTGAAAGTGATGATCCCACCGCACTGATCGGCCTGCCACTGATACGGACCTGCCAAATGCTTGAAGCGGCAGGTGTCCAACTTCTGTAATCCCATGACACCCGAAAACCATCATTCAAAAACCCCTTTTGGGAAACTCTACCTCGTACCCGCGCCGTTGGACTTCGGTTGCAATGACCCTGTTGCGCTCCAAAAAACGATGCCCTTGGGCACCCTGGAGGTGGCAGCCAGCCTGCACCATTGGATTAGTGAAAATGCAAAAACAACCCGTGCTTATTTGAAACGCGTCAACGAAGTGGTGGCCCTCTGCCAACCTCTTCAAGCAATGAACATCACAGAACTTCCACGGGAAGTACATAAGAAAGGGGATCACACGGGCAACTTCGACGCACGCCCCCTTTTGGCAGCAGCCCTGCAAGGACATGACATTGGCTTGGGTAGTGAGTCCGGCATGCCTGCCGTAGCCGATCCGGGTTCTTCTGTGGTTCGAGCCGCTCACGACCTGGGAATTGAAGTCATTGCGCTGACCGGGCCAGTGTCTTTGTTGCTTGCACTGGCGGCCAGCGGCCTCAATGGCCAGAGTTTTGCGTTCGTTGGTTATTTGCCGCAGGAGCCCTCTGAGCGCGCAAAACGCATCCGGGAATTGGAGTCTCTGGCGTTGAAAACCGGACAAACCCAGCTTTTTATAGAGACCCCCTACCGCAATGCGGCCATGATGCAATCCCTCGTCCAGACCTTGCAGCCGACGACCCGATTGGC
>JBAQDW010000387.1:0-1517 GCA_049286445.1 Rhodoferax sp. | reverse complement strand
GAGAGTGAGAACGACTGGCACCACCTGCCAGCCATAAGCGCGCTCACCGCGCTGGCCGCTTTGCTGCACGACCTTGGCAAAGCTACGCAGGCGTTTCAAAACCGGCTGAACCACTCTGCGCTGCGAGAACGCAACCACTACCGCCATGAATGGGTGTCAGTGCGGTTGTTTCAGGCCTTTGTAGGTTCAGATGACGATGGCGGTTGGCTGCACCGGCTGGCTGTTGCAGCCGACGCTGGCGTGGACTCAGCCATTTTTGAGGCACTGTGGCTCGACAAAGAAACGCGGCTGTTCTGTGACGGTCTGAGCGATGCCGGTTTCAGTAAGGTGCAAAAGGACGAGCACAACCCGTTCAAAGTGCTGCCGCCATTGGCGCAGGCTGTGGCCTGGCTGGTGTTGACGCACCACCGCCTGCCGTGCCAGCCTGTAAAAAACCAGGCAGGAACATCGGACGAAGCGCAGGAGGATGGCGGATTCGAATGGCGGCGCTTTGGTGCCAAGCCCAAATTTTTGAATCGCAGCCAGCTCGATGGTTTGCTGGAGCAGGTCAACGCCGACTGGAACGAGCCGCGTGAAGTGGGCAGCGCTGCCAACCTGCAGGCCCACTGGACTTTCCCGCACGGTTTGCCTGTGCGAAATCCTCTGTGGCGCAAACAGGCCTCCCGCTTTGCCCGCAAGCTGCAGGCACTGCCTCCTGGCAATGTCGACACGCTCTGGCCTGCAGACCCGTTTGTGGCCCATGTGGCGCGGCTTTGTCTGATGCTGGCCGACCACCATTACTCCAGCCTCGGCCTGCAAAAACCCGATCAGGCCGACAGCCTCTTGCGTGACAAGCCGGTGCCCGAGCGCGCGGCCTACCTGCAGCTGCAAGCCATGCTGCACGCCAATACCACCTCCAATGCTGCAGGCAAAAAAGTGGTCAACCAAACGCTGGACGAGCACCTGCTGGGCGTGCAGGCCCATGCCTGCGTCATCACCCACGCATTGCCCAGCCTGGTGCGCAGCCTGCCTGCGTTGCCACACCACCGGCCCCTGATGAAGCGCACTGGCAATGTACGCTTTCAATGGCAAAACAACGCGGCCGACCTGGCTGCCAGCGTGCGCCAGCACGCGGCCCAAAACGGGGCGTTCATTGTCAACATGGCGTCCACCGGCTGCGGCAAAACGCTGGGCAACGCCCGCACCATGAATGCGCTGGCCGACCCCAAGCTGGGCCTGCGCTGCGCCTTTGCCATGGGGTTGCGCACGCTGACCTTGCAAACCGGACACAGCTTTCAAAACGACCTGGGCCTCAATGACAGCCAATTGGCCATCAAGGTGGGCGGCGCTGCCAGCCGTGATTTGTTCGCCTACTACGAAGCGCAGGCAGAAGCGACCGGCTCGGCGTCCAGTCAGGCCTTGCTTGACGAAGGCGGTCAGGTGCTGTTTGAAGGCAACGACCAGCACCCCTTGCTCATGCGCCTGACCAGCGATGCCCAAACCCGCTCGCTTCTGGCCGCGCCGTTGCTGGTCTGCAC
>JBAQDW010000386.1:0-14795 GCA_049286445.1 Rhodoferax sp. | reverse complement strand
CCCGTGATGCTGGTGGCGGCCGTGGCTGCTTACCGAGTCTGGATGTCGGAGACGGGGGCCGCCCCTGCCGTCGTTGCGGGGCATTCTTTGGGTGAGTATTCCGCTTTGGTGGCAGCTGGTTCTTTGACACTCGCCCAAGCGGCTCCCTTGGTACGTTTTCGGGCGCAAGCGATGCAGGAAGCGGTGCCTGTCGGTGTGGGTGCCATGGCGGCTATTTTGGGGATGGATGCGGCGCGTGTCGTCGCCGGGTGCAACGAAGTGATGGGCGCTTTCGGCGCTGACTCACCGGAAGTCGTCGCGGCCGTCAATTTTAATGACCCAATGCAAACCGTCATTGCCGGCAGCAAGGCCGCGGTTGACAAGGCCTGTGAGGTGCTGAAAGCCAATGGCGCGAAACGGGCTTTGCTGTTGCCCGTGTCTGCGCCTTTCCATTCGGTGCTGATGAAACCCGCCGCTGATCAATTGCGTGAACGCCTTGAAGAAGTGGCCATCTTGCCGCCAAAAATTCCTTTGATCAACAACATTGATGTGCTTTTAAATACCGACGCAGCCGCAGTCAAGGATGCCTTGTACCGTCAGGCTTTCGGTCCGGTACGGTGGGTTGAATGTGTGCAGGCGATCAAATCGCACGGAGTGACGACCATTGTGGAGTGCGGTCCAGGTAAGGTGCTCGCTGGCATGGTAAAGCGCATTGACCCCGATCTCAACGGTTTTGCGATGTTTGACCCTGCCAGCATGGCCGATGTCAAGAGCGCCATTTTGGGTAATGGAAATGAGTGAAGTTAAATTTGAAGGACAGGTCGCCCTGGTCACGGGCGCCTCCCGTGGCATTGGCGCTGCGATTGCATTGGCCCTGGCCAAACGCGGCTTGAAGGTAATCGGAACGGCGACAACCGAGGGCGGTGCCGCGAAGATTACCGAGGCTTTGTCGGCCTATCCTGGTTGTGCAGGCCAGGCATTGGATGTGAATGATGCCAAGTCGGCGGAGTCGCTGATTGACGCGATTGTGAAAGAGCATGGCGGTTTGCAGGTGCTCATTAACAATGCGGGCATCACCCGTGACAACCTTGCTATGCGCATGAAGGATGAAGAGTGGGATGCTGTCCTGGACACCAACCTGAAGGCTGTTTTTAGAATGAGTCGCGCCGTCATGCGGACCATGATGAAGCAGCGTTATGGGCGCATGATCAACATCACATCCGTTGTCGGGTTGTCCGGAAATGCGGGTCAAGCCAATTACGCCGCTGCCAAAGCCGGTGTGGCAGGCATGACGCGTGCCTTAGCCCGGGAGTTGGGCTCGCGCAACATCACCGTGAACTGTGTGGCGCCCGGCTTTATCGAAACCGATATGACAGCAAGCCTCCAAGCGGATCAGCAGAAGGCGCTGCTCAACCAAATCCCCCTCGGGCATTTGGGAAAACCCGCTGACATCGCCCATGCCGTGCTCTATCTGGCGTCGCCTGAGGCGGCTTATGTAACAGGTCAAGAATTGAACGTCAATGGTGGCATGTACATGTCCTAATGGGGTCGTTACGGTGAATCGAGTCGGTGTCACTGATGACACAAACGTACCGACACAGTGACCACAAAGCAAGCCGATTTATCCGTGCGGCAGTTGAATTGGAGGTCACTCTCCAAGCCCGGCTAAAATCACGGATCCATTCACAACCCTTTGAGGGAACCCATGAGCGATATCGAAGCACGCGTTAAAAAAATCATTGCCGAACAACTCGGCGTAGAAGAGTCTCAAGTCACCAGCGAGAAAGCCTTTGTGGCCGATCTGGGTGCTGACTCACTTGATACCGTGGAGTTGGTGATGGCGCTGGAAGACGAGTTCGGAATTGAAATTCCAGACGAAGACGCTGAGAAAATCACCACGGTGCAGAACGCTATTGATTACGCTAACACGCATAAAAAAGCGTAACTCCCAAACCAAGTAGCGTGCAGACGCTTCTTGAGCTGACTGTGCGGCATACATCGCCCCGCTTGAGGGGGGCGTCCCAGTCAGCGAATCTGGTTTACTGCCGTTGTTGACGGTCTTTTCAGATTAACTATTGACTCAAAATTCTATGTCCCGTCGTCGCGTTGTTGTAACAGGTCTAGGTTGTATCAGCCCCGTGGGTAACACGGTCGCTGAGGCTTGGGCTAACTTGCTGGCCGGTCAATCTGGCATAGATTTAATTACAAAGTTTGATACCTCGAGCTTCACCTGCAAAATTGCGGGAGAGGTGAGGGGTTTTGATCTGGACTCTTACATGGGTGCCAAAGAAGCGCGCACCATGGACACGTTCATTCATTTCGGCGTTGCTGCAGCAACACAGGCCATTGTTGATGCTGGTTTGCCCCAGGGCGAGGCGTTGGACGACGTCCTTGCGACTCGCATCGGTTGTATTGTGGGTTCCGGTATTGGTGGTCTGCCCATGATTGAGAGTGTACAAACAGAGTATGCCCAGCGGGGGCCCCGCAGAATCTCCCCCTTCTTTGTGCCATCGACCATTGTCAATATGGTGGCGGGCCAAATTTCAATGCGCTTTGGCTTGAAAGGCCCCAACTTATCCATCGTGACAGCCTGTACGACTGGCTTGCATTGCATCGGTGAGGCGGGTCGCATGATCGAATACGGTGACGCCGATGTCATGATTGCGGGTGGCTCTGAAGCTACCGTATCGCCATTGGGGGTGGGTGGCTTTGCGGCAATGCGTGCTTTGAGCACACGCAACGATGACCCCAAAACAGCGTCTCGACCTTGGGACAGAGACCGAGATGGTTTTGTGTTGGGCGAAGGGGCTGGTGTGATGGTGCTCGAAGAGTACGAGCATGCCAAAGCACGCGGTGCCAAAATTTATGCTGAGCTAGCAGGTTTTGGAATGAGCGGTGATGCAGGTCACATGACCGCGCCTAACATGGATGGGCCACGTCGCGCCATGCTGAGCGCCATGCGCAATGCCGGTGTTAATGCAGACCAAATTGACTATCTGAATGCCCACGGAACTTCTACGCCGTTGGGTGATTTGAATGAAAGCAATGCGATCAAGGCGGCGTTGGGAGATCATGCCAAAAAAATTGTGGTTAATTCCACTAAATCGATGACGGGGCATCTGCTCGGTGGCGCGGGTGGCATCGAATCCATTTTTACCGTCTTGGCACTCCACTACCAAAAGAGCCCCCCAACTATCAATATCTTTAATCAAGATCCTGAGTGCGACCTGGATTACTGTGCCAGCACCGCACGTGACATGAAAATTGACGTGGCCTTGAAAAATAACTTTGGCTTTGGTGGTACCAACGGTTCTTTGGTGTTCAAGCGGGCGCCTTGAGCCCGTTGTGTGGAAGCCTGTATCAACAAGCGAATCACCTCTTCAGCGAATAACGCCCCAGCGGTTCGGTATCCGGTGGGGCGTTCGTCTTTTCAAGGCTACTTTTTACTGGTTTTTGCGGTGACGGCAGGGATAGTCGGTGGACTTTGGATTCATGCCGTGCCCACTCTTGGTAGCGCTCAATCGTTTTTCTTTGCCGTTCTGGTCGGGGTTGTCGCGCTGGCCGGTCATGCTTGGCGCAAGACTGAAACAGGGCAATTGGCATGGGGTGGGGAAAGCTGGGTGTGGACAACGGCACACCACGCCACGACAGGATCAATGGCCGTGCATTTGGATGTTCAGTTTTTGATGGTTTTGACCCTAAAAGACGATCGAGGTCGATCTGTATGGCTCTGGGTGGAGCGCGCCGCAGACCCTGCGCATTGGCGGGCTTTGCGTCGGGCCCTTTATGCGGACAAGCAGACACCTGCCGTCAAAGTGGGTACCAAAGACGATGCAAAGACTGAGGTGTCGTTGTGAGTGCTGAGTCCAACGATCTGCCCCCCGCTGCCAGTGGTACCGACAGCGACGCCATGTTGGTTCAGCGCGCAGTCGCTGGAGACCCCTCGGCTTTCGAACTGTTGGTCATCAAGTATCAGCGGCGCATCCAACGTCTCATTGGCCGCATGGTTCGAGATGTTGACTTGGTGGAAGACATTGCCCAAGAAACCTTTATTCGGGCCTACCGGGCTTTGCATCAGTTCCGCGGGGATGCACAGTTTTACACCTGGTTGTACCGAATCGCGGTGAACACGGCCAAGAAGTTTCTGCTTGACATGAAGCGAGACCCCACTGTTTCCGAAAACGCGCTCAGATCCAATGATGACGAAGATGAAACTTCTTGGGTCAAACATGAACCAATAGCAGATGAGACACCTGAGACGGTGTTGGCGGCGAAAGAAATTGCAGCGGCGGTGAACGCGGCGTTGATGGCGTTGACGAACGATTTGCAGCAGGCGTTGACATTGAGGGAGATTGAGGGAATGAGTTACGAAGAGATCGGCGAGGTGATGAATTGCCCTATTGGTACCGTCCGATCCCGCATATTCAGAGCCCGCGAAGCCATCTCAAGCAAGGTCAAACCTATGTTGGAAAAACAAACAGGCAAGCGTTGGTAGATGGCGTTGGGATAGCAATCATGAAACAAGAAACTATGAGCGATCATGAAGTCGTGTCGGCGTTGGTCGATGGTCAGTTGCGAGGGGATGACTTCGTGCATGCCGTTGATTTACTGGCGTCTTCAGCAGAGCATCGTTCCACCTGGCATGTCTATCACACCGTTGGTGATGTGATGAGAACAGGCACCTGCCAACCAATGCACACAGACAGCGCGTTCCTGCAGCGATTGAGATTGAATTTGGCACGAGAACGGTTGCCCATTGAAAACAATGAAATTCTCACAGCAGGGGTGTCTGAAAAACTCGTGGCTTCGCCCGCAAATACAGTCCTTGCCAGCAACGATTCCTCGTTTCGCTGGAAGGCATGGGGCGGCGTTTTTTCGGTGATTGCGGTGTCAGCCGTGGCGTGGCAAATGTTCACCGGTATGGAAAACCCGCGTGGGTTGGCTCAGGTCACGCCTGCTACCTTACCAAGTCAGGTGTGGGGTCAAAACGGGCCTGGGCAGTTGGTTGCGGTTGAAAATCCAGGCCCCATGATTCGCGACCCCCGGCTTGACGCCCTCTTGGCGGCTCACCAGCAACTGGGTGGAACCTCTGCGTTTCAAAATCCAACCGGATTCGTGCGCAGTGCAACCTTCACTGGGACAGGTCGTTGAGCGTGCCTTTTATCAAAAGCTTAAAAGGGCTGAAGGCGTGGGCCCTCATGACCATGGGTTTTTGCTTGGTGATGTTTTCTTCGATCGTCTTTGCTCAATCACGTCCTGGAATGCCGAGCGCGAGTGTTGATGAGCCTGAGCTTCGCGTGAACGACTGGTTACGACATATACATGAAAGCACGCGACGGCGCGCTTATGTGGGAACTTTTGTGGTGTCGGTCGGAGATTTCATGTCGAGCGCGAAAATCTGGCATGTGTGTGACGGTGCTCAGCAGCTGGAGCGCGTGGACACCTTGACGGGTGTGCCTCGCTCCACCCTCAGGCGCGACGACGAGGTGGTGACCTTTTGGCCCGCTTCTCGTGTGGCCGTGTCTGAGCGACGGGGAGGAATGGCATCCTTTCCCAATCAGCTCCAATCGGCGGATGCGGGTATCGAGCGGTTTTATAAAGTACGGCGCGACGGAAGCGCACGAGTGGCCGGGCACGACGCCGAAATCGTTGTGATGCAGCCATTGGACAGCCACCGCTTTGGTTACCGCGTGTGGACCGAAAGAAAGAGTGGCTTGATTTTGAAATTACAGACGCTACATACTTCGGGCGCAGTGCTGGAGCAATCGGCGTTCTCGGAACTGATTCTTGACGCTCCCGTGCGTGCGAGCGAGTTGAGCCAAATGATGCGCGCGACCGAGGGCTATCAACTGCAAAAGACGTCATTGATCAAGACCAGTGAGGTAGCGGAAGGTTGGATGATGAGCAAGACCATTCCGGGCTTCAACTCCGTGAGTTGTTTCAAGCGAACGTTGATGCCCAATGCTGGCAAGGAAAACAGCCAGGAGCAGGTGTTTCAATGGGTTTTTTCAGATGGATTGGCGTCGGTCTCTCTATTTGTGGGTATTTTTAATCCGGAGCGACACCGGCAGGCAGGGGCCTACGCCATGGGGGCCACCCATATGCTTACACAACGAGTAGGGCGTTGGTGGGTGACAGCCGTAGGCGAAGTACCACAGACCACGCTGCTCAGTTTTGTGCAGGGACTTGAGCGGCGTGAGTAAGCTTAATTTTTGTGAATAGTTTTTTTGTTCAATAGAAAGGAACGATCGTGATTCATTTCAATTGGAAGACACTGAATGCGGGTGTTTTTGCGGGTGTGGTGGCTGTATGTGCCACGGGGGTTTTGCTGCCCGCCAGTTCGGCGCACGCCCAAGTGGTGAATTTGCCGGACTTTACCGGCTTGGTGGAGCAAGTGGGCCCTTCGGTGGTGAACATTCGGACTTTGGAAAAGGTCAAGACACGCAACGCAACCGGTGCTCCTGGCGAAGAGGAAATGCTGGAGTTCTTTCGGCGTTTTGGGCTGCCCATTCCCAACATGCCCCGTCAGGCACCCCGGCAAAATCGGCCTCAGCAAGAGGAGCAACCTCGTGGCGTCGGTTCGGGTTTCATCTTGTCGTCAGATGGTTACATCATGACCAATGCGCATGTCGTGGAAGACGCCGATGAGGTCATCGTCACCCTGACGGACAAGCGAGAGCTCAAAGCCAAAATTATTGGGGCCGACAAACGCAGTGATGTGGCGGTGGTCAAAATTGAAGCCACCGGCTTGCCAGCAGTGAAGATTGGCGATGTCGGTCGCCTTAAAGTTGGTGAGTGGGTGATGGCAATCGGTTCACCCTTTGGTTTGGACAACACCGTGACGGCGGGCATTGTGAGTGCCAAGCAGCGTGATACCGGGGACTACCTCCCCTTTATTCAAACCGATGTCGCCATCAATCCCGGCAACTCAGGTGGCCCTTTGATCAATATGCGGGGCGAGGTTGTGGGTATTAACAGCCAAATTTATTCGCGTTCTGGCGGCTCCATGGGAATCTCGTTTTCCATTCCCATGGACGAAGCATTTCGCGTGAGCGAACAACTTCGGGCGTCTGGCAAAGTGACGAGGGGACGGATTGGGGTGCAAATTGACCAAGTCACCAAAGAAGTCGCCGAATCAATTGGTTTGGGACAACCCATGGGTGCATTGGTGCGGGGCGTGGAAAAAGGCGCACCGGCTGACAAAGGTGGTGTTGAAGCGGGAGACATCATTACCAAATTTGAAGGCAAAGCGGTAGAGAAAACCAGTGATTTGCCGCGCATGGTGGGGGCAACCAAGCCGGGAACGAGCAGTACCGTGACTGTTTTTCGACGTGGCGCGTACAAAGACCTGAAGGTCGTCATCGCCGAGCTCGAATCGGATGCCCCCGCAGCCAAAGTGCCCGAAAAAGAAGTGAAGCCAAAAGCCTCCTCTGCCGGACAGGTGCTGGGGTTGGCGGTTTCCGAATTGTCTGAGGCCCAAAAGAAGGCGCTGAACGTGAGTGGGGGTGTGAAAGTTGAGGTTGCAACGGAGGCGGCCGCACGCGCTGGTTTGCGTGAGGGTGACGTGATTGTGGCTATCGCCAATTCCGAGGTGTTGACCGTGAAGCAGTTTGAAGCGGTGGTCTCCAAAGTTGCCAAAGAAAAGACGGTGAATGTTTTGTTTCGTCGTGGCGACTGGGCTCAGTACGCCCTCATTCGACTGGTCCCCTGACCGCGTTGAGCGGGCCTTGTGGCTGCCGGGTGCCTGAGCAGTGAATTCACTTTGAACGGTGAGTGATGCTCACCCGCAGCCCGCTCCCGTCGCTTGCTTCACAGGCGCAGGAGCCGGCTCGATTTTTTAGCGAATAAGGACGCCAGCAAAACGCTTGAGCCTGAGTTGTGTGGCTTGTTGGGGCACACGCCACTCATTTGAACCCGTGAAAATTGTTGATCAGATGGATTTAACCGAGACTGTCCATGAGGCGCACCTTCGGTCCTGCACGAGAATTGGCGGTGCATTTGGGACAATTTTGGCTTCTCCTCGTTGCCCATAGCCCCGCTATGGGTGCCTCAATCGAGTCAAAACTGGCTCCCAATTGCCCTCGCCACCCCTCGCGCCCTCATGGACATTCTCGGTTTAAAATGGTAATTGCTGCACTGCAACAGGCCAACGTGGTCGATCCCTTGGCTGGCAAGGGCTGGCTTTTTGCCTACAATGGCCTCCCAGCTATCGCAGTTGCCAAAGATTGTTGGTTCGGGGCGCGTCAGTTTTCGACGTGCCCTTTTTTCATGCCCGGTCGTTTTAATTCAATTCTTTAAGTGTCCTCATTGATGAATCACATTCGAAATTTTTCCATCATTGCGCATATTGACCACGGCAAATCTACCCTGGCAGACCGTCTCATTCAGCGCTGTGGGGGGTTGCAGGCCCGTGAGATGGAGGCCCAGGTGCTGGACTCGATGGACATCGAGAAAGAACGAGGCATCACCATCAAGGCGCAAACGGCAGCCTTGAAATACAAAGCGCTGGATGGTCAGGTTTACAACCTGAACCTCATTGACACCCCGGGCCATGTGGACTTCTCCTACGAGGTGAGTCGATCACTCTCAGCCTGCGAAGGGGCCTTGCTTGTCGTCGATGCGAGCCAAGGGGTTGAGGCGCAGACCGTCGCCAACTGCTACACCGCCTTGGAGCTGGGGGTTGAGGTCGTCCCCGTTTTGAACAAGATGGACCTGCCCAATGCCGACCCAGAGAACGCCAAAGCTGAAATTGAAGATGTGATTGGCATTGATGCGACCGATGCCATTCCTTGCTCGGCCAAGTCGGGCATGGGAATTGACGACATCCTTGAGGCCGTGGTGGCGCGAATTCCGCCACCCAAGGGCAGTCCCACCGGCCCCTTGCGGGCCATGATTGTGGACAGTTGGTTTGACACCTATGTGGGTGTCGTCATGCTGGTGCGCGTGGTTGATGGTCGCTTGGGAAAAGGCGAGCGATTCAAGATGATGGCCACAGGCGCCATTTACAACGCGGACAACCTCGGCGTGTTCACCCCCGGCAATGAGCCCCGGGACTCGTTGGAGGCGGGTGAAGTGGGTTACATCATTGCGGGCATTCGCGAGTTGCAGGCGGCCAAAGTGGGTGACACCATCACGCTGATCAAACCCGGGACGGGTGGTGCGGCCTTCACGGCGACCGAGCCGCTGCCCGGGTTCAAGGAAATTCAGCCGCAAGTGTTTGCCGGCCTGTACCCCACCGAAGCCAACCAATACGAAGGCTTGCGTGACAGTTTGGAAAAGCTCAAGCTCAACGATTCCTCGTTGCACTACGAACCCGAGGTGTCACAAGCGCTTGGTTTTGGTTTCCGTTGCGGCTTTCTCGGCCTGCTCCACATGGAGATCGTTCAGGAGCGGCTTGAACGGGAGTTTGACCAAGACTTGATCACCACCGCGCCCAGTGTGGTGTACCAAGTCGTGTCGGCGGATGGCGAGGTCCGGATGGTGGAAAACCCTTCCAAAATGCCGGACCAGGGGCGAATGGATGAAATTCGGGAACCAATTGTTACCGTGCACCTGTACATGCCGCAGGATTATGTGGGTGCGGTCATGACGTTGGCTAACCAGAAGCGTGGCGTGCAAATGAACATGGCCTACCACGGTCGCCAAGTGATGCTCACCTACGAGATGCCCTTGGCAGAAATCGTGCTGGATTTCTTTGACAAACTTAAATCCGTCTCGCGCGGCTATGCCTCAATGGACTACGAGTTCAAGGAATACCGCGCTGCGGACGTCGTCAAAGTAGATATTTTGCTGAACGGCGACAAAGTTGACGCGCTGTCTATCATTGTTCACCGCTCGCAATCTCAGTACAGAGGTCGAGCGGTGGTTGCCAAGATGCGAGAAACCATCTCACGCCAAATGTACGACGTGGCCATCCAAGCCGCCATTGGCTCCAACATCATTGCCCGAGAGTCGATCAAGGCGATGCGCAAAAACGTGATCGCCAAATGCTATGGTGGCGACATCTCCCGCAAACGCAAACTGCTGGACAAACAGAAAGAGGGCAAAAAGCGCATGAAACAAATTGGTTCTGTCGAAGTGCCGCAAGAGGCATTTCTTGCAATTTTGCAGGTGGACGGCTAATGCAGGCTTTAACTTCTCTGATCCTCGCCTCTTTCGTGGGTTACGTGGGCGCGTGGTATTTCGGCATGGTGGAGGGCAATTTTGCGTTGCTTCTGTTTCTGGCAAGTGTGGTCACCGGCATCTATTGGCTGGCCGAGCGTTTCTACTTTTTGCCCCAAAGGCAAAAAGCGGCTGAGGCACTGGTGGCCGAGGCCACGCGTCGGCAGGCTAAATTGGGCCAGATGGGCATCAATCAGGTGGATGGTGATGTGGCTGCAGGGCGGGCGCGTATTTTGGCGCAGCCTTGGTGGCTGGACTGGACGGCAGGGCTCTTCCCTGTGATCATCGCGGTTTTTTTACTGCGCTCCTTTCTCTTTGAGCCCTTCAAGATTCCCTCGGGCTCCATGGTTCCCACCCTGCGCATTGGCGATTTGATTTTGGTGAACAAGTTTCACTATGGTGTTCGTCTGCCCGTCATCAACACCAAGCTCACCGAGGGAATGCCCCCGAAGCGCGGTGATGTCATGGTGTTTCGCTACCCACCCAAACCCAGCTTGGACTACATCAAGCGCGTCGTCGGTGTGCCCGGTGATGAGGTGGCCTACCTCAACAAGCGGTTGACGGTCAATGGCGTCGCCATCGACACGAAAACCCTGCCAGAGTTTTTTGACGACGACGTTATGCGTTACTTCAAGCAATATGAGGAAGTGTTGGGTGAGAAAACGCATGGCATCCTCAACGACGACAGCCGCCCTGCGTTTGTGGCGGGAGTGGACAGCTTTGCCTTCAAAGAAAACTGTCACTACAGCGTGGAAGGCGTGGTTTGCAAAGTGCCGCAAGGGAACTACTTCATGATGGGCGACAACCGTGACAACTCGCTGGATTCGCGTTATTGGGGATTTGTGCCTGACAAGAACATCGTGGGCAAAGCCTTCTTTGTTTGGATGAATTTTGGTGACCTCAAACGCATTGGCCCCTTCAACTAACCTTCATTTTTGTGCATTGGAGACAGGTATGGCACGTTCTTCCAAAACTCGTCAGAGGGGCATTACCTTCATTGGAATGATTTTTGTCGCGGGTTTGATTGCTGCAAGCGTTGCGGTTGGCATGCAAGTCGTGCCCACCTACACAGAATTCAGAACGGTACAAAAAGCAGTCAACAAGGCGGCACAGGATGGCAGCACGGTCGCAGAGGTTCGAAGCTCATTTGATCGTTCCGCGACCATTGACTACATCACCAGCGTCTCAGGCAAAGATTTGGACGTGACCAAAGTCAATGAAAAAATCGTCGTCAGCTTTGACTACCAGCGGGAAATTCATTTAACGGGCCCCGCCTATCTGACCCTTAAATACAGCGGGCGCTCCAGGTAATTCCATTTACAGATCGACAGGAGCTTAGGCGCGAAGTCGCAGACAGTGCAGACGCACGGCAAGGCGAAGCAACAACAGATCCTGTTGATATGGGGTTGGACTAAGACGCTCTCAACGAGGTAACGGATTGATTGATGGTTTGAATGCGCTGCAAAAATTATTGCAGCATGAGTTTAAGAACAGTGGCTTGCTGCGCCAGGCCCTGACGCACCGCAGTTTTGCAGTGGATCACAACGAACGCCTGGAGTTTCTAGGCGACGCCGTGTTGAATCTGGCCGTCGCGGATTTGCTCTACCAACGGTTGAGCGACTTGCCAGAAGGCGATTTATCTCGTGTGCGTGCCAATTTGGTGAAGCAAGACACCTTGCACGGCTTGGCGGTGGGGATTGGTTTGCCCCGCCTGCTTCGGTTGGGCGAGGGCGAGATGCGCTCAGGGGGGCAAAAGCGCCCCTCTATTTTGGCAGATGCCTTAGAGGCGGTGATTGGCGCTGTCTATTTGGACGGGGGCTTCGGCGCGGCTCAGCAGTTGGTGCATCGCTTGTTCAAGGCGGTGGAAATCAATGCCACGATGTCGGCCATTGGCAAAGACCCGAAGACGGAATTGCAGGAATGGCTGCAGGGACGAAAAATGAAAGTGCCGCTGTACCGGGTGGTGGCCACGCTGGGCGCGGCACACAAACAGACATTCGACGTCGAGTGCGAGATTGTGGAATTCGACTTAAGAGAGCGCGGTATCGGGATTTCCCGCCGTGCCGGTGAACAGGCCGCAGCAGCCGTGATGCTGCAAACACTGAAGGCACAAGCGAAATGACGAAAACCCCTAAAAATACACCCGCTGCGGCCGATGACGCCAGCGTGGACACCCAGCTCGACCTGGAAAGCATGCTGCAGAGCATGTTGAAAACCACCAAACCTGTGGGCGCGGCGGGTGCTCCGGTTGAGGGCCAGCGTTGCGGCCTGGTCGCCATTGTGGGCAAGCCCAACGTCGGCAAATCGACGTTGATGAATGCGCTGGTGGGACAAAAGATCAGCATCACCTCACGCAAGGCGCAAACCACGCGCCACCGCATCACCGGGATGCACACCAAAGGGGCGACCCAGTTCGTGTTCGTTGACACCCCGGGTTTTCAGACCCGCCACAACAACGCCTTGAACCGTTCTTTGAACAAAACGGTCTTGGGTGCGGTGGGCGATGTGGACCTGATTTTGTTTGTGGTGGAAGCCGGCATGTTCAACCAAGCGGATGCCAAAGTGCTGGCCTTGCTGAGCAAAGACGTGCCCACCCTGCTGGTGGCTAACAAGTTAGACCAAGTCAATCGCCGGGCAGACATTGCCCCGTGGTTGCAAGAGATGCAGCAACGCCACGCATTTGCCGAGTTTGTTCCCATGTCGGCCAAAAATGCCAAAGACATCGACCGCATGTTGGGCATTTGTGAAAAATACCTGCCCGAGCAAGCCTGGTGGTACGCCGCTGACGAGTTGACTGACCGCAGCGAAAAGTTCCTTGCCAGTGAGACCGTGCGTGAAAAACTCTTTCGCCTCACGGGTGATGAGTTGCCCTACACCTCCACTGTGGTCATCGACAAGTTTGAGGAAGAACCAGGCCGTGGCAAGCAAAAGCGCCTGCTCAGAATCGCCGCGACCATCGTGGTCGAGCGCGATACCCACAAGGCCATGGTGATTGGCGACAAGGGCGAGCGCATCAAGCGCATTGGCATGGAAACCCGGGTGGAACTGGAAAAAGCGCTCGATTGCAAAGTCTTCATTGAAATGTGGGTCAAGGTGCGTTCGGGCTGGGCGGACGATGAGGCCCGCGTTCGCTCCTTTGGTTACGAGTGATCTGTTGATCGCCCGTGGCCACTCAGCGTATCTCCGAGGAGCCGGGCTTTGTCCTGCACCGTTATGACTGGAGTGAATCGAGTCTGATTTTGGAGGTGTTCACGCGCCACCATGGCCGGGTGGCGCTGCTCGCCAAAGGGGCCAAGCGTCCCACTTCCCGTTTTCGCCCGATATTGCTGCCGCTGCAACCTTTGCACCTGGCCTTTGGGGGAGACGCTGAGATTCGCTCCCTCAGAGGCGCCGAGTGGCAGGGCGGTCACGTCATGCCGACGGGCGACGCGCTGATGTCGGGCTACTACCTCAATGAGTTGCTCTTGAAGCTGCTGGCGCGGGACGACCCGCACCCGGCCCTGTTTGATGTGTACGCCAGTGTCGTGCACGTGATTGCGTCGCGTCACGTCGCCTTGCTGGAAGCGGCCCTGCGTACCTTTGAGCTGCTGCTGCTGCGTGACATTGGCTTCCTGCCGCTGCTCGACACCCAAACCACCACCCTGCTGGCCCTTGATCCGGACACCCGCTACCAATTGGTGCCCGACGGCGGTTTGCGCCCCGCTCACCCGCAAGAACGTGCTAGTTTGACCGGGGCGCAATGGCTCGCGTTGCAAAAAACCGTGGTGCCCGGTGCGCCCTTCACCGCCACCCTGCGGGCCTGCTCTGCGGTGTCGATGGCGTTGAAGCCCCAGTTGCGCACCTTGCTCAATTACCATTGCGGCGTGAGCACTTTGCGCACGCGTCAACTCATGATCGACCTCCAGGCCCTATGAACCACACTGCACTTTCCGTCAATTTGAACAAAGTCGCCTTGGTGCGCAACACCCGGCACTTGGGAATTCCCAGTGTCACCCGCGCTGCCACCTTGTGTCTGCAGGCTGGTGCCCACGGCATTACCGTGCACCCCCGACCCGATGAGCGCCATATTCGCGCCGTTGACGTGCGCGACCTGGCCCAGTTGATGAAGGACTGGGCGCAGCGTGAATTCAACATTGAAGGCAACCCGTTCCAAAACCTGATGGCCTTTGTGCGCGAGTTTCGCCCCCAGCAATGCACTTTTGTGCCGGACTCGGAAGGCCAGTTCACCAGCG
Organism: Rhodoferax sp.; assembly: GCA_049286445.1. Lineage (GTDB taxonomy): Bacteria > Pseudomonadota > Gammaproteobacteria > Burkholderiales > Burkholderiaceae_C > Rhodoferax. The sequence goes on along the minus strand of JBAQDW010000386.1, from coordinate 423 downwards.
ACCACGGCTGGAACCTGGCGCACGATGGCGAGCGCCTGCGCCCCCTGATTGCCGAGGCCCGGAGCCTGGGCGTTCGGGTGAGCCTGTTCATGGACGCCGATGCACCGGCCATGGCCGCCGCGAAGGCCGTGGGCGCCGACCGCGTCGAGCTGTACACCGAGCCTTTTGCAGCCGCTTGGGGCACCCCGCAGCAAGAGGCCGAGTTGGCACGCTTTGCGGCAGCGGCTCAGGCCGCGCTGGATGCGGGTTTAGGGGTTAACGCCGGGCATGATTTGAACCGCGATAACTTGACCGCCTTTGTGCATCGCGTCCCTGGGGTGAGCGAGGTGTCGATTGGCCACGCCTTGATCGCCGATGCTTTGGAGCGGGGCTATTCAGCCACGGTGAGAGACTATCTGGCGTGTCTGAGTTCGGATCTGGGAG
>JBAQDW010000385.1:0-3535 GCA_049286445.1 Rhodoferax sp. | reverse complement strand
CGGTAGCTCCAGCTTTCGCCGCAGGCCTTTTTTTGCGCTTCATGGTAGCGGCGCACACGCTGGGCTGCCGCCTGCAATGCTTCACGCTGGTCCGCAGGAATGGCATCAAACGCGGCTTTTAATTCGGCTTGCGTCAACTCCAGTTGCTCCATCGAGGCGACCGTTAGCCCGTCAAAGCGTGCGGTGTACGCCAACACGGCGGCATCACCGCGCGCTTGCACGTCAGCCAAAATATCGGCCACCCGTTGCTCAATGGCGGCATCGGCCTCGGCAGACCAATGCAGACGGGCCTTGAATTCAGCCTCAAATGTGCTGCTAGCCGTTGACAGATAAGCGGGAGTAGCTACATATTTCATAGCAAATTAAATCCAGGTGGTTACGCGGGTTGCCCAACAGCGCAGGCAAAGGCATCAAGGATGCGACGAATCGGGGCTTGTTTGAGTTTGAGTGCGGCCTGGTTCACCACCAGGTGCGAACTGATGTTCATGATGTGTTCGACCTCGAACAAGTGGTTGGCTTTGAGGGTGTTGCCGGTGGACACCAAGTCCACAATCGCATCCGACAACCCCACCAGTGGCCCCAACTCCATGCTGCCGTAGAGCTTGATCAAGTCCACGTGCACGCCTTTGGTGGCAAAGAAATCACGTGCAATGGCGACGTATTTGGTGGCCACCTTCAGACGGGAGCCTTGTTTGACCGCCGAGGCGTAGTCAAAATCATGGCGCACCGCCACGCTGATGCGGCATTTGGCAATTTGAAGGTCCAGCGGCTGGTACAAACCGTCGCTGCCGTGCTCCAGCAGCGTGTCTTTGCCGGTGATGCCCATGTCGGCGCCGCCGTATTGAACATAGGTGGGCACATCGGTGGCCCGCACCACCAGCACCCGCACATTCGGTTGGTTGGTGGTGAGGATCAGTTTGCGCGAGGTCTCTGGGTCGTCCAGCACCTCAATGCCTGCGGCGCGCAGCAAAGGCAAGGTTTCCTCAAAAATACGCCCTTTGGACAGTGCCAACGTGATCATTTGATTCTCTCAATGTCTGCGCCCAAGCCACGCAGTTTGGCTTCCATTTGGTCGTAACCTCGGTCTAAATGGTAGATGCGGTCCACCACGGTCTCGCCATCGGCGACCAAGCCGGCGATCACCAGACTGGCAGACGCGCGCAGGTCCGTGGCCATAACCGTGGCGCCGGACAGCCTCTCAACGCCTTCCACGACGGACACTTTGCCATCAATCTGAATGGATGCCCCCAAGCGCACCATTTCATTGACGTGCATGAAGCGATTTTCAAAAATGGTCTCGGTGACCATGGCCGTGCCGTGCGAGATACAGTTCAAGGCCATGAACTGGGCTTGCATGTCGGTGGGGAAACCGGGGTATTCGGTGGTGCGAAAGCTCTGGCTCTTCAGGCGGCCTTGGGATTGGATGTGAATGCCACCGGCCACCGCCGTGACCTGGGCACCCGCGTCGCGCAGCTTTTCCACCACGGCCTCCAAATGCTCCAGCCGGCCATGCTTGAGCAGCGCCTCGCCGCCCGTGGCTGCCACGGCGCACAAAAAAGTGCCCGTCTCAATGCGATCAGCCACCACTTGGTGGGTGCAGCCGTGCAACTTATCAACGCCTTGAATAACGATGCGACTGGTACCGTGGCCTTCAATACGGGCGCCCATTTTGATCAGCATCTCAGCCAAATCGATGATTTCGGGTTCCTGGGCGGCGTTTTCCAGCACCGTTTCGCCCTCGGCCAGGGTGGCTGCCATCAAGAAGTTCTCGGTGCCGGTCACGGTCACCATGTCGGTGGCAATGCGCGCGCCTTTGAGTCGCGTCCAACCCGCAGGCAACTTGGCGATCATGTAGCCATGCTCGACCACAATCTCGGCCCCCATCGCCATCATTCCTTTGATGTGTTGGTCCACGGGGCGCGAGCCAATGGCGCAACCACCAGGCAATGACACCGTGGCTTCGCCAAAACGCGCCAACAACGGGCCCAACGCCAGCACTGAAGCACGCATGGTTTTGACCAGTTCGTACGGGGCCTCGGGAGAGCTGAGTGTGCCCGCAGTGACCTCTACCCGGCCATCGTCTTGGCGTTCTGCACCCGCCCCCATGTTGCGAATCAGTGTCAGCATGGTGGACACGTCTTTCAGGCGAGGCACATTCAAAAGCGTCACCGGCTCTGCGGTGAGCAGGCAGGCACACAACTCAGGCAAGGCGGCATTTTTAGCGCCTGAGATGGTCACTTCACCGTGCAAGGGGCGTCCACCGCGAATCAATAATTTATCCATACATTCCGTTTAGCAATATCTGGAGGGCGTGTCAGGTGCACGCCCTCGCCCGCCCCAGATCAGGCCAAGGCTGCCCATTCGGTGGGGGTGTAAGTCTTCATCGACAAGGCATGCACCTCGTCGGTTTTCATCTTGTCGCCCAGCGTGGCGTACACCTGCTGGTGGCGCTGGATGGCGCGCTTGCCTTCAAAAGCCGAGGACACCACGGTGGCGTACCAATGGCGACCATCGCCATCTAACTCCAGGTGTTCGCAGGGCAAAGCGGCCGCGATCAAGGTCTTGATCTGGTTTGCATTCATGTCAATCTTCCAATTCGTCTGAAAAAAGGGTTAACTGCGGATTTTGTAACCCGTGCGCAGCAAATGAATCGCGATGCCACTGACCACAGCCAGCGCCGCGCCAACCACGCCCAGGCTCAGCCAAGGCGACACATCACTCACCCCAAAAAAGCCATGGCGAAATCCATCAATCATGTAGAAGAAGGGGTTGATATGGCTCACGCCTTGCCAAAAGGTGGGCAAAGAGTGAATCGAGTAAAAAACGCCACTCAAAAAGGTCATCGGCATGACGACAAAATTTTGAAACGCCGCCAGCTGGTCAAATTTTTCGGCCCACAGGCCCGCGATCAAACCAAGGGTGCCCATCAGCGCAGCCCCCATCACCGCAAAAACCAAAATCCACAACGGCGCCACGAAAGTCAGGTTGGTAAAAAGAAAGGAGATGGCGACCACGCCCAAGCCAACCACCAAGCCCCGGATCACCGACGCGCCTACATAGGCCACATACCAATTCATGTAAGACAAAGGGGTAAGCATCAAAAACACCAAATTGCCCATCACCTTGCTCATGATGAGCGACGACGAGCTGTTGGCAAACGCGTTTTGCAACACACTCATCATCGCCAGACCCGGCACCAAAAACGCGGTGTAACTGACTTGGTCGTACACCTTGACATGGGATTCGAGCGCATGGCCAAAAATCAACAGGTACAACATGGCCGTAAGCACAGGGCCCGCCACGGTTTGGAAAGCGACCTTCCAGAAGCGAAGCACTTCTTTGTAGAGCAGGGTCTGCCAGCCGGTCATGCGTGCACCTCAGCGGCGGGTAAGTCATTGCCCCGGTGTTGGTGCATGATTTCCAAAAAGACGTCTTCCAAGTCGGCTTTGCGGATTTCGACATCTTGGGCCACCAAGCCGGCTTGGCGAACAGCGGACAGGTAGTGCTCTATTTCCAGCGCGTCATTGGCAGGAAA
>JBAQDW010000384.1:0-20339 GCA_049286445.1 Rhodoferax sp. | reverse complement strand
GTGGTGAATAGCGTCAACCCACAAAATTCAGCGTCATTCTATGAAATTTAGCAATAAAACTGCGCTTCAATTGCAGGATGATTGGGTTTACTGCATTGCTGACCAATTAACAAAGAGGACACACCATGGCTGATCTGTTTGACAACCCAATGGGCCTGATGGGCTTTGAATTTGTTGAATTCGCCTCGCCCACGGCGGGCGTGCTGGAACCCGTGTTCGAGCGCATGGGCTTCACGCTGGTGGCCAAGCACCGCTCCAAAGACGTGGTGCTGTACCGACAAGGTGACATCAACTTCATCGTCAACCGCGAGCCCAAAAGTGTGGCCGGTTACTTTTCGGCCGAGCACGGCCCGTCTGCTTGCGGCATGGCGTTTCGCGTCAAGGACGCCCACCAGGCCTACAACCGGGCGCTGGCATTGGGTGCCCAGCCCATAGAGATCAAAACCGGTCCCATGGAGCTGAACCTGCCCGCCATCAAAGGCATTGGTGGCGCACCGCTGTACCTGATTGACCGCTTTGAAGACGGCAAGTCGATTTACGACATTGATTTTGTTTTCATTGAAGGCGTGGACCGCCACCCCGTGGGCCACGGACTGAAACTCATCGACCACCTGACGCACAACGTGTACCGGGGGCGCATGGCGTTTTGGGCCAATTTCTATGAGCGCTTGTTCAACTTCCGAGAAATCCGTTTCTTTGACATCAAAGGCGAATACACCGGCCTGACCTCCAAAGCGCTGACCGCCCCGGACGGCAAAATTCGCATTCCGCTGAATGAAGAGTCGCGCCAAGGCGGCGGGCAAATTGAAGAGTATTTGATGAAGTTCAACGGCGAGGGCATTCAGCACATTGCCCTGATTTGTGACAACCTGATTGAGACCGTGGACAAGCTGGCGCTGGCCGGTGTACCGCTGATGACCGCGCCCAACGAGAGCTATTACGACATGCTCGAAGGCCGCCTGCCCGGACACGGCCAACCCGTGCCTCAATTGCAAACCCGTGGCATTTTGATGGACGGCACCACCGAAGGCGGCACCCCACGCCTTCTGCTGCAAATCTTCTCAGAAACCCAACTCGGCCCAGTGTTCTTTGAGTTCATCCAGCGGGAAGGTGACGACGGCTTTGGCGAAGGCAATTTCAAAGCCCTGTTTGAATCCTTGGAACGCGACCAAATTCGTCGCGGCGCGCTGGAACAGGTGTAATTCCATTTTCAGATCGATAGGAGCTTAGGCGCGAAGCCGCAGACAGTGCAGACGCACGGCAAGGCGAAGCAACAACAGATCCTGTTGATATGGAGTTGGGATAACACCGCGCATTCGCTCCTTAATAAATAGCTGGCCCCGCAGGTACAGCGCGGGCTAGCGGCATAAAAGACCTAAAGACTTTCAAGTCAATTTGAGGCAACTCTCCCACCAAGCGTGGGAGCGTTTCAATTGCGTTTGCAGTGGCCCGACCCGCGTGCGAGGCAACATCACCACACGGTCTTTGCCACCTTTGCCTTCGCGCACACTGATGGCGTGCCCGTCAAAGTCCACGTCCTTTACCCCCACACTCAAGCACGCCATGCGGCGCATGCCACTGCCATGGCGAAATCGCGAGCCAACCGACCTCGCCATCAAGCAGTGCCCACAGCCTTGTCACCTCGGCCACGGTCAACACGTTGGGTATTCGCCGCTTTGGGTCGGCTTACATTTGACACCGTCACAATAGCCCTCAAGTCAGCCGCCTATGGCGTGCAATCTGGCCGGGCTGGCGCTATTTTTGCGCTGATGGTCTGGTCATTTTTACGTTAGGTCTTTCGGAAATGCGTGGCCACAGCCAATCGTTCACACTACCCATGATCAAATCATTTTCCTTGGCGTTGTCTTTAGCCTGCGTCCTGATCTCATCACCTGATGCTGTTGCCGCTCAGGTTTTCAAGTGCCATGTCAACGGGTCTGTTCAGTACCAACAAGCCCCATGCCAGTCGCCCCAAGCCAGAAAGCCCCCCACAGTTGAAGAGCTCAATACCAAACGACAAAGGCAATTGACGCAAGAGAAAGAAAACCATACGAGTCCAAAGCTGCCAGCGCGCCCCGATGCAACGCCTGACCCGACAGACGAAGCTCCGGCGAAAACTCTTCCTTCCGCCCCACCTTTGTCCTTCAAGTGCGACAGCCGAAAACATTGCTCTCAAATGACGTCATGCGCAGAGGCAAAATATTTCTTATCCAACTGCCCCAACACAAAAATGGATGGTGACAGAGACGGCATTCCCTGTGAGGAACAGTTGTGCGGGCACTAAATGACGGGGCTGGCGTCCGCTTTGGGTCGGTTGGGGTAATCCATAGTGGATGAAACTGATGAATAGAAAAATTGGCGAAAGCAACTTCAAGGCGCTCATCGTATTTCTGGACTCCCCGACGCCAACCTACATTTGACAACTACCGGACACGGTCACAATAGCCCTCAAGTCACCCTTCTGTGGCGAGCAACCTCTTCGGGCTGACATGATTCGGCCCAGTGAGGACTCTTAATTAACCGGTCTTGATATGAAATTTTCAACCACCGCTCGGTCGGCCACGCTGGAAAACGGCGCGTTTTTGTTGCTGTTGGTCGCGGTCACGCTCGCTTTTTTCTGGATCTTGCTGCCGTTTTCTGGCGCGGTATTTTGGGGTGGGGTGTTTGCGTTGATGTTCAAGCCGCTGTTTGTCAGGCTGCTTAAACGCATGCCGCGCAGGCGCACGGTGGCGGCATTGCTGACGATGGCGATGATCTTGTTTCTGGTCATTCTGCCGCTCACCTTGGTGAGCTTCTCTTTGGCACGTGAAGCCACCAATGTGTATGAGATGGTCAAGTCGGGTGAACTCAGTGTGAGCCGCTACCTGCAGCAGATTTACGACGTGTTGCCTGGCTGGGTCACCAACCTGTTGAACCGTTTTGAGTTGGACAACTTTGCGGTGATGCAGCAAAAGCTCACGCAGTTGCTGACCAAAGGCAGCCAGTTTTTTGCCACCCAGGCGCTCAACATTGGCCAGAACACCTTTGACTTCTTTGTCAGCTTCTTTGTGATGATGTATTTGCTGTTCTTTTTGGTTCGCGATGGCTCGGGCTTGGCCAAAACGATTCAAAACGCGATTCCGTTGAACACTGAGATCAAGCAAAAACTGGCCACCAAATTTGCCACCGTGGTTCGCGCCACGGTACGCGGAAACATTGTCATTGCCGCGCTGCAAGGGGCTTTGGGCGGACTGATCTTGTGGTTTTTGGGTATCCATGCGCCCGTGCTGTGGGGCACGCTGATGGCCTTTTTGTCCCTGCTGCCGGCCGTGGGTGCGGCGTTGGTGTGGGCGCCGGTGGCGATTTATTTTCTGGCCACCGGCTCGGTCGTGAAGGGGGTGGTGCTGATTGCGTTCGGTGTGTTGGTGATTGGGCTGGTGGACAACCTGCTGCGCCCCATGCTGGTGGGTAAAGACACCCGCATGCCTGACTATGTGGTGCTGATCTCCACCCTGGGCGGTATGGCCTTGTTTGGCTTGAATGGGTTTGTGATCGGCCCGGTGATTGCCGCCATGTTCATTGCCGTGTGGGACATTTTTGCCACCGCTCGGACGGCGCAACTGGAGACCGAAGTCGAGACGGATGCGAATTCCGTGCCACCGATCCGGTAGCCAGACCACCCGCTTGGGCCGCATTGCACTCAGCAACGGCGCGACGCCTGCGGCAGTTGCGGCGCAGGTCACTGAAGCACAAACGCATGACCGGGCCACGCCCACTGACCCGGCTCCCGAACCCCGCGTTTTGACCTGAAACGGGCTCAGGTTACTGCCTTGCACCCACAATTCCGCCATGGATTCACTCTCACAAATAGCCTTGGGCGCAGCCGTTGGCATGGCAACCATGGGTCGGCGCACCGCCCTGTGGAAAGCCGCGCTGTGGGGCGCGGTGGCAGGCACCTTGCCTGACCTGGACGTCTTCATTGACCACGGCGACCCGGTGCGAAACATGGTGTTGCACCGGGCCGAGACCCACGCGCTGTTCTGGCTCACGCTGTTTTCGCTGCCCCTGGCCGCGCTGGTGGCGCGCCTGCACGGGCAGTGGGCCATTTGGAAGCGCTGGTGGTTGGCCCTGTGGCTGGTGCTGGTGACCCACCCGCTGCTCGACACGATGACGGTGTACGGCACGCAACTGGCCTTGCCGTTTTCTGACCACCCCTTCGGCGTGGGCAGCATCTTTATTGTTGACCCGCTGTACACCGTGCCGCTGCTGGTGGGGGCCGGCTGGGCCCTGGCGACGCGTGGCAGTGCGAGGGGCTTGCGGGCCAATGCGCTGGGCTTGGCGCTGAGTACCGCTTACCTGGCGTGGGGTGTGGTGGCGCAGCAGCATGTTGAAAGCCTCGCACGCGCGTCGCTGCAGCGACAGGGCATTGCGGTGGAGCAGTTGCTGGTCACGCCCGCGCCGCTCAATACGTTGTTGTGGCGGGTGGTGGCAATGTCCGGGGCGCATTACCACGAGGGTTTTTATTCTTTGCTGGACGCCAAGCCGGTTGTGCAGTTTGATCGGTTCGACCGTGGCCAGGCGCTGGCCAGTGAAATACAAGGGTTGGACAGTGTGCAACGCATCGCCGCCTTCAGCCACGGCTTCTATAAGCTGGAGCAGGTGGGCCCGCAGTTGTTCATCAGCGACCTGCGCATGGGCCAAGAGCCGGCTTATTCCTTCCGCTTCGCCGTGGCCGAGCGCCATGGCACCCTGCAGGCGCTGCAGCAGCCGCTGCAGCAAGGCCAGCGGGTCGATCTGGCGCGTGGCCTGGCTTGGTTGTGGCGGCGCATGGGGGGCGAGCCGCTGCCACCGCCACGCTGACCTTCAGGCCCCTGTGCTGCAGGGCGATCGCAGCGCAATTGACGAGGGTATGTTGGATTGGGTGGCAGGTTTTGAGGCCTTTGAACAGGGAGTCGAGCGGGTTCATTGGGCGCACCTTCGGTGCGGCGCCGGGATTGGCGGGGCACTGGGCAGCCACTCCCCCGCGCCCTCATGAACCTTCCCGGTTGAATGGCTTGCCTGGCCAGCCGTCAGCCAAAGGCAAAGGGCAACACACCCACGGCACCAGGGCGTAAAACAAAGGTGCAGCCCGCTTGCGGTGAGCGTGCCAACTGCGCTGCAGTCAAGCCCGCGCTGGCACTCGTTACCAGCAGCAACTCCATGGTGTCGCCGCCAAATGCCATGCTGGTGATCTGCGTCGCGGGCAAGTCAATTTGGCGCTGCTGCACGCCTTGGGGGTCAAACTGGCGCACACAGCCGCCGCCCCAGAAGGCGATCCAGACCTGTCCCTCGCGGTCCATCGTCATGCCGTCAGGCGTTCCTTCGGCCTCGGTGAAAACACGCCACACCGTCTTGTCCACCAGGTGTCCATCACCCGTGATGCGGTAGCGGTAGGTGGTGTTCAAGAACGAATCGTTGTGAAGCATCCACGACCCATCGGGCGCGATGGCCGGACCATTGGCAATGTGAATCCCAGCCTCCACCACAGAGTACTTCCCTGAAGCATCCAGCCGCGCCAGATAACCATCGGCTTGACTGGGGTCGCGGTTGTTCATGGCCCCGGCCCAGATGCGGCCCCACCGGTCTGCTTTGGCGTCGTTCAGTCGCACGTCGGGCTGATCAGGGTGGGCGCAACCTGCCGGTTCAATGCGCAGCTCTGGCTCCAGCCACACCCGGGCAAAGCCCGACTGCAGGCCGGCCATGAAACCGTCGCCATCGTTGCGCGCAATCAGCCAGCCCACACGCTCCGGCAGGGCCCAACGCCGGTGAGCGCCGGTGGTGGGCGACCACGCATGAATGGCACAGCCATGAATGTCCACGCAGTAAAACTGTTGGCTGGGCGCGTGCCACATCGCCCCTTCGCCAAGGTTCAAAGGCTGCGGCCAAGCGCTTTGAATGCCATTCATGCTCAGGTCCACCCGGCGTCCACCACAAAATCCTGCGCTGTGACCATGCTGCTGTCATCGGCTGAGAGGAACAGCGCCATGTTGGCGACATCCTCCCCCAAAATGCGCCCTGGAAGGCAATGGTTTTCAGCCATGGCGCGCTCGCCGGCTTCATCCACCCATTGCTCCAACTGCTTTTCCGTCATGATCCAACCGGGCGTGAGGGTGTTGACGCGAATGCGGTGCTCCCCCAGTTCACGCGCCAAACTGCGGGTCAAACCCACGGTAGCCGATTTACAGGTGGCGTACACCGGGTAACCCTTGCCCTTGATCTTCCAGCTGGTCGAACCGAGGTTAACGATGGCCCCACCCCCCAAACGCTTCATGCCTTCTGCCACCGCCTGCGCTGCAAAGAAATGCGGGCGCAGGTTGATGGCCACGCGCCAGTCAAAATCATCGGGCGTCACGGCCATGAAATCATGGCGCTCGTCATTGGCCACGTTGTTGACCAGCACACTGATGTCACCGAATTCAGTCGCAATGGTCTGAATCGCCTGCTGCAAGGCCGCCACATCCGAGGCATCACTTTTCAGGAACCTCGGCACCGGCCCCACCGCGCTCGCAGCGGCGATCACTTTGGCAGCGGCTTCAGCATTGCGGCCGGTGAAGCCGACCTTGGCGCCTTGGCGGGCAAAGGCCTCCACGATGTCGCCGCCAATGCCGGAGCTGCCACCGGTCACAAAGACCGTGCGCCCCGACAAACTGGGGTAATTGGCAAACTGCTTGCTACTTTTTTGGGTCATATCCATCCTATGGAGTCGTCAAACCACGTCTGACGTCAATGAAAAAACAAGGGCTGACTCGGGGTTCATGTTCAGCAAGGGCAAACCCAGCACCCGCAACTCGGCACCCCACAGCACCAAACCACGGGTTTGCATCGTCTCCAGCCAGCCGGTATCGACCTGCGCACGGGCACGCTCCAGACCGGCGCGCCCGATCAGGCGCACGCGCCAGTCGGCGTCCCCGCCCAACATGGGCAAGCGCAGAGACGCATGGTGTTGCGACGACGGGGCCTGGGTGGTGACCACCCCCAAAATGCACTGCCGGGGCGTCTGCACTAGCCACCAAACGCCGTTGGCCGTCTTGCCTTGATGAAACGCGCCAGAGTGCAAGACACCGCGCCACTCTTTGTAAAGGGCAATCCAGCGTGCCAGGGAGGCGCGCTCATCGGGCGCTAATTTGCGTACATCGGCCTCCACGCCCATATGGCCAAACAGGGCCACGGCGCCCCGAAAATCCATGCTTTGAGCGCGACCCGTGGAGTGCGCAGGCGCGGGGCCCACATGGGCACCCAACACTTCCAGCGGGAACAGGCGCGTGGCCCCGCTTTGAATTGTCACGCGCGACAGGGCGTCGTTGTTGTCACTGGTCCAAAAGCGTTGCGTGTGCTGCAACACGCCCAAGTCCATGCGCCCACCACCGGAGGCGCAACTCTCAATTTCAACTTGCGGAAAAGCCGCGCGCACGCGAGCCAGCAATTGGTACAGCGCCTTCACTTGGCGACCATACGCCATGCGACCTTGTGCATCCTCGGCCTGAGCCAGGTCGCGGCTCATGTCCCATTTCAGATAAGAAATGGCATTGCCTGACAGCAAGGTGCTGAGTTTTTCAAACAGATACTCGCTGACCTCAGGGCGGGAAATATCCAGCACCAATTGGTTGCGCCCCAACTGCGGGGTTCGACCGCTGCTTTGCAGCGCCCAATCGGGGTGCTGGCGGTACAACTCACTGTTCGGGTTCACCATTTCGGGCTCGACCCACAAACCAAAGCCCATGCCCAGACCCAGTACATGGGTAATCAAAGGCCTCAGGCCCTGAGGGTATTTGACGGGGTCTGGCCACCAGTCACCCAGTCCACTGTCGTCATTGGGGCGACCTGGGAACCAACCATCATCCAATACAAAACGCTCAACCCCCAAGGCCGCAGCCTGCACAGCCAATTCGCGCAAGGTGGCGTCGTCGTGATCGAAATAAACCGCCTCCCACGTATTCAAATGCACGGGGCGTGGCGCCATACGGCCATGGGGCCAGCGCAGCACATGGCGGCGGGCAAACGCATGGAAGTTGCTGGAAGCGCCGTTCAAGCCTTGCTTCGACCACGTCACATGCAATGTCGGGGACTGCACGCTTTCCCCTGCCGCCAGGCGCACCTCACCGGGAGCGAGCCACTCACCGGCTTGCAGCAAGAAGCTGCCGTCGTCGTTGCGATCCAGCACAAGAGAATGGTTGCCGCTCCACGCCAGTTGTACCGCCACCACCTCACCGCCCAAATCATCGGCCTGCGGCGTCATCAAAAAACAGGCCGGTGGCGACTCGTGCGAGGTGCGTCCATGGCGGTTTTGCTGCTGCCAACCGGCCATGGGAACGGGCCCACGCTGCCACTGGAATTCATGCGCCCACTGACCTGAAAAGCTGCCCAACTCGGTCAACGGTGCGGGAATGGGCACGGTACCGGCGGCCAACCCATCCACCTGAACCGCGTGTTGGCCGGTGTTGCGAACCGAGGTGTGAATCGACAGGAGGTCACTGGCTTGGTGCATGGTGAGGGTCAGCGTCGCTTCCAGCCCCAGCTCCGTATGGGCAGTGGCATCACCCAAATGCAGCACCAAGGTCTGCACGCCGTCGGCTTGCGACTGCTCGTACGACCGGCACACCAGATCCTGCACGGCGTGTGCGCCATCGTGGTGCGCGCGCAAGGCCGGAGCGTGGCTCAAGCCATTGCCACACCCCGGCAGCATGGGAATGCCGTCCAGCCGGTCCAGACTGCCGGGTGGCAGCCGCCGCAAACCCTCGCTGGGCCAGCAACTCAGCAGTGGGGTCCGGGGAGTCAACGCACCAAAATGCCGCCACACGGGAATGCGCCCCGTTTGAAATTGAACCAAGGCGCAGCAGTGAGCGCCGTCCAGTCGAAGTATTTCGTGCATAACTTGAAAAAAATAACCCAACCTAGCCTTTGGTGGCGCCAAAGGTCAGACCGGCAATAAAGTGCTTTTGCATCAAAAAGAAAATCAACACCGGCGGCATCGCGGCCACGATGGACCCGGCAGACACCAGATGCCACTGCGCCACCCACATGCCATTCAACGACTTCAAGCCCCCTGTGACGGGCATGGCGTGGTTGCCCTGAATCAGCACGGTGGCCCAAAAGTAGTCATTCCAGATGAAGGTGAACACCAGCACCGACAAGGCCGCCACCGCCGGGCGCACCAAGGGCAGCACCACCTTGAAGAAAATATCAAACTCGCTGGCCCCTTCCACTCGCGCCGCTTCAATCAGCTCACGCGGCAAATCACGAATGAAGTTGCGCATGAAAAAGGTGCAAAACCCGGTTTGAAACGCCACATGAAACAGCACCAAGCCGGTGATGGTGTCGTACAAACCCAGGTTCAAGCTCAAATCTCGCACCGGGATCATCAAAATTTGGAACGGCACAAAGTTGCCGCCCACAAACAAAAAGAACACCAGCAAATTGAGCTTGAAGCGGTAAACGCCCAACGCAAACCCCGCCATGCAGGCCAGCGTCAACGCACCAATGACGGTGGGAATCGTGACCAAAAAGCTATTCAGAATGTAGGTGGCAAGCGGTGTGTTGCTGAACACGGCCGTGTAGTTCTCCCACACTTTCCACTCGGTGGGCAAACCCCAGTAGTTACCGTTGGAGAGGTCGGCGCCACCGCGCACGGACGTCAGGGCCACGGCGATGATCGGCAACAGCCACACCAGCAAGGCAACAGGCAAGCCAATTTTGAACAGCAGCTGGGTCGACCGGTGGGTCTGGTCAATCGGGGTGGGGAACATTATTCGGTCTCCTGTTCCTGTTTGTAAACGCGGTAAAGAATGAAGATGATGTACACCAGCATCAGCAAGAACAGCACGGTGGCAATCGCCGAGCCGTAGCCCATGCGGTAGCCGTATTCACTCAAGGCTTTTTCATACATGTAGTACGCCAGCACCTTGGATTGGCCGTAAGGGCCGCCTTGGGTCATGATGGAAATCATGTCAAAACTGCGCAGTGAGCCAATGATGGTAACCACCACCGCAATGAAGGTGGCAGGTCGCAGCTGGGGCAACACAATTTTGAACAACATCGTCCAGCCCTTGGCACCTTCGAGTCGGGCGGCTTCAATCAAATCGGGGCGCAGGTTGTTCAACCCGGTTAAATACAAAATCATGCAGTACGCGGTTTGCGGGTACAGGCCCGCGACCACGATGCCGTAGGTGACCAAGGTTTCATCAGACAGCACGGCAATCGGGTCCATGCCAAACAAGTCCATGACGTGCAACAGCAAGCCATTGGTGGGGTCGTAAAACCAGCTGAACACCAGGCCAATCACCACCTGCGAAATCACAAAAGGAAAGAAGAACAAGGACTTGGCCAAACGAATGCCAAACACCTTTTGATTCAACAGCAACGCCAAGCCCAAACCCATGGGAATGGAGAGCAAGAAGCCAAAGAACCAAATCACGTTGTTCTTCAGGGAAATATGAAAATCCGGGTCCGTCATCAGCTCCCGGTAGTTGTCCAGCCCAATGAAAGTGCGCGGACTCAGGCCGTCCCACTCGTAAAAGCTGATCGCAATCGACTCGAAAATGGGCGCGATCACGTACACCATGAACATGACCAGTGCCGGGGCCAGAAACAGCCATGGCACGATCTGCAGCTGATGGCGTGACCACCAACTGGCCGCAGGCGGCGCGTGGCTTGGGTTAACGGGAGGGGAATTCATCGGCGTCGGTCTCGGGTTGCATCCAAAGTACGTTGGCGTCAAAGCTGGGGTATTGACCTCCCCCGCTTTGACGGCTCAATCGGCCTGTTTACTTGTAAACACGCTGGCGCACCTGCTCCAGATGCTTGAGCATGGCGTCACGGCTTTCGGGCTTCAGCATGAACTGCTGGAACCCGTCCATGCCGGCTTTGGCCATTTCAGCGGAGGCATCGCGGTCATAGAACTGACCTAAAGCGTAGGCGTTGGACAACATGTTGAAGCCGGCCTTCAGGTAGGTGTCCGATGGCACTTTGGCGTTTTTGTTGACCGGCAACTGGCCCAAAATCTCGTTCATCTGACTCTGGACGTCAGGCTTGGCCATGTAGGCCATGAAACGACGGGCATCGACCTTGTTCTTAGCTTTGGAAGGAATGTGGATGGTGTCGGTCGGGGCGTCCTCGGCCTTGGGGATGCCTTTGGTGATTTCGGGGAACTGCATGAAACCCAGCTGCGCCTCGGTCAGACCCGCCTCTTTCATGGGGGCGACGGCAAAGTTCCCCATCAGGTACATGGCGGCCTCGCCCTTGACGAAGGCAGGCACCGCCTCTTGCCACTGGTAGGCCGCGTGGTTGGGCAGGAAGTAGCCGGGCTTGACCAGTTGCTCCCACTTGTCAAACACCGCCTGCACGCGTTTGTCGGTGTAAGGCACTTTGCCCGCCGTGAGATCCATGTGGAACTCGTAGCCATTCACACGCATGTCAAGGTAGTCAAACCAGCCCCCGGTCGTCCAAGTGGCTTTGGTGCCAATGGCAAACGGGGTGATCTTGTTGGCCTTCAGTGTGGCGCAGGCGGCCAGCAACTCTTCCCAAGTTTTAGGCTCGGCAATCTTCAGCTTGGCAAAGATGTCCTTGCGGTAATACACGCCCCATTGGTAGTAGGTGTAAGGCACACCCCACTTCTTGCCGTCAATGGTCATGGAGGCAGCGGCGGACTTGAAGGAGTCGTTCAAACCTTCTTTGGCCCACAAGTCAGACACGTCTTCAAACAGACCCGCCTTCACAAACGGTTCCATGCGGTTGCCGGCATACCAGTTGGCCAAGTCAGGCGCCTCGGCAGTCAAGAAGTTGCGAATCGAGGTTTTGTAGCCCTCGTGGTCAAACACGTTGATCTTGACCTTGACGTCGGGGTTGGCGGCCTCAAAGCCTTTGACCAGCGCATCAAAGGCCGCTTTCGGGGCCGGATCGGAGGCGTCGGTGTTGATCACCAGCTCACCCGCCAGGGCGGACAGGCTGCAGGCAAGAAGTGCGGCCGAAGCCAGGGCGAGTCGTACAGGTTTGAATGTCATTTCTTGTCTCCTAAGGTTGCGTTTTTACGCGTTGGCGGAAGGGGTCACCTTCCAGATCGACACGGCTTGGGGGGCCAGGGCACGCGCACCCAGCAAGCATTGCGCGTTTTTTGACGGTGAAAAATCCACCGTCGAACTCGAAAAATTCAGGGCGAAGACCCAGTCACCCCGGCGGCTGACGCGCACCTCAGCGGGCAAGTTCAAGGTGTCCATTGACGCGGCCTGGGCGGCCAGTTTCAGCAAATGGCGCCAGCCCGCGCCGTCCATCCAGCCTGCGGCGTACCAAGTGTGGTTATGGCGGGTCACGGCAGGGCGGCCATCACCAAACTGGGCCAGCGCCACGGCCCCAGCCAGTTTCACGTCTTCACGCCAGCGGGTGACCGACGCGCTTGGGCCTTGGGCCCATTGCACCTCGTCAACCAAACCGGGCGGCAAGGAGGCAACCCGTTGCACCTGCACACCCGCCAGTGCCGAAAAAGCACCCGGTGCCAGTTGATCAGGAATGGCCAGTGAGGCGGTTTTGGAGCCACTGCGCGGTCCCAGCACAATTTGCGCGCCCGTCGCGGCCAAGCGTTGCGCCAGCTCAGCGTCTTCCCGCATGTGGGCAGGCAAGACGATCAGCGCATAGCCAGTGAGGTCGGCACTGCTGGGCAGCACCTCCACATCCAGGCCGAGTTGGCGCAACGCGCTGTACACCCGAAAGCTCAACTCCAAGGCATTGAAGTCGGCACCCTGCGGTTGGATTTGCGCCATCCACACGCTAGGGTAATCAAAAATGATAGCTGCTTGCGCAGGCGGTACTTGGGCTAGAGGCCTATTTTGCTCGCGGCTTAAATAATTGCAATTCCTCAGCCACTTGGGTGGCTTCGATCCCGCCTTGGTCCAAGCTGCGATCGGGCCGGTTCAGGCCCGCATGCATTTGTTCTTGGGCAAACGGGGCTTGGCGCCAGCGGAAATAGCTCACCACCTCCGCACCATGGGCAAAGGCTTGCCAAGTCCACAGCCGCACCATGCCATCGAGCGGCGCGGGGTTCCACTGCGCCCAGTTGACGGGGCCGGGTTGCTGCTCCATCACCCACCAGCGGCCCTTGCACATGCCACGGTACAGGTCGTGGTGGAACGCCGGAATGTCGGGGTGGCCGGTGCGGGCATAGTGGCGCTTCTCGTCTGCGCTTAGGAAGAAATTCTGGGTGAAGCCCAAGGGGTAGCTGTCCCAGGTCGCTACATCCAAGTCGGCGGCCACATCGTGGTGGTCGAACTCAGTGAAAAACCCCATGAAGTTGTGCACCACATCGCGCCCCGGCGCGAGCGCGCGCAACAGTTTGACTTGGCGGCGGTTGAAGGCCACCACCTCATCCGAGGCAAAGCGGCGGTAGTCCAAGCAGTGCGCGGGGGTGGCTTCGGTGACCGTGCCCACCGGGGCGTCAACCTCGTCAAAGTCGCGGTATTCTTGGCTCCAAAACACAGTGCCCCACGCTTGGTTGAGCGCGTCAATGGTGGTGTAACGCGCTTGTAGCCAAACCCGAAACCCGGCCACGGCAGCGGCGCTGTAGCTCAGCACTGTGTCGTGGCAGCCGTATTCGTTGTCCGTTTGCCAAGCCACCACGGCGGGGTGCTGGCCATAGCGCTGGGCCACTTCGGTGGTCATGCGGTCCGACTGGGCGCGGTAGCTGGGGCTGGAAAAGCAGTAGTGCCGACGCGAACCAAAGCCGCGTGTTTGTCCTTGGGCGTCCACGGCCAAGATGGTCGGGTCGGCATCGACCAGCCATTTCGGTGGCGTGGCAGTCGGCGTGCACATCACCACCCGCAAGCCCGCATCGGCCAGCGTGGCAACGGCGCGGTCCAACCAATCCCATTGAAAATGGCCCGGACTGGGTTCAATCCGGCTCCAAGCGAATTCGGCAATACGCACATAGCGAATGCCCATTCCCACCATGCGCTGTGCATCTTGTGCCCAGCCGCTTTCTGGCCAATGCTCAGGGTAATAGCAAACACCTAATTCCATGATGACCTCGAATTACGCGACTGCCGCGAGTGGCAAATCTTCATTCGCCACTGTGCGTGCCAAGGCGTGGCCTTGGGCATCGAACAGGTGCAAGTGCTGGGGCGGCAAGGACAAGGCCAAGCGGTCGCCCGTTTTGGCATAGGAGTTGCCCGGCGCTTTCACCACCCACGGTTCACCGCGCACGCCACTGTCCAAGTAGAGGTAAGTGGTTTCACCCAAGCGCTCTTGCCACTGCACGGCACGCGCAATGTGTTGTGTGGCCGTGCCCACTTCGCCGTCTTCAGGACGCAGCCCCAAAGTCACAGGACTCTGCAGCGGCATGGCCATGGCATTCACGCGTGCTTGAATCGACTCTCCGCCCGTCAGTTGCACGGTCGCCACGTCTGGCGTGGCAGCAATCAACGTGCCTTCTAGAAAGTTCATTTTGGGCGAGCCGATAAAGCCTGCCACAAACTTGTTGCGCGGACGGTGGTACAGCTCCAGTGGCGGGCCAAACTGCGCCACACTGCCATCACGCGCCACCGCTTCACCGGCGTTGAGCAACACAATGCGATCGGCCAGCGTCATCGCCTCCACTTGGTCATGGGTCACGTACACCGTGCTGGCTTTGCCAAAATCGCGGTGAATTTTGGCAATTTCAAAACGCGTTTGCACGCGCAAGGCGGCGTCCAAATTGGACAAGGGCTCATCAAACAAAAACACGCCCGGTTCCCGCACAATCGCCCGGCCAATGGCCACGCGCTGACGCTGTCCGCCCGACAGGGCTTTGGGCAAACGGTCCAACAACGGCTCCAACTGCAAAATGCGAGCCGCTTCGCGCACCCGGGTTTGCAACTGGGGGTCAGGCACTTTGGACAAACGCAGGCCAAAGGCCATGTTCTCAAACACGGTCATGTGCGGAAACAAGGCGTAGCTCTGAAACACCATGGCCACACCGCGGTGTGCCGGCGCCACGTCGTTCATGAGCTGGCCGCCAATTTGCAATTGACCGCTGTTGATGGTTTCCAAGCCGGCAATCATGCGCAGCAACGTGGATTTGCCACAGCCAGAAGGGCCGACAAAAACACAAAATTCGTTCTCGCCAATGTCCAGCGTCACATCACGAATCACGGGCGCGTGATCGCCATACGCTTTGAAGACATGGTTCAGTTGAATGCGGGCCATGGGAGTTCTCGTTGTTCTATTTAATGGGATTCGCGCGGAACAGGGCAACCCCGGCAACCCACCAGAAAGTCAAGGTCAACGCCTTGGTCGGCTTGCAACACATGGCGGTGGTACATGTGCACATAACCGGACGCAGGGGCGGGTTCGGGAGTCCATTGGGCGCGGCGCAAGGCCAGCGCTTCGTCACTGACCTGCAGGTGCAAACGGCGCTCGGCCACGTCCAGCTCGATCATGTCGCCGTCCTGCACCAAGGCGAGCGGCCCACCCGCAGCCGCTTCTGGCGCCACATGCAGCACCACGGTGCCAAAGGCGGTGCCACTCATACGGGCATCTGAAATACGGACCATATCCGTCACGCCTTGCTTGAGCAGTTTGGCAGGCAAACCCATGTTGCCCACCTCGGCCATGCCAGGGTAGCCTTTGGGTCCACAGTTTTTCAGCACCATGACGCAATCGGCATCGATGTCCAGATCAGGGTCTTCAATGCGGGATTTGTAGTGCTCAATGGTCTCAAACACCACGGCCCGACCGGTGTGCTTTAACAGCGCGGGCGTGGCAGCGGAAGGTTTAATCACGGCGCCCAACGGCGCCAAGTTGCCGCGCAAAACAGCCAAACCACCCTGCTCCACCAGCGGCGCATGCATGGGCAAAATGACGTCGTCGTTAAAGCACTCGGCATGGGCCACGTTCTCACCCAGGGTCCGACCGTTGACGGTGATGGCGTTGACATGCAAAAGGCCTGCCTCTTGCAACCGTTTCATCACGACGGGCAAACCACCGGCGTAGTAAAAGTCTTCCATCAGGTACTTGCCCGAGGGCATCAAGTTCACGATGGTGGGCACGTCACGACCGAGCGTGTCCCAATCGTCCAGCGTCAACGGAATACCAATGCGCCCGGCAATCGCAATCAAGTGCAAGACGGCATTGGTGGAGCCACCAATAGCCCCACACACCCGAATGGCGTTTTCAAATGCTTCACGCGTCAAAATCTGGGACAGTTTCACATCACGATTCACCAAATCCACGATGTGGCGACCGGCGCGCTGCGCCAACTCGTAACGGCGCGAGTCGACCGCAGGAATGGCGGCGTTCTCCGGCAAGCCCACGCCCAGCGCTTCCACCAGACATGCCATGGTGGAGGCCGTGCCCATGGTCATGCACACGCCCGCTGAGCGAGACATGCAGCTTTCGGCCTTCATGAACTGCTGCTCCGTCATCTGGCCCGCTTTCACGGCTTCGGAAAACTTCCAGACATGCGTGCCCGAACCAATCGGCTGCCCCCGGTAATTGCCGTTCAACATGCCGCCACCTGAGACCACCAAGGTTGGCAAATCCACGCTGGCCGCACCCATGAGTGTGGCGGGCGTGGTTTTGTCACAGCCGGCCAGCAGCACCACGCCGTCTAAAGGATGGGCACGAATCCCCTCTTCAACATCCATGCTGGCCAGATTGCGGTAGAGCATGGCCGTGGGGCGCATCAGGGTCTCGCCCAAGGACGACACGGGAAATTCAACGGCAATGCCGCCGGCTTGCAACACACCATGCTTGACGCGCTGGGCCAACTCACGAAAGTGCTGGTTGCACGGGGTGAGTTCACTCCAGGTGTTGCAGATACCAATGAC
The DNA here is from genome assembly GCA_049286445.1 of Rhodoferax sp. Classification (GTDB taxonomy): domain Bacteria; phylum Pseudomonadota; class Gammaproteobacteria; order Burkholderiales; family Burkholderiaceae_C; genus Rhodoferax. Next base: position 3,534 of record JBAQDW010000384.1, on the reverse strand, counting down.
GGGGCGGCCATCAAAACTGTCGTCCGGCAAACCCTCGCTCTTCATCCAGCTGCGGTGAATGAAGTTGTCTTTGTCAGTGCCACCAAACCAATGTTGTGATCTGCGCTTTTTGGGTGTTTCGTCTGCCATAAGGTCTGCCTGTGGTGAGTCCGTCTTGTTTTAATTGTCATACAATTAAAGGACGCCAAATATCAGGGATTACCCTCAGCCTTTACGAATGACTGTGGCGCAGGCGCTGCTACCGCCTAGAAAACGGATTGATTCATCAAGGCACGGGTATCCGACAACATACCGGCCATGCGATGTAGCGCACTTTGAGGATCGCCTTGGCGAATCGCTTCAAACACCTTTTGATGGTCCGACAAGGCGTGCTTAAAATCCCCTGCCGTTCGCGCTGATACCGACAACAGCGACTCCAACGCACTACCAATAATGGCCGCCAATGGCATCAACAAAGGGTTGTTGGTGGCCCGCAGCACGGCGGTATGAAAAGCCAAATCCGCCTCTACCCACTGCGCAATGCTCTGCGCCGTTTCCATCGCTTTGAAAGCCTGCTCAATGGCATAGAGTTGCTCCTCGGTGCGACTTTTAGCCGCCAGCGACGCCGCCGCAGGCTCAATGATTTCGCGCAATTCAGTGAGGTGGCGCAAAAACTCGGCATCAGCTCCAGTGGCACAGCGCCAGGCCAGAATATCGGGGTCCAGCAAGTTCCACAACTCGCGCGCGCGCACCCGGGTTCCAATGCGCGGGCGTGACTCCAACAAGCCTTTGGCCGCCAACACCTTCACCGCCTCGCGCAATGCAGTTCGGCTCACCTGCAACTCCAAACAAAGTTGCTCCTCATTGGGCAATATTGCCCCGGCCTCATAGACCCCACCCACCACCCGCCGCCCCATCTCATTGACCACCTGCCCGTGCAAATTACGACCGGTGTAAGTGGAGAGCGCGGGAGAAGGAGACAGCAAAGGGGGTGAAAGGGATGAGTTCATGGCTTGGCATTGGGAAGATGAGCGGGCAACCCTCGAAGAGGGGGTGACGGTTTAATCATCATATGATTAAATACCGCTCTTGAGATTTTTCTTTCTGATTGGGGATTATGCGAGCCACCGAAAATTGTCACACCGTCGCCATCGATTGGGGCACCACCCACCGGCGTGTTTACGCCCTTGATGCCACAGGACAGTGCCTGTCTGAGCATGCGGATGCGCAGGGCGCACTGGCGTGCAAGAGTCGGTTTCCAGAGGCTTTGTCCGCCGGTTTGCAAGCCCTGAATGTCGCCCCTCAAGCGGTTTTGATGTCGGGCATGGTGGGCAGCGCTTTAGGTTGGCAAGAAGTTCCCTATGTCGGCGCCGACGTGCCCTTGACTGAGTTGGCTCAGCACCTCGCCCACATGCCCTCGCCCACCGGAGGACCGCGCCAGCTGATTGTTCCTGGTTACTGCGTGCGCGACGCTTTTGGCCAGCCCGATGTCATGCGGGGCGAAGAAACCCAGTTGTTGGGCGCGGTCACTCTGGGCCACGCCAATGGCTGGTTTTTGCTGCCCGGCACCCACAGCAAATGGGTTCAATTGCAAGACGGTCAGGTGCGCCAGTTGCGCACCTACTTGACCGGCGAGTTGTTCAATCTGCTCGGCCAACACGGCACCTTGGCCGCCGCCATGGGCTCCCAGCGTCAAGACTGGGACACGACCGCCTTTGCCGACGGCGTTAAAGCGGCTGCCAACGGCGCGCTGAGTCATGCCCTTTTTGGCACGCGTGCCCGGGTGGTGACCGGTGACATGCCCGCCGGTCACACCAAAGCCTATCTGAGTGGCGTGCTCATTGGCACGGAGTTGCACGACGTGCTTCACAGTTCGGGCCCCACCAGCAGCTCGACCCCTTTCCAATTGATCGGTTCGCCCGAACTGGCCACCCATTACGAGGCGGCAGCCGCCCTTTTAGGCCTGCGCTTTGAGGTTCTGGACGCCCGCGCTGCCTTCCTATCGGCCATGGCCTTTCTTCAATCCCAACTGGAACTCGCATGAACACCGCCTTTGCCCTCTTGACCCAAGCCCGCCGTATGCCCTTGGTGGCGATTCTTCGGGGGTTAACGCCCGCAGAAGCCATTGACGTCGGCACGGCGCTCTATGAAAGTGGCTTTCGCACCCTGGAGGTGCCCTTGAACCGCCCGGGCGCCATCGAATGCATCGGCCTCTTGACCGGCACCCTGCCCGCTGACGCGCTGGTCGGTGGCGGCACCATGCTGAGCGTCGCCGATGTCGATGCCGTCCATGGTGCCGGTGGCCGCTTGATGGTCTCGCCCAACTGCGATGTACGCGTGATTGCCCACGCAGCTTCCTTGGGCATGTTGTGCGCGCCCGGCGTGGTCACCCCCACCGAAGCTTTTGCCGCGCTGCAAGCCGGCGCCCATGCGCTCAAGCTGTTCCCCGCCGACATGGTGGGCCATGGCGGTCTCAAGGCCTTGAATTCAGTGGTGCCCGCAGGCACCGATTTTTGGCCCGTAGGCGGCGTGACACCTGAGAGCATGGCACCTTGGGTGAAAGCCGGGGCCACCGGGTTTGGCATTGGCAGCCAACTGTTCTCGCCCGGCGTCACGGCCGCTCAAGTGCGCCAAAAAGCCCAGGCGTATAGGGCAGCATGGACGGCTTGCCAACGCCCGATGTGAACCACAAGTGCTTGAGGAGCAGGTAGAGAGTCGAAGGTTTTTTAAGCCGCTAGCAGCGTGTTGACTCAGAAATCGTTCGCTGCAAATTGACCGCAGCGGACCAGTCTTCGCCACTTTTTCACCCCAACTCCAGACATTGGGCTGCCAAATCGTCAAAACCCAGCCAGCACTGAGGCCGTTTTCCGCTTTCGACGACCCACGCCCGACAGGCTGCTGCCCGTTGACTAAATTAGACGGTGAACGGTCTTCAAGAAGATGATTTCCGACAAGCAGCAGCTCCAACGTGAATTTGATGCGATCTGTGCCCACAGCAGCACCTTGGCAAAGCCGGTGCAAGGGCAATTTAACAGTGGGCCTAACGGCGAATGGCACTTACTTACGCTTTAACCGTTAACCGTTAACCGTTAACCGTGCGGTTTCAGCGGAGCCATGGGTTCACAATTCTGCATGTTTTAGGCCTGTATCCCTTGCTGTACCTGCGCAAGCAGCTATCAACGATGTAGCAATTCTTGCGCTGCAACCCCCACTCTCACCCCCAACCCCTCTCCCGCCCCGCCGGGCGGGAAAGGGGAGCCAACAGCCCCATGTGGCCGCGTGTTGGAAGTGGTTGAGTTCACCGTGAGCCGCCAACCTTCAAAGCAGCCTTCAACAGCCGTATTTGGCCGCGTGTTGGAAGTGAATGAGTTCACCGTGGACGGCCAACCTTCAAAGTGAACACAGGCAGCGCCAGCGTGGCCCCAAGCTCACGTGGTTCCCGGCAAGTTTGAAGGTTGGCCGTGGCGCGTGAACGCCACCCCAGACAAAGTGTTGGCCACATACGGTTGTTGAGCTCCCCTTTCCGCCCCGGCGGGGGTGGAGAGGGGTTGGGGG
>JBAQDW010000383.1:0-3332 GCA_049286445.1 Rhodoferax sp. | reverse complement strand
CAGTGGCCTTGATCCAGCCAAAAAACGGGTAGCCAAACGTCTCCACGCGGGTGAAGTTCTTCACCACGCGCCGGGTTGTCGGGTCCAGCATCGGCTGGTTGATCTGGTGCCAATGCGTGTCGCCATGCACCAGCACCACGGGGCCGGCAAAGGCTTGGGTTTCTTCGCGAAGTTGGTCCAAAAAATCTCGGTAACCGGGCGTGGGCCTGCCTGCATTGGCTTCGTCAAACTGAGGGTTGGCCTGCACCACCACCAGCAGCCCGGCGCTGTTTTTGTGACGCGCGGTGGCGAACGCCTGTGCCAGCCAGGCCCGGTTGGCGGCACTGCGTTGCACAAACTCGGGCACCGGCCCGCTGTGCGGTGTGGTGCCATCAAAATTGTTGTCGCTGCCCGGCAGGTTCAGGCCCACAAACAGGGCCCCGCCCGCTTCCCAGCGCACATTTTCCCGGTAGCGCGCAAACGCGGGGTCGTCGCTTTGGCGGGTGAGCTGCAGCGGGCGCTGGCCCAGGGCGTTATTGCCTTGAAAAAAAAGGGTGCGCAACTTCTCCAGCCGCTCTTGTGGGTCGTAACGTCCATTGCTGCGTCGGTGACAGTCGGTCCATTCGTTGTCACCCGGCACATAAATCAAGGGGGTGTGGGAGGCTTGGAACACGCCCAAAACATCTTCAAAAACCGCGTCGCTGCACACCGTGCCACCGCCCTTGATGTCGCCGTTGTGCGTCACAAACGCCAGATCTTCCCCGTCCATCTGCGCAATCAACAAAGGCAAGTTTTTGCGCTCCCAAGCGCTGTAAGGCATGTCTCCAATCAGCCCAAAAGACACCGTCTGCGCCGCTGCGGGGAGGGCGCAGAGCGCAAGGGCAAGCAGGACAGAGACGGTGTGTTTTTTCATGCGATGGGCGGCAAATGGGTGGAGAGCAGTCGCGCAGACCAAGCGCTGCCCGTGAATTTTAAGTTTGGGCATTGGCAGCAGACCGGCGCCCGCCTGCCCAGTCATCCCCGGCCAGCCCTTCAATTGCTACACCATTGATAGCTGTTTGCGCATGGCACGCTTGGGATGGAGGGTTAAAACGTGTGGCAATTACAAGGCCTCACCCGGCACGGGGTGCCATCCACTACCATGCAGCCGGAGCAAAATCGCCCGCCTTTGGGCCTCAACGGAGAAAGTTATGTTCAGTCATGTGTTTGTAGGTGTGAGTGACTTGGAAGCGTCCCGCAAGTTTTATGACGCCGCGTTAGGCGCCCTCGGCATCGCGCCCGGTGTGGCCAATGGCCAGCGCTACTTCTACCGCAGCGCCACCGGCACCTTTGCCATTGCGACCCCCATCAATGGTGAGCCCGCGACCCATGGCAACGGCAGCACGGTGGGCTTTTTGGCCAAAACCCTCGACCAAGCCAACGCTTTTCACGCGGCGGGTTTGGCCAACGGTGGCACAGCGTGTGAAGAGCCCCCGGGCCTGCGCGACAGCAGCGGCATCAAACTGTACTTGGCCTACCTGCGCGACCCCGACAACAACAAAATTTGTGTACTGCACCGCCCAGTCACCAAGGCCTGACAGTTTTTGGCGGTGCACTGTGAATGTTTTTAACGTCCCCAGGCGCCGCCGCACCCTGCTTCCCCTCGCCCTGTGCCTGTCCTTGAGCCCGCTCGCGTGGGCTGCACCCGGCGACGCGACTGCCGAGCCGCAGGCGCTGCCCCGCTACACCCTCTCAGCCGCGCAGTTGCAACAGGCCGTGGCCGAGCGCTTTCCGATGCGCTACCCGGTGCCGGGCGTTTTGAATATGGACATGCAACGCCCCCAGCTCACCCTGCTGCCCGCCCAAAACAGCCTGGGTGCCGAAATGGTGGTGGACGTGGCCGGCCCCGCGCTGCGCACCGCCCACCAAGGCACGCTGGAAGTTGAATTTGCCCTGCGTTATGAACCCAGCGACCTCACGATTCGCGCCCACCAACTGCGCTTCAAGCGCCTGTCCATGCCCAGCCTGCAGCCCGCTGTGGTGGCCCTGCTCAACGACTACGGCCCGGCCCTGACCGAGCGCGCCTTGCTGGAGGTGGTGGTGCATCACCTGAAAGCCAGCAACCTCGCCCTGCCCAGCGGCATGGGCATGCAGCCGGGCACCATCACCGTCACGGACAAAGGCCTCGTGATTGGATTTGTGACCAAACCCCTGGGGCAAAAGTAAAACGATCATCCCCCCAGCGCTTAATCGCTAGCCGCTAGCCGCTAGCCTCTCACCCCCGCTGCCCAAAGCGCTGGCTTAGCAAAAACTCCACAAACGTGGCCGTGTTCAACGCCAGCCACTGGCGCGCCGGGTACACCGCGTAAATGGATGGCCCCGGCGCCAAGGCGTAGGCGGGTAGCAGCTCGACCAATTCACCGCTGCGCAGCTCTTGCTCCACCAGCAAGCGGTCCAGCACGGTCATGCCTGCGCCCGCGCAAGCCGTGGCGGCCAGCGCCATGCCGTCGTTCACATGAATGCGGCCCTGCACCCGCACCCGCTCAATCACCCCGTCCCGCGTGAAGGGCCACTCGTCATACACCCGGTTGTCGCGCGTCCACAGCAGGCAGTCGTGCCCGGTCAAATCTTGCGGCGTAAGGGGCACACCGGCCCGTGTTAAATACGCCGGTGCCGCCACCAGAGTGCGCGGGTTGTCCGCCAGCTTGCGGGCCACCAGGGTGGAGTCTTCCAGGTTGGCGGCGCGAATGGCCACATCAATTTGCTCCGCCACCAAATCGGTCATGCGGTCTTCCACCAGCAAAGTCACCTCCACCAACGGGTGCAGCCGGGTGAACTCGGTCACCAAAGGCACCAAATGCCGCTGCCCCAGCGGGCGAGGGCAGGCCACGCGCAATGGCCCGCGCACCTCGTGCTGAAACTGGCCTGAGATTTGCGCCACATTGCTTAAAGCGCGGTCAATCTGCTGCGCCTCCAGCAGCACCACCTTGCCCACCTCGGTCAGCGTCAGCTTGCGCGTGGTGCGCTGAACCAGCCGCGTCCCCAGATCCGCCTCCAGCCGGGCCAGTTGGCGCGACACCACCGATTTGCCGCAGCCCAGGCGCGTGGCCGCCGCACTGATGCTGCCCGCGCTCACGATGGCGGAAAAGGTGGTGAGCAGTTGGGGGTTCAGCATGAAAGTGGGCCCTTGGGGTGGAGGCAAAAGCTTGATTGTTGCGTTTTGTGCAACTCTATTGTGTTTTATTAGCTGATGTTACGCAGCCCACCCCTGATAGGCTCCCCGGATGAAAAAAGCTGACCTTGATTTGTACACAGACTATTTGTTGAGCACTTTTGGTGCTGCAACGGCGACGGGCTTGTCGGCGATGGTCGAT
>JBAQDW010000382.1:0-5018 GCA_049286445.1 Rhodoferax sp. | reverse complement strand
GGGCGCGGCCTGCACTACCCCATTGCCCTGGAAGGTGCCCTCAAACTCAAAGAAATCAGCTACATCCACGCCGAGGCCTACCCCGCAGGCGAACTCAAACACGGCCCCTTGGCCCTGGTCACCAGCGCCATGCCGGTGGTCACCGTCGCCCCCAACGACGCCTTGCTGGAAAAACTCAAAAGCAATATGCACGAAGTTCGCGCGCGTGGCGGCGTGCTCTACGTGCTGGCCGACGCCGACACCCGCATCGAAAGCGGCGAAGGCCTGCACGTCATCCGCATGCCAGAGAACTACGGCGAACTCTCCCCCCTGCTGCACGTCGTGCCTTTGCAACTGCTGGCCTACCACACCGCCTGCGCCAAAGGCACCGACGTTGACAAACCCCGCAACCTGGCAAAGTCGGTGACGGTGGAGTGATGGCTGGTGCGCAAGCGCTACTGAAAACATAGCTGCTTGCGCAGACTGAACCAGGGCTAAAGGCCTATTTCTGTGTTGCCTGGACTGCTTTCCAAGGGAGAGGGGGAGTGAACAAGATCCTGAAGTTTCTGCAACTTGGTTCCGCAAGGCCTTTTTCCGCAAGGCTTTTGAATCCGCGTGGTTTTTTTGCGGCCTGCCGTTGCCGGGCCTGCGTTGGTAGCTATCGACTGTGTAGCAATTCTTGCGCTGCAACCCCCACTCTCACCCCCAACCCCTCTCCCGCCCCGCCGGGCGAGAAAGGGGAGCCAACAACCGTATGTGGCCGCGTGTTGGAAGTAGAAGAGTTCACCGTAAACCGCCAACCTTCAAAGTGAACACAGGCAATATCAGTGTGGCCCCAGGCTCCCGTGGTTCCCGGCAAGTTTGAATGTTGCCCGTTGCGCGTGAACGCCACCCCAGACAAAGCGTTGGCCGAATATGGCTGTTGAGCTCCCCTTTCCGCCCCGGCGGGGGTGGAGAGGGGTTGGGGGAGAGGGGGGGAAGAACAAGACCTTGGAGTTTCTACACCGTGGTCCCGCCAGCCCTTGTAAGAACTGCGCAAGAAGCTACCGAAAATATAGCAATTTTTAAAATGCAACCCCCACTCTCTCCCCAACCCGCCGGGCGGGAAAAAGGAGGGCAATAGCCCTGAGACTCCCCGTGCTGCACTCCATGCGCGACGAGACCAGTCAAGCAGTGGAATAAACCAAAATGCGCGAGGCGGTAGCGCTGGTGTTGGCGTTGGTGCAGTCGGGCACCGAGCTGCGGCACAAAACTTTGGTTTTCGCTGGGGAGGGTTCGCAGGAACCCACCGTGGGGGATTGGTGTTTACTTCTTTTTTAATAGCGCCTTGCGCAATACCCGTGTGGGCTGGAGACTGATTTATCATGGAATCCATGAAACTCTTTCCCATTCGCCTCACCCCCGGTCAAGACCTGCGTGCTGCGCTAGAGGTGGCCGTGCACAGCCAGAACTGTCGCGCGGCTTTTGTGTTGTCGGGCATTGGCAGTTTGTCCACGGCGGGTATCCGCTTGGCCGGGGCGGGTCAGGCCACGCGTCTGACTGGCAGCATGGAAATTCTGACGCTGTCGGGCACGGTGGCCGTCGCGGATGGCGGAACCAGTTCGCACATGCACATGGCCGTCTCCACGACAACCGGTGAGGTGCTGGGCGGGCATGTGGCACCGGGTTGTACCGTGCTGACCACGGCCGAAGTATTGCTGGCTTTGCTACCCGACTGGCAGTTCAGCCGGGAGCCTGACCTGGGCACCGGGTATGACGAGTTGGTAATTCAACAGCGGACGTAAATCGCTCTATTTTCAATAGCTTGTAGCGCAATGGCTGTCTGGGCAAGATGCCTGAGCGGGGGTCATCGTTTCCGAATCCAATCTTGGTGCTTTCTTGCGGGGTGGCGAGCGTTACCGCCAAAGCCGCTGCTTACCTAAGGTCCTTGAGTTTTCGGTACAAGGAGCGTTGGCTGATGCCGAGTTGGTGGGCTAGTTCTTCCCGGCTGCCTTGGTGCGCCTCCACCCGTTGTTTGAACGCTTCGCGCGCCATGGACTTGAGTGTGTCGTCGGGGGCGGGGGTGGCAGTGTTCGAGAGGTCCGTCGTTGGCGTGGTGTGCCGCTCCGCCGACCCCCGCCGACCCGACCGCAGGGCCTCTTGCACGTGGGCTGCCTCCAGGGTGTTGCCGTCGCACAGCAAGGCGGAGCGTTCAAGCAGGTTGCGCAGTTCGCGCACATTGCCGGGATAGTCTTGCGCTTGCAGCCGCGCCAGCGCATCGGGTGTTAGCGTGAGCTGGCGTTTGGGGGCGACGCGTTGCAGCAAAGCGTGGCTCAGCAGGGGAATGTCGTCTCGGCGTTCGCGCAGCGCGGGCAGGTGAATCGGGAACGCGCTCAGCCGGTAGTACAAGTCTTCGCGAAACCGGCCCTCGCTGACCATGCGGTCCAGATCGCGGTGGGTGGCAGACACCACGCGAATATCGGCATGGCGCAGCTCTGTGCTGCCCACCCGGCGGTACGTGCCGCTTTCCAACAAGCGCAGCAGTTTCACTTGCATGGTCAGTGCAATGTCGCCCACCTCGTCAATGAACAAAGTGCCCCCGCTGGCCGCTTCCACCAAACCGCCCTTGGCCGTGGTGGCCCCCGTAAAAGAGCCTCGCTCGTGGCCGAACAGCTCAGATTCAAACAAGCTCTCTGACAGACTCGAGCAGTCCACCGCCACCAGGGGCCGCTGGGCTCGGTCGCTGGCCTCATGAATGGCGTGCGCCACCAGCTCTTTGCCGGTGCCGGATTCTCCGAGCAGTAAAACTGCAGCCTGTGCGGGGGCCACACGCGCGACCAAACTCAACATGCGCTGAAAGGCGGGGGCGCGGCCAATCAACCCTTGCGCTTCGGGCACGCCCCGTGGGATGCGAAGGGGGGCTATTTTTTCAACATAAAACGCTTGCTTACCCTGGGCATTCCGCAGCGGTGCCAGCTCAATAGTGACGTATTCCTCCCCCTTGGGCGTGTGGTGCAGGTGCATCACATGCTCGCGCTGGCCTGATTCCCGCGCTTTTGCCAAAGGGCACGACTCACCGGCCTGGTCGCAGGGCAGGCTGAAGTGGTGGGACACCTCGTAGCAGGTGCGCCCCACCACGCTGCGCTCGGGGCTGAACTGGTGCCGGTACGCCGCATTGGCCGCCAAGATGCGGTACTGCGTGTCGAACAAGATGTGGGGCTCAGACAAACCCTCCAAAAAGGACACCAGTTCAGGCAAAGGTTTCAAGAGCGTTGTTTTCATGCTGCCAGCAGTGTAGGCCCACACTGCCAAAAATGGCAGTTGGGGGGTGAGGCACTGCGTGTCGCATGACAGCGGGCGCTTGCAAGTCATTGAATAGATTCAACATTGGCTGAACGCTTGATGTGGCACGTTTCTTGATGGCAAGAAACCGGGAGCCCTTGGTTTAATGAACCCACACGGCAAGACAAGACAAGACAAGACAAACATGACCACCAGGACGGATGCGCGGGGCAGCCAATCCATTCAGCCTACCCGGTGGGACGCGGCGCTTTGGCCGCCACGCGCGACGAGTGCGGGCGGTGAGCACGCTGTCGGCATCCAGTATTTAACGGACTTTTACGCGACGAATTTTTGCCCTGCATTGCGGCCCCACCCCAACAAGCGGTCCAACAAGGCGCCCCTTGGGGTCGGCTTGCGCTTGGCACTTCACTCGGGAATTATTTATGAGCACGCCTTCCAACATCACCCTCATTGGCGCCGGTTTTGGTGCCCTGTCGAGCGTGCGCGAAATTCGCCAGCGCGACGCTGACGCCTGCATCACCCTCATTGCGCCACGCGCTGAGTTGCACTACCTGCCCGGCATTATTTGGATTCCCAGCGGCCTGCGCACCCGTGAGCAACTGGTGGTGCCGCTGGCGAATTTTTTTGCACGCATGAAGGTGCTACACCTGGCCGCCGAGGTGACGGGATTGCGCGAAGGGGGCCGGGTGGTGATGACGACGGCCGGTGAGGTGCGCAACGATGCGCTGGTGATTGCCAGCGGTGGGCGATTCATTAAAAAGCTACCCGGTATTGAGCACGCCATCACGCCCTGCGAGGGCATCGCAGCGGCTGAGAAAATTCGGGACCGTCTGCGCCAGATGACCGGCGGCACCATTGCAGTGGGCTTTGCAGGCAACCCGAATGAGCCCAGCGCCGTGCGAGGGGGCCCGATGTTTGAGTTTTTGTTTGGTATTGACGAGCAGCTCAAGCGGGAAGGGCGACGTGACCAATTCGAGCTGGTTTTTTTCAACCCCTCCAAAGAACCCGGCAACCGGCTGGGCCCCAAAGCGGTCAAATACTTGCTGGCCGAGATGGCGCGGCGGCGCATTCGCACCCACTTGGGTCACAAAATAGTCCGCCTGGAGGCGAATCAAGTGGTAACCGAAGGCGGCGTGTTGGCGGCTGACTTGATTCTGTTCATGCCCGGCATGACCGGCAACCTGTGGTTTGACCAAACTGAGCTCGCTCGCTCCCCCGGTGGGCTGCTCAAAGCCGATGCCCAGTGCCGCGTGGAGGGTGCACAGCACGTGTACGTGGTGGGCGACTCGGGCAGCTTTCCCGGCCCGGACTGGATGCCCAAGCAGGCCCACATGGCTGACCTGCAAGCCGCTGCAGCCGCTGAAAATGTGTTGGCCGGTTTGCGCGGCCAGACGCCGAAGGCCACCTTTCAAGTCGAATTGGTCTGCATCATTGACGCCATTGACCACGGCACGCTGGTGTTTCGCAATGCCAAGCGCCACATAATTCTGCCCTCATCGCGCCTGTTCCACTGGGCCAAGCGGTGGTTTGAAGGTTCTTATTTGCGAAAATACCGATAGTGATCAACCAGCGTGAGAGACACCCCGACGACGATTGGCGCTTGCTCAAGCGTGCCGTTTCAGTGAGCCCCTGCGTTCAGGATTCTGCATGTTTTCGGTAACTTCTCAATAACTCAAGGCAAAGCACCAGCCATCGCGGCATTGCGAATGAGCGAAGGCAGGGGCGGGATGGCGTTGGTCAGGGAGACGCGATCAAGC
>JBAQDW010000381.1:0-2341 GCA_049286445.1 Rhodoferax sp. | reverse complement strand
GCCTGCGGGTGCGCGTGTCGGTCGAGCCCATCGCCGAATAATCGAGCTGCGTTTGCTGGGGTTAGGATGACCACCCCGGCACGCACCCCCCTTCCTCACGCCATGAAACCCCTGATTGCTTTCACCTTGGCTTTGTTGGCCGTTCTGACGACCCCCGCTTGGGCGGAGGTCAGTCGGGATGCCGCCGCCGCGACCGCCCGCCAAGCCACGGGAGGCCGCGTGTTGTCAGTGGACCGCAGTGAGCAGAACGGTCGCACCGTGTGGCGTGTGAAAGTGCTCACCCCCCAAGGCGAAGTCAAGCTGCTGCTGCTTGACGCCCAGACGGGGCAAGCGTTGTGAAACCGCGCAACAAGGTGAGCCATGCGCCTGTTACTGATTGAAGACGATGCCATTCTGCGGCTGAGCCTGAAACGCCAGATCGAAGCCGAGGGCCACCGGGTGGACTTGGCCCCTGACGGGGAAGACGGTTTGTTTCAGGCCCGCGAGTACCCGTTTGACTTGGCCATCATCGACTTGGGACTGCCCAAGTTGAACGGCATCACGGTGGTGCAAACCCTGCGGGCTGAGGGCCGCACGCTGCCCATTTTGATTTTGACGGCGCGGGGCAGTTGGCAGGACAAGGTGCTGGGGCTGGAAGCCGGGGCCGACGACTACTTGGTCAAACCCTTTGACTACCCTGAACTGGCCGCCCGCGTCAAAGCCCTGCTGCGCCGCGCCCTGAAAGCTACCTCGAATGAGTTGACGCTGGGCGCCTTGCGTGTCGATTTTTCAGCTCAAGCGGCGTGGCTCAACGACACGGCCCTTGACTTGACCCCGTTTGAATACCGTGTGCTGGAAATGCTGGTGCGTGAGCGCGCCCGGGTCGTGAGCAAGCAAGAGCTGTCGGACTACCTTTACCCACGCGATGAAGACCGTGACAGCAACGTGCTGGAGGTGCTGGTGGGCCGCCTGCGCCGCAAGCTTGATCCCGACGGGCAGCTGGCCCCGATTGAAACCCTGCGCGGGCGCGGCTACCGGTTCGCATGGCAATAAAGACGCCGCTGTCGATTCGTGCGCGTCTGACTTGGGGCGGCATGGGCGTGCTGTTGGCCTTTTTGGCCGCTGCCGGGTGGGCCGTGCAGCAAGCCTTTGAAGACAGTGTGCAAGCGGCCCGATTCGCCCGTTTGCAAACCACGATTTACCTGCTGATCGCCGGGGCCGAACTCGATCCTCAGGGGGCCCTGCTCATGCCCATGACCTTGGCGGAGCCGCAGCTCTCGCTGCCCGCGTCCGGGTTGTACGCGCAAATTGCCAATCCGATGCGCCATGAGACGTGGCAGTCGGCCTCTTCTGTGGGTCTTGCGCTGCCGTTTCAGCCGCTTCAGGTGCCGGGGCAGTGGCGCTTTGAGACGGTGTCCGGGTTGAGTGCGGCGAATGGCACACCCGTCAAAACGGGCCGTGCCTTTTTGGCCGCTACCTATGCCGTGACGTGGACGATCCACAACCGCGCCGCGCCGCTGGTGTTTTCGGTGCTGGAAGACAAGGTCGCGTTGGACCGCGAGCTGGGCGCCTTTAGCCGAACGCTGTGGCTGTGGCTGGGTGGCGCGGGTGCGTTGCTGCTGCTGACGCAAGCTGTGTTGCTGCGCTGGGGGCTGGCACCGCTGCGCCAGATGGCAGGCGAGGTGCGAGGCATCGAGCAAGGCACCCAGACGCAAGTTGAAGGGCGCTACCCCAGTGAACTCAAGGGGCTGACGCACAACCTCAACCTGCTGATGACGCAAGAGCGCGCGCGCCAAATCCGTTACAAAGACGCGTTGGACGACTTGGCTCACAGCCTCAAGACGCCTTTGGCGGTGATGCGCGCGTCACTGGACAGTCCACACGAGTTACCCGCCTTGGTGGCGCAGCAAGTCGCGCGCATGGATGACATCGTGGGGCACCAACTGGGCCGGGCCGGTGCCAGCGGCGCCGCCCGGTTTGCACCCCATCTGGCGTTGGCGCCGGTGGTGGCGCGCATTCAGGCGAGTTTGAACAAGGTCTATGCGGACAAACAACTGACGTGGCAGGTGCAGTGCGCGCCGGACCTGACGTGGCGCATCGACGAGGGCGATGCGTTTGAGATGCTGGGCAACGTGCTGGACAACGCCGCCAAGTGGGCGCGCCAGCAGGTCACTGTGCAAGTGGGGACGCAAGACCAGCGCCTGCATCTGCGGGTGGTGGATGACGGCCCCGGTTTTGCCGACTCGCAAGCCGTGTTGCAGCAGCGCCGGGTGCGACTGGATGAGCAAGTGCCCGGCCATGGCATTGGCCTGGCCGTCGTCCGAGACTTGGTAGCCAGCCACCATGGCACGCTCACCGTTTC
>JBAQDW010000380.1:0-5846 GCA_049286445.1 Rhodoferax sp. | reverse complement strand
AGCGCTTGGGCATGGATGCTGAGGCATTTGTGGCCTGCGCCGACACCTTTTTTCGAACCTTCGCTCATGCCGTGGGCACGCCCGCCAGCCTCATCAAGCTGGCCAGCGCACGCCAATGCCGTGCCATACGCGGCATGTCGGTTGCAAGACAGATGCTGCAGACAGTCAAGGGGGGTGAAGATGGTGAGGGTGGTGAGATTCAGGCGGCTTAAGGTGTGAACCAAGTAAAAAAGGACACTTGCCTTTCTTCACATAAATCCCAGTCGTGGTACATCAGCCGAATCACTGGTTGAGGCTCTCCTCCTTTTTTGTATTTGATACCGTTTAGTGATACCATAATTCGATGAAACGAAAACACCAACGCACCTTGGAGTTGGTCTTCTTCCGACCGGTCTCGGCAAATGTCCGCTGGGCCGACATCGAAGCGCTATTGCAGGAGCTTGGTGCAGAGTTTGAAGAACGCGAAGGTTCGCGTGTCGAGGTCTTTTTGTTCGGCTTGGTGCGGGTGTTTCATCGCCCTCATCCATCGCCGGATACGGACAAGGGCGCGGTCGCAGCAATTCGCAAATGGCTTGAAGAGAACGGAGTGAAACCATGAACACCATGACAATTAGCGGCTATCAGGCGGTCATCGCCTTTGATCCTGACATTCAAATGTTCCGGGGTGAGTTTGCAGGCCTGAATGGTGGCGCCGACTTCTATGCTGCCGACGTGGAGGGACTGAAGCATGAAGGTGAAGTTTCCCTGCGCATATTCCTCCAGGCCTGCGAGCGTCGCAGCATCGAACCGCGCAAGCACTTCTCGGGCAAATTCTCCCTGCGGGTTGACCCTGCTATTCACGAGGCTGCCGCCATCGCCGCCGCCGCTCAGGGTCAGAGCCTGAACCAGTGGGCCACCGAAGCCATCAGGCAGGCCGCAACAACATAATTAACTGATGTTACGCAGCCGCCCTGAACTGTGCAAAAAGGACACCCACTTTAATCGCCAAAGCTTGAATTAAGCGTAGATTCATTTCCCCCAATTTCCCCCGTTACCCCATCAGGTTTTTCTTGCTGGGGCTTTTTTACGTCTGTACTTTCTGCCCCAGTGCTCTCTGCAGCCATGCACTTCGCCCCCGTCCTTTCCCATCCCATTTCCCAAGGAGATTTCCCATGTCTAAACGCACCCCCCGTTCTGCCACCCAAGCCGCCCGATTCGCTGCCAACGCGGCAGAGAAAGCCATCACAGGTTTAGGCCGTTGGGCCACCACCGACCACACCGGCACCGCCAAGCTGCTGGCCAATCTCCCGCCCATGGGTTTCATCGACACACTGATGACAGTCGCCGTGACCGTGCTGTGTTCTCTGCTGGGCGCGGTGGTATCGGCGGCATTGTTCTTTGTGCTGATTGCCTATGGATTTCCCTTGCTGCTGGGGGTGTGGGCCTGATTTTCCAAGCCGTAGACACGGCATAAGCCTATTTGGCGACATTGTGTGGGCAAAAGACAGATGCTGCAGACAGTCAAGGGGGGTGAAGATGGTGAGGGTGGCGAGGTTAAGGCTGCTTAAGGTGCGAACCACCTCATCAGCGCTTGACTATCAATTGGTTCAAATTTGATAGCGCCTCGCGCAATTGACAGTAGGGCTAGCGGCCTTTTTTAATAGAATCAATCCCCACTTTGATCGCCGATATATCCATGTTCGGCGACACGCTGGAGTTCATTTGAGGTAAGCCGCTGCCGATGGTGCAGACGAACCCTTCCAACGCTTTCCCTCCCTCCATTGCCCCATCAGGTTTTTCTTGCTGGGGCTTTTTTACGTCTGTGCATTTCTGCGACAAGGCAAAGCAAGCGGCGCCGGGTCCTGCGCAGTCGTGGGGTGCTGGGTGAAAATCCGTCCGAAGAACGCAAAGCTTGAGCGGCTGATCCCCACATTGGCTGAGTTTGCCGAATCGCGGTGTATGCCGTTCGTTGTCGGGTACAAAAGAAGTGCTTCTGGAGACGATTCCCACCACCAAGACCGGCAAGGCCCGCCATGTGCCCCTGTCGGCTGCGATGCTGTCGGTGTTGTCGCAGTTGCCACGCTGGCCGAGTTGCAGCTTTGTCGCGCCCAATCTGAAGACGAAGCTGCCCTACGTGTCTATATTCTGCAGCTGGAATACGGCGAGAAAACAGGCCGGGTTGCCTGAGGTGAGGATGCACGACTTGAGGCACAGCATGTCCAGCAACAGGGTCAATTCGGAGCGGTCGATCTACGAAGTGGCAAAGGTGTTGGGACATACCCAACTCAAAACCAGCCAGCGATACAGTCACCTGTCCAATGAGACCCTGCTGGCGGCGGCAGATACGTCGGCCAATGCTGCAGGGATCAACTGGGGGCCAGCGCAAAAGGCAAAAGCTGGTGAGAATCCGGCTTTGGTAGAGGCGTAAGTACAGCGAATAGACGCACCCTGCTTGATGGCTTTGGTTATTGAGTGGGGTGTTTATGATGCAGATAGGTTCCCATAAGTTCCCTTTTGAGCCATTCCTTGTTAGAATTTTATATTTAGGAGTCCACCATGTCTATCAATGTAAAACTCGCTGACTCGCTGGTCGAGCAGGCTAAGCGTTACGCCTTGATTCAGCATCGCTCAGTACCCAAGCAAATTGAGTATTGGTCGCAGATTGGCAGAATCGCAGAAGAAAATCCCGACTTGCCCTTTTCCATGATCCGCGATATTTTGATTGCAGATCAAGAAGCACCTGTGGGCGAGTACGTCTTCGGCTGATGCGAATTCTCGTTACGCCGACGTTCGAGCGAGCGGCAAAGAAGCTACATCGTCTGCAAAAATCTGAGCTCGACGAGGCCGTGAAAAGCGTTGCTGGTGATACGAAAATTGGCGAGGAAAAGGTGGGTGACCTTGCTGGGATTCGTGTTTACAAGTTCCGCATGAGCAATCAGTTGTATCTGTTGTCCTATCGAATCCTGGATGAAGACATCATCAAACTTCTGACAGTGGGGTCGCACGAAAATTTCTATCGGGATTTGAAGCGAGTAGAACACTGACCCAAAACATCAGTGCACCCAGCCAAAACCAGTGACAATTTGGCTTCGACCTCAGCCTAAAAAACACCCGGAAGAAGGAAGAAAGGAAGAAAAGGACACCCACTTTAATCGCCCCTACGACAGCGCTTGGGCATGGATGCTGAGGCTTTTGTGGCCTGCGCCGACACCTTCTTTCGCACCTTCGCTCACGCCAATGCCGTGCCATGCGCGGAATGTCGGTTGCAAGACAGATGCTGCAGACAGTCAAGGGGGGTGAAGATGGTGAGGGTGGCGAGGTTAAGGCTGCTTAAGGTGCGAACCACCTCATCAGAGCTTGACTATCAATTGGTTCAAATTTGATAGCGCCTCGCGCAAGTGGAAGTAGGGCTAGAGGCGTTTTTTAATAGAGTCAACCCCCACTTTGATCGCCGTCATATCCATGTTAGATATCAACGGAAATAAGCGCCCCCCTATTCATTTGCGACCCGTCGGCGACACGATGAAGTTCAATTGAGGAAAACCGCTGCCGATGGTGCAGCCGAAGCCCCCCAACGCTTTCCCTCCCTCCGTTGCCCCATCAGGTTTTTCTTGCTGGGGCTCTTTTACGTCTGTGCTTTCTGCAGCCGTGCCTTACCTGTTGAGTGGGGTGCTAAAGGCCAAACCGTAAAGTTGATGAATTAAAATGGCAAAGCCTGCCATAAAAATGAGAAACACTGTCCCTCAATATATCTTTACCCTTGGAGTTGGAGACCCGTGTTCGTGAACATGTGGCTTCTGGGCTTTATGGCTCTGTCAGCGAGGTCATTCGCGAAGCACTGCGTTTGTTTGAGGCGTACCAGGCAGTAAAGACATCAAGCTTGGTGGCTTTGAAAGCTGACATTACCAAGGGAATGGCCGATGGACACGCCGGTCGCGTTGCCGAGATGAATATGGCCTCCATCAAGACCCAAGGCCGTGCAATGCTTAAAGCCAAGTCTTTGAAATAATGGCAACGGTTAACTTTCCGCAAAGTGCCCGGACTGATCTGCTTGAAGTAGGGTTGTTTATTGCAGAAGAAAGCCTTAATGCCGCAGACCGAGTACTTGAATCCGCGGGTCAAATAAGCCTTTAGCCCATAAGGCGCTCGCGAAAGCAGCTATCATTTTTATGTTTTTCAAAGGAATCAACATGCCTAACATCACCATCGACAACCAAAACTACGACGTCGACTCTCTCAGCGATGAGGCCAAAGCGCAACTTGGCAGCCTGCAATTTGTGGATGCCGAACTTGCCCGCTTGAACGCACAAGCCGCCGTGCTGCAAACCGCTCGCATCGCGTACGCCAACGCCTTGAACGCGGCCTTGCCGGTGTTGCCGGTTGGCGACACCATGAAGTTCAACTGAAGGTTGGTGTTTTACGGACACGCAACAAGACGAGCTGCCCATGATCAAACCACTTGCCACTGTCGCGGCCTTCTGTTGCGCAGTGTTTCTGGCCGGCTGCGGCGGTGGCGGCGCGGACAACCAGCAAATTAACCAAATACAAGCCAAGAGCTTGTCTTACGGCAAACCTGCTGAAATTTACATCGCAGGCGTTTACATGCGTGCGGATATGAAGGTGGCCACAGGCGCATGCAAAAACCCGACGTGGAGCGCGCGAAGCACGCCCGAGTTAATGCTGCTGAACTGCACCGTCTCGGCCACGGGGGAGCAGCCCCTCAACATCACGGGTTCTAACGGTCAATTGATTTACAAAAGCGTGATCACGGTTGCCCAGCCACAGGTCACCATGGTGACTTCGTTGGGCAATGTGGTGCTGGAGCTCAACCCCACCGTTACGCCTGGCACTGTCAATAACTTTCTGGCCTATGTGAATAGCGGCTATTACAACAACACACTTTTTCATCGGGTCAATGCAGGGTTTGTTGCGCAGGGCGGGGGCTATACCGCTGGCCTGATCAAGAAACCAGGGCAAACGGCGCCCATTGCGCTGGAGACGAACAAGGGCTTGTCAAATACGCGCAGCTCATTGGCCATGGCCAGAACGACCGCTGCCGATTCAGCCACTTCAGAGTTTTACATTAACTTGGTGGACAACCCAAGCCTAGATTACATCAGCGACGACAGACCCGGTTACGCGGTTTTTGGCAAGGTGGTGCAGGGCATGGATGTGGTGGACGCGATTGCTGCGGTGCCCACAAGCGTTGTCAACAGTGAGATCAATGTGCCCATCACTGATGTCGTCATCAAAGTTGCATTGCAGACCAAATGACCCCCGACTTCAACGACGCTGAGTTTCAGCAAGAACGCAATGCAATCCAAACAGAGTCCTTAGGCTGGCTGCCACTGGGGCAGGGCGCTTATCTGCACAAAGCCGCGCAGGTGACGGGGGAGCAAAATTCAGTGATCGAGGTGGTGGGCGTTGCTGATGCCAGCATGGCGGAGTTGAATGTGCTTTGGCTGGTTTAGGTGGCGTTGGTACGCCTGCTGCTGCAGGCAAGACAAATTAGCGAGCCGAAGGCCCGCAGCCGATGGCGGAATGGCATTTGCTTAGTCGGGTGACACCCTAGGCTAAGCCGACCTACAACGGGGATGTTGAAAGTCACTTCGAAAGTTGGCAGCTCACGGTGAACTCATCCCCTTCCAACACCCGGCCACCTAGGGCTGTTGGCCCCCCTCTCTCGCCCGGCGGGGCGGCAGAGGGAGTTATTCCAACGCCATATCAATAGGATCTGTTGTTGCTTCGCCTTGCCGTGCGTCTGCACTGTCTGCGGCTTCGCGCCTAAGCTCCTATCGATCTGAAAATGGAATTGCAGTGAAAGAATTGCTGCATAGTTGATAGCTGCTTACGCAAGTACAGCAAAG
>JBAQDW010000379.1:0-1887 GCA_049286445.1 Rhodoferax sp. | reverse complement strand
ACCCCAACCCGCGCGGCTCAACCGAAGCCTGACGTCGCAAAAGCTTTGGCAAGCCGATCATCGCGGCCCTGATCTTGCTGGGCTTGGGTGCGGATGGCACCACACACAATGAGACGAGGTTCAGTTCGTGGCAGACGACGCTCCTGCAGGAAGAAACAGCGGCCCCGCACCTCGAGAGTAGTTACAAGTTTGTATGCCTTTTAGGCCTCTAGCCCAAGTAAATCCTAGGTAAGAAGCTATTAAAAAAGTAGCAATTTGGCTGGGGTGAGGCAAACAGGCACGACATGGGCAAACTCCCGTTGCCGGTGGAAACGCAGCTGCTTACTATTTAAGCACACGCTGCAAAGCCAATAACCATGCGGTTTTTGGCGCTTGTGAACAGGCTTATCCACAGAACATCCCACAGGTGACGGGGGTAAGTGGTGTCACCCAGGATTTTCTTATTGGGGGGGGTTCACTGCCCCTGAACAAGGCATTAAAACGAGGGGGCAGAGGCCTTTGGAGCGCATCACTTGAGGCCGATGGTGTCACCTAAAAAGAGGCCTTAGGCGGTGCTAAAGTGCAGCCCTTTTAAGAAGCCACCCTCAAAACTCCCGTTGATTGACATGGATCAAATGGTTGTGAGATTCAATTCCAATACACAGGGTATTCCCTTGATATATTTATTTCACCCAAAGACAATAGGGGCATTAAGGTTTACATCAAGGAGATAAAAATGGCTTTCACTCGGCGTCAATGGATAGGGAGCACCGCAGCAGGCGCGGCAGGTTTGGCGGCTACCTCGTATGGGCTGAGCCCGATCACGCAGGCCTTGGCGCAAGAGGCGGCGGTTGCCCCTGAAGCGGCTTTGGCCGCCCTGAAAAAATTCACGGGTACCGTGGCCCACGCTGACCACTACGGTCCGTGCATCGCTACGGTGAAGAACGGCCGCCTCACGGAAGTCACGCCCACGGCAGCTGACAAGCGGCCTACCCCCATGCTGACGGAAGGCAT
The DNA here is from genome assembly GCA_049286445.1 of Rhodoferax sp. GTDB lineage: Bacteria > Pseudomonadota > Gammaproteobacteria > Burkholderiales > Burkholderiaceae_C > Rhodoferax. Next base: position 894 of record JBAQDW010000379.1, on the reverse strand, counting down.
GCTGGAGCGCACTTACGATAAAACCCGCATTGCCGGGCCGATGGTGCGCAAGTCGTATCTGGAAGCGGTACAAAACGGTGGCAGCAGCAAACCAGAGCTGCGCGGCAAAGACGGCTGGGTGGAGGTCAGCTGGGACACCGCGATTGGCCTGACAGCCAAAGCGATTCTGGACACCATTGAGAAACACGGCAACGAAGGCTGCTTTAGCAGCAGCTACGGCGGCTGGTCGCACGCAGGTATCTTCCGCCCCAACGTGTTGCAGGGCCGTTTTTTCAATTTGCTGGGTGGCTCATCCATGACCGCAGGCGATTACTCAGCCGGCGCGGGTCAAGTGATCATGCCAATGATCATTGGCGACTTGGAGGTCTATTCGGCCCAAACTTCATGGGAGCAGGTGCGGGACAACACCGAGGTGTTCGTGTTTGTGGGCTGCGATCCTGACAAAAACAACCGCGTTGAGTACACCGTGTGCGACCACGAGATGTACGCCAACTTTGACGCCATCAAAAAAGCGGGCGTCAAGTTCATCTCGATCAACCCCCAGGTCACCACAACCGACGAGCAAATGGGTTCGCAGTGGGTGAAGATCATCCCCAACACCGACACCGCGCTCTTCCTGGCGATGAGCTACCACCTTTACCGCACGGGCAAGCACAACAAAACTTTCATCAGCAAATACACCGTCGGCTTTGATCGCTTCTTGGCCTACCTGGAAGGCAAAGACGCGGACGGCTCACCGCCCAAAACGCCTGAATGGGCAAGCAAAATCACGGGCATTCCAGCAGCCCAAATCCGCGAGTTGGCCGAACTCATGGCCAGCAAGCGCACCCAGATCGCCGGTTCTTGGGCCATTCAACGCGCGCACCATGGCGAGATGCCGTACTGGGCCATCGT
>JBAQDW010000378.1:0-13805 GCA_049286445.1 Rhodoferax sp. | reverse complement strand
GCGTATTTCGACCGACTGGGAGTTCCTCGTCTGTCATAACCTCAAACTCTCGAACCGCCCGGTGCGGACCCGCATGCCGGGTGGTGTGGCAGGGGCGCCTCCTACAATGGAGGCCCCCTATGCCGATTGGGGCTCTGATGGGCCAGTTCTCAGCCGTGAACGTTCATCAAATCCGAACCTGATTGATTATTTGACTCTCTCGCTTCATTTGTTTCAATTGGCATCATTGACCATCACCAGTTTTCCCATCACGCCACGCGAGCCCATGTGGGCATAAGCGGCTTTTAAGTCAGCCATGGGCAGGGTGCGGTCAATCACCGGTTTTATCTTTCCTTGGCCGTACCACTGGGCAAGTTCCCTCATCATGGCGGCATTGGCTCTGGGCTCTTTTTTCGCAAAGTCACCCCAAAACACACCGACCACAGAGGCACCCTTGAGCAGCACCAAATTAAGTGGCAGCGAGTGAATGGGGCCAGAGGCAAACCCCACCACCAGATACCGACCTCGCCATGCCATGGTGCGAAAAGCGGGTTCGGTGAACTCACCGCCCACGGGGTCATAGACCACGTCTGCGCCTTTCCCGTTGGTTAAGGCGCGAACCGCGTCTTTCAAGTTGTCTTTGCTGTAGTTGAGAGTGGCGTCTGCGCCAATTGAATGACAGAGCGCACATTTTTCATCGGTCGATGCCGCGGCAATCACCTTGGCCCCCATGGCCTTGGCGATTTGAATCGCTGCGGTGCCGACGCCACCCGCAGCGCCCAGAATCAGCACCGTTTCACCGGCCTTGAGTTGCGCTCTATCAACCAACGCGTGGTGAGAGGTGGCGTAGATCATGATGAAGGCGGCAGCATCAACAAACGGAAAGTTGTCGGGCAGTGGCATGCAAAGCGCAGCGGGTGCGAGCGTGTGTGTGCCGAAGCCGCCCGTGCCCGACAGGCAGGCCACCCGCTGTCCGGGGTGGAGATGGGTGACGCCGTCTCCAACGGCAACGACTGTGCCAGCGTATTCTGAGCCGGGCACAAATGGCAACGGGGGTTTGATTTGGTATTTGTTTTGGACAATCAAGAGATCGGGGAAATTCAAACTTGCGGCCTTGATTTCGATCAGTACCTCGCCAGCATGGGGTTGCGGTGTTGGCAGCTCTGTCCAAGCGAGTGCATCAATGCCGGTGGGGTTTTCACAGAGCCAAGCGTGCATAAAAAAATCTCCAAAAATGAGTGAAATGATAGAGGCAGGCGAGGGTGCTTTATGTCACTGTCGAGACCCTCCATCAATCGGCCTGCGTGGCCCCTACAATTTGCAACAAAACTGGTTAATCATGAAAATCTTAATTTCTAACGACGACGGGTATCAGGCCCCAGGCATTGTGGCTTTGTATGAGGCTTTGCGAGAGGTGGCGGAGGTCGAGGTGGTGGCCCCTGAGCACAATAACAGTGCAAAATCCAATGCCCTCACTTTGCATTCCCCGTTGTATGTGCATCACGCTCCCAACGGCTTCAGGTACGTCAATGGCACGCCAGCCGATTGCGTTCACATTGCACTCAGTGGTCTCCTCGACTACCGTCCTGATTTGATTGTCTCGGGGATCAATAACGGTGCCAATATGGGCGATGACACCATTTACTCCGGCACGGTTGGTGCCGCCATGGAAGGCTATTTGTTTGGTATTCCATCGATTGCCTTCTCACAGGTTGATCGCGAATGGGTGCACTTGGAGTCCGCTGCCCGCAAGGCACGTGACTTGGTGCTTCAAATGGCGCGTCAGAAGCTGATTTGCACCAAGGCTTGGTTATTGAACGTCAACATTCCCAATCGACCTTATGAGGACATTGGTCACATCAAATTGTGTCGCTTGGGCCGCCGTCATGCCGCTGAAGCGGTGATCAAGCAAACCAGTCCGCGCGGCGAGACCATGTACTGGATTGGACCCGCTGGGGCCGCGATGGACGATGCGGAGGGCACAGACTTTCATGCAACCGCGCAAGGATTCATGTCCATGACCCCGCTTAAAGTCGATTTGACGGACCACGATTACCTGAGTTATTGGGCCCAAACGGCTTCTCGACTGTCTGAGGGTGACTCGCTCACCGTAGCACCCGATCACGCGGCTTGACCGCCATGAAAGAGCGCCCGACTTTTCCCGCTCGACTGGACTTTTCGGGCGCAAAACCGGCGCTGAAGCGCCCAGACGCCACGAGTGGCCGTCAACCGTCCATCGGCATTGCCCCGTCCTCTGTGCGTATTCAAACGGCGATCAGTGCTATGGATTCCAGTTCAGTGCGTGCGCGTATGGTGGCCCGTCTGATGGAGCAAGGTTTAAGCGATGTCGCGGTGATGTCTGCCATGCGTGCGGTCGAGCGACACCGCTTCATAGACAGCGCGCTGGGCAATCAGGCTTACGAGGACACCAGCTTGCCCATCGGCTTGGGGCAAACGATCTCCAAGCCCAGTGTGGTGTCGCGCATGGCCGAGTTGTTGTGCAATGGTCTGGCTGGCAAGTTGGGCCGTGTGCTTGAAATTGGCACTGGCTGTGGCTATCAAGCCGCGGTCTTGAGTCATTTGGCCGTTGAGGTTTACAGCATTGAACGGTTACGGGGCCTGCATGACAGGGCGCGCGAGAATTTGCGTTATTTTCGAGTTCCTAATCTACATCTGCTGTTTGGTGACGGCATGCTGGGCTATGCCAAAGGCGCACCCTACGCTGGCATCATTGCCGCAGCGGGGGGCGAGGCGGTTCCTCAGGCTTGGATTGATCAGTTGGCCGTGGGGGGGCGATTGGTGGCACCCGTGTCGCCCTCTGGCAGCGCAAAAAATCAAGCTTTGATGGTGATTGATAAGACGGCTCAGGGCATTCACCAGACGATGCTGGAAGCCGTTCACTTTGTCCCTCTAAAATCGGGTGTTGCATAAAGGGAAGTCTATGTTTGGTTTGAGTAGTCGCGTCAGTTCGGTGGTGGCCTTGTTGGTTGTTGGCGGACTATTGGTGGGATGCACTTCAACGCCGCTGAATCGTCCGCCTGTGGTGGACCGAGGAGCGACGGTGGTCAGTGCGATGCCGGTCCTGGCGAGCCCGAATGTGCCGTTGGTTAAGCTGCCACAGGGATTTGAAAATGCGGGCAAACCCGGTTATTACACGGTGAAACCGGGCGACACCATGACCCGAATCGCACTGGAGTCGGGCCAATCGTCCAGAGACATTGCACGCTGGAGCAGCGTGGAGAACCCTAACAAAATTGAAGTAGGGCAGGTGCTTCGCGTGATCCCACCGGTACCGTCTCCCCTTTCATCAGCGACAGCGGCTGCCAGTACGGGCGTCGTTACCCAGCCTGTGACTCAGGGCACCGTGACCGCCACTGGCAACGCCCCCCCTCCCTCGTCAACTACCGTGACGCCCGTGCAGGTGGGAGGTGGAGATGACGATATTGCCTGGATATGGCCAACCAGCGGTGGCCCGGTGTTAGCCGGCTTTGACGAAGTGAAGAACAAAGGTTTGGACATTGGGGGGTCGATAGGCGATCCGATCGTCGCGGCGGCTGACGGCCGCGTGGTTTATGTGGGCGCAGGCTTGCGCGGCTACGGCAACTTGATCATCCTGAAGCACAACAACACCTACTTGACAGCGTATGCCCACAACAAATCGCTGTTGGTGGTTGAGGACCAGGCGGTACGCAAGGGTCAAAAAATTGCCGAAATGGGCAACAGCGATGCGGATCGCGTCAAACTTCATTTTGAGGTCCGCCGGCAGGGCAAGCCAGTTGACCCGGCCAAGTACCTTCCCGCCAGGTAATTCTTTCATTGGTGGTGGCCGGACCTGATGGGGTCAGGGAGACTCGTGCCAGCCTGAGACAATAGCGCAATGATTGACAAAATGCAGATACCAGACCATTTCCCCGCGGACTCCCTGTATGTGGAATGCCTTGATTTAGAGGCGCAAGGTGTGGCACACCGCGCTGATGGCAAGGTGGTTTTTATCAAGGGGGCGCTTCCGTTTGAGTGGGTGTCTGCCGTGGTGCACCGCAAAAAGAACAGTTGGGAGCAGGGCGCTGTCACGGCCATTCACCGAGAATCCTCCCAGCGTGTCAAACCGAGCTGCCCGCACTTTGGCTTGCATGAAGGAGCTTGCGGCGGATGCAAAATGCAGCACTTGCATGCGGGCGCCCAAGTCGCCGTCAAGCAGCGCGTGCTGGAAGACAATTTGCGGCACTTGGGAAAAGTGAAGGCAGAAACAATTTTGCGCCCCATTGAAGGCCCTGCATGGGGCTATCGTTACCGGGCGCGTATCTCGGTTCGCAACGTGCGTAAAAAAGGCACGGTGTTGGTTGGCTTTCATGAGCGCAAGAGCGGTTATGTGGCTGACATGAAAGAGTGCCATGTGCTCCCGCCGCACGTGAGCGACCTGCTTCTGCCTTTGCGTGCCTTGATCACCTCGATGGACGCGATTGATACCTGCCCGCAAATTGAGCTGGCCTGTGGTGACTCGGTCACGGCACTCGTCCTTCGCCATATGGAGGTTTTAACTGGGGCAGACAGGGAACGGCTTCGCGCTTTTGCAACCCAGCACGCGGGGGTTCAATGGTGGCTGCAACCGGGTGGTCTTGACACGGTTCATTTGCTGGACGAGGCGGTTGAAGAGTTAAGTTACGACTTGCCGGAGTTTGGCATTCGCATGCCGTTTAAGCCTACCGATTTCACGCAGGTCAATCCCCATATCAACCGGGTGCTGGTGGAGCGGTCGTTGAGATTGTTGGATGTACAAAAGAACGAGCGCGTCATTGACTGGTTTTGCGGCTTGGGCAATTTCACTTTACCCATTGCCACGCGGGCACGAGAGGTGTTGGGCGTAGAGGGCAGTGAGGTGCTGGTGAGTCGCTCCCGGGAAAATTATGAAAGAAATAGGGTTCTAGCGCCCGCCAGTCGTGTGCTGTGCACTACAAATTTTGTAGCAAGAAATTTGTTCAACATGACTTCTGACTTATTGGTTCAGGATGGTGTGGCGGATAAATGGCTGGTTGATCCGCCGCGCGAAGGTGCCTACGCGTTGTTTCAGGCTCTGGCCGATCTTCATCAACAAAAATTAGGCGCTGTAGATCACCCCTTGGTTGAAGGTGGCAAAAATTGGTTGCCACCGAAACGAATTGTTTATGTCAGCTGCAACCCAGCCACGTTGGCGCGTGACGCGGGGGTGCTGGTAACGCTGGCTGGCTACCGTTGTTCGGCGGCGGGCATGGTCAACATGTTTCCCCACACCGCGCACGTCGAAAGCATGGCTGTTTTTGATCTGATTGAATAAGCGCTGATTGATCGGCCCACAACGGGTGCAAACAAATAACTCTTCAGCCGTTGCACCACCTCCGCGCGCTTTACGGAGGGGGCGCTTCTATTCGATGATTTCTTCCGGTGCCGCAGCCGGGCTCATCGTGGCAGGAACGCCCTCGATGCTGTTTTCTCGCATGTACTCGTCCATTGATTTCCATCCTTCAAAAACAGAAGCTTTGGGAGACTTTGGGTTCAAAACATAGCAGTCTTCAATGCTGCGCAGTCCATGGCGGCAGGCACTTCCAATCGCTTTGGCGTCCGCCTCACGCTGGAGCACGCGTGGGTCTGGACCCAGGCCAGGAATCTCGCATCCGGCCAGCAGAAGCACGGTGGTTGCAATCAGTAGGCGGGAGGTTAGGGCGGTGATCTTTGGCATGTAAAGAGTATCGACTGAATGGTTCAGAGATTGAATGATCCGAGCGCTTGAAACAAAAAAAGGCCCACAGGGGCCTTTTTTGGATAAGCAGCGTTCAAATTAATCGCGCTCACCACCCATGATGCCCAAGAGCGAAAGCAGGGCTTGAAACACGTTGATGATGTTCAGGTACATCGACAGCGTCGCACTGATGTAGTTGGTTTCACCTCCGTCAATGATGCGCTTCAAGTCGTACAACATGTAGGCACTGAAAATGCCAATCACAGCGACCGAAATTGCCATCATGCCCGCTGTGGAGCCTACAAAGACGTTGATGATGCCGCCAATCATCACGGCCATGGCACCCACAAACAACCATTTGCCCATGCCGGAAAGGTCGCGTTTGATGACGGTCGACAAACTCGCCATGACAAAGAAGATACCGGCGGTACCGGCAAACGCGGTCATGATCAGGTCAGGCCCGTTTTTGAAACCGAGCACCATGGCAATCATGCGCGACAGCATCAGGCCCATGAAGAAGGTGAAGCCCAACAGCACGGGAACCCCTGCCGCCGAGTTTTTGGTCTTTTCAATGGCGTAGATGAAACCAAACGCTCCGCCTAGGAAAACAATCAGACCCAATCCGCCTGAGAGGGATTGGGTGATTCCCGTAGCCACTCCCAGCCAAGCCCCCAGGACAGTGGGCAGCAAGCTGAAAGCCAAAAGCCAGTAAGTGTTGCGCAAGACCTTGTTGCGCTGTGCGGCGAGCGCACCATGGCCATACCCTTGATCAATGGTTTGAACGTTGTCATTCACAATGAAACTCCTTCGTGTCCTGCACATTGCAGATTTCAGATGATTCTAGGGGGAATCCAATGGCTTTCCAAAAATGGACTGAGTACGAAGCCCACGCTTTGTAAGGATACTTGCACCTGAAACAGGGTGAAAGTGCCGTGCGCAAGCCGTTATGCTTGGCCTTTTTCTCACACAAGGTTGTTCCCTATGAAAAATAAATGCACGCTTGAACTCTCGGATGTCAAAACCATTGCTGCAGCGGCAGAAGCAGAGGCCGTCAAAAATAATTGGCCGGTAACGATTGCCATCGTGGACGATGGCGGGCATCTGTTGTGGTTGCAGCGCCTTGACGGGGTTGCGCCCATCTCCGCCCATATTGCCCCCGCCAAGGCCAACACAGCGGCGCTGGGCCAGCGTGAAAGCAAGGTCTACGAAGACCTCATCAACGGCGGGCGCACCTCTTTCTTGAGTGCACCTGAGGTTAAAGGTCTTCTTGAAGGCGGGGTGCCCATCATGAAGGACGGGCAATGCTTGGGTGCCGTGGGGGTGAGTGGCGTGAAGTCGTTTGAAGACGCGCAGATTGCCAAAGCGGGCATTGCCGCCATCGGCTTGTAAGTTGGCAGGCCTCAGACACCCGCAGTAACAGGCCCTAACCCGGCCTTGGGTGTCATCAAAAACAAGCTCTGGCTTGAAATGTCCCTCTTCAGGGGGATTAATTTTATTTGCGAGAGGGTTAATCTCTTTCATATTCGCTCCGTCAGAGCGTGTGGACTGAAGCATGCATGAAAACAAACCGTCCCCCTTGCTACCGCGCTGGCAGCGGTTGGTTTGGTTGGTTGGCGGGCTTATTTTCTTGGTCATTGGTGTGGTCGGCATTGTGCTACCGCTGTTGCCTACCACGCCCTTTGTTCTATTGGCAGCCTTCTGCTTCTCAAAGGGCAGTGCACGTTACGAGCGATGGATGTTGAACCATCCTCGTTTTGGCCCCATGGTTCGGGGTTGGCGCGCCCGTCGCGCGGTTCCCTTGAGAGCCAAACAGCTGGCGTGGGCAATGATGACCCTGAGTTCTGTGGTGGCGTGGTGGCTGCTGCCACCGACGGTGTCTTGGATTCCCGGCACCATTTGCGCCCTGGTCGCTGTTTGGTTGTGGCGACTGCCCGATCATTAAAGCTTGCGTGGCTTATTTGGTGAGAATTAATTTCCCCAACTTGGTGCTTTGCAAGCGGTAGATTTCCCCATGGTGCTCAATGCTGACGGATTTTCCTCCATTGAAGAGTGTTGAACTTTGAACCGGCGGCGTCATCGCGTGGGGTGTACTGCTGGCGTTTGACCGGTTTGTGGGCGGTGTGGGGGGGGCGCTGGGCGGGAATGAGGGCATGGTTTGAACCGCGTTCAAAGTTTAGGCTCAGTGATGAAGCCAATTTTCTTGATGCCTGCTTGTTGGGCGGCTGCCATGGCCTGCGCGACCCGTTCGTACCGCACATCTTTGTCGCCGCGAATATGCAGGTCAGGCTGAGGCACCTTCTGAGCTTCGGCCTGCAAAAGACGGAGCAACTCATGGTCTTGCACAGAGGTCTGATTCCAATGGTAGTTGCCCTGGGCATCCACACTGAGTGAGACAGTTTCAGGCTTGGTTTGCTGGATTTCATTGGTGGCGCGGGGAAGCGCCACGTTAACGGCGTGCTTCATCACCGGCACGGTAATGATGAAGACAATCAACAAAACCAACATCACATCCACCAAAGGCGTCATGTTAATTTCATTCATCACCTCATCGGGTTCGTCTTGGGTTCCAAAGGCCATGTGATTCTCCTTAGGCTTTCTTCATGGGCACCACCTTGCCGGTGCCACTGCTGACGCGGGCACCGGTTACAAAGTAAGCATGCAAATCGTGGGCGAATCGGTTGAGTTTGGTCAACACCGATTTATTGCCTCGAACCAAGGCGTTGTAGCCCAGCACGGCGGGAATAGCGACTGCGAGGCCCAGCGCCGTCATGATGAGGGCCTCGCCAATGGGGCCTGCCACCTTGTCAATGGTGGCCGCGCCAGCCGCGCCAATACCTAGCAGGGCGTGGTAAATCCCCCAAACCGTGCCGAACAAGCCCACAAAGGGAGCAGTGGAGCCGACCGATGCCAGAACGGCCAAACCAGACTGTAGGCGGGCTGTGCTGTCGTCAATCGAGTTGCGAAGGCTGCGGGTGACCCAGTCACTCATATCGAGCGTGTCGTGCAGCTGCAGCTTGGTGTTTCGGTGGTGCGCTGTGGCTTCGCGTCCTGCCAGCGCAGCCTGGCGAAAGGGGTTGCTGTCATCGCCCCCTAGTTGGGCCAAGCCCGTGGCGAAGTCTTCGCTGTGCCAAAACGCCTCCGTGCCCGTTGCCAGTTTTTTGTATTTGAGAACATCCAGTGCTTTCAACACAATGACCATCCACGATGCGAGTGACATGGTGAGTAAAACCAAAGCCACGGTTTTGGTCACCCAATCGCCTTGGGTCCAGACATTAACCAGTCCGAGTTGAGAATTCATATTGCCTCCAGAGAAAATTAAGAAAATTATTCGAGAACGAAGCTGATGGGCACGTTGAACCACATGACTTCAGGCACCCCTGCGCGCTTGCCCGGCACATAGCGCCAGCGCAGCACGGTGGCAAGCGCGGCCTGGTCCAAACGGTGAAAGCCGCTGGATTGTTTGATTTCTGTTTTTTGCGCAGTCCCATCGACGCCAATCAAAACCCGGACTATCACCTTGCCTTGCTCCCCGAGCCGCTTGCTCAAGGCGGGGTAGGGTGGTTTGGGGTTTTGGAGGTAGTCGGCGTCACTAGACGGCAGCACCAGCAATGGAGGCGCAGGCGCGGGCGAGGGTGTCGCGTTGGAGCTGACTGCCGCAGGGCTGCTGACCTCTTGAGGTGATGGGGCCATGGGCGCCTCCCGCACACCGGTAGGCGCTGTGGGCGCAGGAGTCGCGTCGGCAATGGCCACCGGCATCGGCGTTGGCACTCTGACAGGGACTGCTGCTTTTTTCTCAACCTGTTTCACGGGGGTTGGCTTCGGTGGGGCAGGCATGGGAGCCGGGACGCTCGGTGCCGCAGGCGGCGCTGACGGGGTCACCCACTCAACCAATATTTCAGCAGGAACAATGACCTCGATGGGTCGGCTGCCCAGGCCGAATTGCAGCGCCCACAGGGCTGCCATATGAAACAAAATGACGGTTCCAGCGATGACGAGATGGCGATTCACGGTAGGTGCAGAAGCCGAAGGCGAGAGTAGAGTCATAGTTTAGGGCGCAGCATGGCCCCGCTTAATCGCGCTTTTTGGTGAAGATCCTGCCACACGAGGCGGCGACCAAAGCGAGGCTTACCAGTAACGCAGTTACAAAAGGCATGGTTGTGCCCCCTTTAAGTGTCTGCCCACATGCGCAGGAGGTTGTGATAGGTTCCTGTCAGGCCCGTGGTTTCTTGGGTTTCTCCATGGCGAGTGCGCAGCCCCACCAAAGCCATGTCCAGCTCATACAGCAGTCGTCGCTGCTCGTCGCTGCGAACCATGCTTTCCACCCAAAAAAAACAGGCCAGACGGTGCCCGTGCGTGACTGGCTTGACTTGGTGCAAGCTGGTTCCAGGGTACATCACCATGTGACCTGCCGGCAGTTTGACGGCCTGTTCACCGTAAGTGTCAGCGATGCAAAGCTCACCACCGTCGTAGTCATTGGGGTCATTGAGGAAGACTGTGCACGACACATCAGTGCGCACCCGTTGCCCGCTGTCTGGCAGGTAACGCACCGCACCGTCAATGTGGTTGCCGTAGAAATTACTGTCGCCACCGTAGCGATTTAGCCTTGGTGGAAAAACTTTTTTGGGCAAAGCGGCAGAAAAGAACAGCGGGCAGCGGTCCAGTCCTCGCAGCACCATGGCACGAATCTCTTTTGCCTCAGCGCTGTCGTGCGCCAGTTGCTCATTGTTTTTGACCTGAGCGGCCTGGACACCTGCCCCCGCACGTCCGTCTGCCCAAGGCGCATGAGCAAGCAAAGTTTGCGCGTGGCCAACTTCAGCAGCGGTTAAAACGTCTGGAATATGCAGCAACATGGTGTGTTTAGCCCCGGTTAAAACTTGACGTTCAAGGTGAGCTGCATGTTTCGGCCCGAGCCAGGCACGTAGTGGCCCGAATACAGGGCGTCCGCATACAACTTGTTGGACACGTTGCTGACGTTGGCTTTCAGCGTATAGCGCTCACTGAACTTGTATTCACCCATCAAATCAACGGTGGCATAACCAGCAGCCAACCACCCTGGGTTGCGATTCGGTGCCTGCGCACTGCGGAAATTGACCCCTGCACCTAAACGAAATTGTGGGGTCAATTGGTAGGTCGACCAAACTGTGCCGGTGTGCACGGGGGTGAGCGAAGGGCGTTCACCTGCTCGCTCTCCTGCGTTGGCAGTGGGAGCGGCTACATCAATATTGGCAGTGGGCATCCACATGTAAGAGCCATAGACCTCCCACTGTTGGGTCAAACGGCCCGTGATGTCGAGCTCAAAACCGACGGTGTGGCGTTTGCCAGACAGCAGCATGGCGGTGGCAGCCGAATCCGGATCGGTGTTGCGTTCATTGAACTTGGTCGAGTGAAACACCGCCACACGGGTGGTAAAGCGCTTGTCCGCTGTGTCGACTTTGGCACCTATTTCAAAGTTACGGCTTTGTTCTGGGTCGGTATTGGCGCTCAAGGCACTGTACGAGTAGGTGTCCGCCGAGGTGTTGAACGATGTGCCGTATGAGAGGTGGTATGAGGTCAGATCATCAGGCTGGTACAGCACCCCAAAGCGTTTGCTCCAGTTGGAGATGCTCTGCTTGTAGTTGGAGGTCGCACCCGTTGTAGAAATGGTATCGAAGCTGCCGTCCAACCTGTCGTAACGCAGTCCTGCCAGAACTTTCCACTGGGGCGTGAGGTGCACCATGTCCTGCACGTAGACCCCCATGTTTTTGGCCGTGAACGCGCTTAACAGGCTGCGGACCCGGCTGTCTTCGTTGAACGAGACGCCGTCGTTGGGCGTGCCTGCCAACGTGGAAGGCTGGGAGGTAACCCCACTGGCACGGTAGACATTTTTTTCCTCATTCGCAAAGTCGATACCGGCCAAAACTTCATGTTTTACCCCCAGGGCGTTGAGCTGGGTGGAATAGTCGCTTTGCAAATAGAGGGAATCGAGGTCTTGAATTTTGAGATTGGAGCTGCGGCTCAAGACCGTGAGATCACTGAAGTTATCCAGTCCTGTCCCCCTGGCGTTTCGCACAGTCACAGCGCGCTGATCGCGGTCATAGCGGCCTTTACGGATCGTCGTTTTGAGTTCGCTGTCGTCCTGAAAGCGGTGCGTGTGACTGGCGGTCAGGTGGGTAGCTTCACCGGCGTTTCGGTCGCTGGCTAAGCCGTAGTAGGCACTCGGGTCTAAATTGTTGTTGATACCGGTGGTTGAGGCTGGGGCGTTTGCGGTCGGTTTAATCCAAGGCAGTCCGTAGTTCATGCCATTGTTGTTGTCGAGGTGGTACAGCCCAACAGAGAATTCGTCAGCCGTTCCAATGCCAAAACGGTAGGTTGCGGCAACGCCTTTTTTGTCAAGACTGCTGCCCGCGCCATTGTTGTCTGCCTTGGTGGCCATGGCATTGATGCGAAGCGCCGCGTCATCACCTGTTTTGAGGTTGAAGTCGCCGGTGATGCGGCGAAAACCGAAGTTGCCCACGGTGGTGGACACCTCATGCTCATCAATCGCACGCGGCTGTTTGCTCACCTGATTGACCGCGCCACCTGTGGAGCCCCGTCCAAACAACATGGAGGCCGATCCACGCAACAGTTCAATGCGGTCGTTGTTAAAGGTGTCACGGTCATAGAAGGCGGGGTCACGCAGACCATCCACAAAGATGTCGCCTGAGGTTGCCAATGAAAAACCGCGCAAGCGAATGTCTTCTTCGCCCCCTTCGGCTGCTTGAAAAGTAACACCAGCAGTGTTGTGAAGCACGTCTTTGAGCGTGTCGAGGTTGCGGTCATCCACCAGCTTTTCCGTCACCACTGTGACCGACTGCGGAATGTCGCGCAGGGCTTGATCGCCTTTGCCGATGCGGGTGTTGGTTGCCCGCAAAGCGTCTTTGCCCTCAGGGGCCTCGGCTTTTTCTTTGATGATGACGGGTTTAAGCGTGACAGCGGTATTTGGGTCTGATTGTTGTGCCATGGCACTCATGGAGCCTGCCAACAGAACCGCTCCCAACGGCAGAACGACCGCTCTTTGTGCTACTGATTTTGCAGCTTCTGCCGCAATATCAGCAAGGGCTAGAGGGCAATTTTCCTTAAATTTTTGAGGATTTTTCATATTGACGTTTGGTTCACGGAGGGGCTGGCTGGCTGAATCCGAAAACGTCATGAAATGGCTCGGTTTGGCTGGCTAATGATGTGGAGTATTGTAAATGAGAATGATTGTCATTTGTAAAAATTTATGAAATTCAGTGGTGCTTTCCGCACTGTTTTAGTCTCGGCCATGGCGTTGCGTGTCCCTGTACCTGATTTCATCGGTACGCCAAACCGGAATGCGCCAAAGAGGTGAGCGGATGGGTCTGCGGGCGTACTGTTCAGCGTTTGCGCGGTTGCAAGTGAACTTGTTGAGTGCTGTTGGCGGCTCGCACGCTGCAACCACTGCAAGAACTGCCACAAGCGCCTGCAGCACGGGACTGGCTCAGCTTTGCCAAGCACATTTTGGGCAAGGGCAAGCGGTGCAAGGCGTCGCGTAGCGGTTCTTTGAGGGGGGTGGGTGCCAGCGTTAAAACACAATACAAGGCACACCCGGCAACGAGTACCGCCACCGTCACGTACTGAAATAAATCGTAAAAAAGCGCATTGTTGGTCATCGGACTTACCCTAAATTGAGGGCACTGACGGCGCGAAATGTGATGAAGGAGGCCAAATAGGCGAGTCCAAACAGGTACGCTGCCATCAGCGCCGGATAGCGCCAAGAGTTGGTTTCACGCTTGACGACCACCAGAGTGGAAATGCACTGCGGCGCAAATACATACCAAGCGAGTAGCGAGTAGGCCGTGGCAGTTGACCAGTTTTGCGCCAAGAGGGGGCCGAGCGCCTGCGCAGCGTCTTCACCGTTGGCGGACAAGGCGTAAACCGTGCTCAAAGCCCCTACCGCTACTTCGCGGGCGGCCATGCCGGGCACCAGGGCGATGGAAATCTCCCAATTGAACCCAATAGGTGCGAACAAAGGCTCTAACGCGTGGCCAAGCATGCCTGCAAAGCTGTATTGAATGGCCGCGCCCGTGGCGCCGTCCGGTGGGCCGGGAAAGGTGGACATGAACCACAACAGAAC
>JBAQDW010000377.1:0-23174 GCA_049286445.1 Rhodoferax sp. | reverse complement strand
ACATTCAAACCTGCCGGGAACCACGTGTGTGTGGGACGCCACTGATATTGCCTGTGTTCACTTTGAAGGTTGCGAGCGCACCGTGAACGCCGCCCCTTTAAAAACGCGGCCACATAGGGCTGTTGGCCCCCCTTTCCCGCCCGGCGGGGCGGGAGAGGGGTTGGGGGTGAGAGTGGGGGTTGCAGCGCAAGAATTGCTACACAGTCGATAGCTACTCACGCAGGAGCAGCAAGGGCCAGCGGCCCAAACGGCTTGTCAATTGAAATCAATAGCAGCTGAAACAGATCAAGAAAAAGAACTGCCTATGAGCCTCATTGCAAAAACTCAATGGATCGTTCGATTTCAATAGCCTAAACTGATTTATCAATTAAGCAATCAATCAAGCAAGCGACCGAAGGAGAACTCTATGTCAGCCGAATCCAAATGCCCATTCGCCACCAGCGCCCAAACCCAAGCCATGGCGGCTACCAGTAACAGCAACGCAAACTGGTGGCCCAATCAGTTGAACCTGAAAGCCTTGCACCCCCAAAACCCGCTGTCCAATCCGCTGGGTGAAGCGTTCAACTACGCACAAGAATTCAAAACACTGGACCTCCACGCCGTCATTGAAGACCTCAAGGCCTTGATGACCGACTCGCAAGACTGGTGGCCCGCTGACTACGGTCATTACGGTCCGTTTTTCGTTCGCATGGCCTGGCACAGCGCAGGCACTTACCGGGTCACGGATGGTCGCGGTGGCGCAGGCTCGGGCAGTCAGCGTTTTGCGCCGCTGAACAGTTGGCCAGACAACGTGAGCCTGGACAAGGCGCGCCGGCTCATCTGGCCGATCAAGCAAAAGTACGGTAACAAGCTCTCTTGGGCTGATCTGATTGTGTTGACGGGCAATGTGGCGCTGGACACCATGGGCTTTAAGACGCTGGGGTTTGCCGGTGGCCGCCCTGATATTTGGGAAGCGGAAGAAAACATTTACTGGGGCCCCGAGGCCGAATGGCTGGGCGACAAGCGTTACACCGGCGAGCGCGAACTGGAAAAACCGCTGGGTGCCGTGCAAATGGGCCTGATTTATGTGAACCCCGAAGGCCCCAACGGCAACCCAGACCCTGTGGCGTCGGCCCGCGACATTCGCGAAACCTTTGCCCGCATGGCCATGAATGAGGAAGAAACCGTGGCGCTGGTGGCGGGCGGACACACCTTTGGCAAATGCCATGGTGCGGCCAACCCCGGTGAGCACGTAGGCGCTGAGCCCGAAGGTGCAGGCATCGAAGACCAAGGCCTGGGCTGGACCAACCGCTTTGGCAGTGGCAGTGGCGTGCACACCATCAGCAGCGGCATTGAAGGTGCGTGGACGACCAACCCCATTCAATGGGACAACGATTACTTCGACATCTTGTTCAAGTACGAGTGGCAATTGACCCATAGCCCGGCTGGCGCCAAGCAGTGGACGCCGAAAGAAGCCTCAGCCGCCAACACCGTCCCTGACGCCCACGACCCTAACCTTCGCCACGCGCCGATGATGACGACCGCTGATCTCGCACTGCGCATGGACCCGGCCTACGAAAAAATCTCGCGCCGCTTTCATGCCGACCCGAAAGCCTTTGCGGATGCCTTCGCCCGCGCTTGGTACAAGCTCACGCACCGTGACATGGGTCCTGTCTCGCGCTACTTGGGCCCTTTAGTGCCGCAGGAAGAAATGCTGTGGCAAGACCCGATTCCTGCGGTGGATCATGACTTAATCGACGACGCTGACCGGGCTGCCCTGTCAGCCAAAGTCTTGTCAAGTGGGCTGAGCACCGCGCAGTTGGTCTCCACCGCTTGGGCGTCTGCATCGAGCTTCAGAGGCAGCGACAAGCGCGGCGGGGCCAATGGGGCACGCATCCGTTTGGCACCGCAAAAGGACTGGGCAGTGAACCAACCCGCTGCGCTGGCTGTGGTGCTGGCCAAGCTGGAAGCCATTCAACAGGAATTCAACAGCGCACAAACGGGCAACAAAAAGGTTTCGCTGGCCGATCTGATCGTGCTGGCGGGCGGCGCAGCCGTCGAGGACGCGGCTCAGAAAGCGGGTGTGAAGGTCAGCGTGCCGTTCTCACCCGGACGCATGGACGCCTCACAAGCGCAGACCGATGTCGAGTCCTTTGAAGTCATGGAACCCCGCGCCGACGGATTTCGCAATTACCTGCGCCCCGGCCTGGAGAGCGCCACAGCGGCCTTGTTGCTGGACCGCGCCAACCTGCTGACGCTGACCGCACCCGAGATGACCGTGCTGATGGGTGGACTGCGCGCGCTGAACGTGGCAGGTGGCACCGCAAACGGTGTCTTCACCCAGCGCGCGGGCACTTTGAGCAACGACTTCTTCGTGAACCTGTTGGATATGCGCACCAAATGGCAAAAGACCCCCACCGAAGGCGTGTGGCAAGGGCTGAACCGTGCCACCGGCCAGCATCAATGGACCGGCACCACCGTTGACTTGGTGTTTGGCTCCAACTCCCAACTCCGCGCCTTGGCCGAGGTGTACGCCAGCAGCGACGCACAAGCCCTCTTTGTGCGTGACTTTGTCGCCGCGTGGACCAAGGTGATGAACCTGGACCGGTTCGACTTGGCTTGACGTTTGAACGGGGCAGCGGTGGAGACCGCGCCCCGTCTCAAGTCAGCCAGCTCACGGCCATTGAAAACGTCACAAAAGCGGCGGCGGTGGAGACCAAAATAATGCGGGCGATGCGCCCGTTGTCCGCCCCAAAGCGCTCAGCCAGCAGAGAGACATTGCTGGCGCTGGGCAAGGCGGCCACCAGCACCAGCACCGTTAAGACAAAGCGGTCAAGCGGCAAACCCAACTGAATCGCCCCTGCGCCCACCAACAGCACCAGCAGCGGGTGCAAAAAAAGCTTCAGCGCCGCCATGGGCAGGTAGTCCACCAAGGGAATGGGGGGATGGTGGCTAACGATGGCCATGATGTGGGAGCGGGCCAACACGGCACCAATGGTGAACAGCGCCACGGGGGAGGCGGCATCGGCCAGCAAACCCACGGTTTTTTCTACCGGCCCCGGCCATGTCAAATCAGTGGCCGACGCCAAGGCGCCAAGCAAAATGGCCCAGGGCATGGGGTTACCCACCACGCCGCGCAGCGCTTTTTTAGCGGCCTTGCTGGCACCATGCGCGTCGGCACCGTCGAGGCGCGACAAGGCGATACACAAGGACGTCGTGACCACCATATCGACCATGATGGTCACGATGATGGGGCCCGCCGCTTGGGCGCCGAGCAAAGCCACCAACAAAGGCACGCCCATAAAACCCGTGTTCGGGAAAGCGGCGACCAAAGCACCAAAGGAGGCATCGTTCCAGCCAATGCGGCGGTTCAGGCTGATAGCGACGGCAAAACCGACCATGACCATGGCGCACAGCAGCCAGACCACCAGCACATTGGCGTCCAACAGCTGCGCGATGGGGGTGGTCGCGCCAAAGCGGTACAGCATGCACGGCAGCGCAAAGTACAGCACAAACATGTTCAGGCCGGGAATAGCCTCTAGCGGCAACAGCCGTCGCCGGGCTGCCAGGTAGCCACACAAAACCAGGGCGAAAAAGGGAAAGGTGATGGTGAGGACTTGCAGCATGGGCGCTATTGTCAACGCGGATGGGCGCGTCCTGCCCCGCCGGTATGATCCCTCGCTCTGCACCGAGTATCTGAATGTCCTCCAAATTCACCGATGGCCTGAACCTGGCCCAGCAAGACGCTGTCAATTACATGTTTGGCCCCTGCCTGGTGCTGGCGGGAGCGGGCTCGGGGAAAACGCGGGTAATCACGCACAAAATTGGGCGGCTGATTGAAGCCGGCCTGCCGCCCAAGCGCATTGCCGCCATCACGTTCACCAACAAGGCGGCGGCTGAAATGCGCGAGCGCGCCAAGGCGCTGATTGGGCGGGCCGCCAAGGACGTGACGATCAGCACCTTTCACGCTTTGGGCGTGCGCATGCTGCGCGAAGACGGCGAGGCGATTGGGCTGAAGGCGCAGTTCTCGATTTTGGACACCGACGACATTGCCAACATTTTGAAAGACGCCGGGGGCACGGTGGACTTGGCCACGGCGCGGGCTTGGCAATGGGTCATCAGCGGCTGGAAGGGCCAAGGGCTGAATGCGGCCCAAGCGGCGCTGCAAGCCGCTAACGACAACGAACGCATCATTGCGCGGGTGATGGCGCAGTACGAGGAGCGCCTGAGCGCTTACCAAAGCGTGGACTTTGACGACCTGATCACGCTGCCGCTCAAATTGCTACAAGATCATGAGCACGTTCGCCAGAAGTGGCAAGGGCTGATGGGCCATGTGCTGGTGGACGAATACCAAGACACCAACGCCACGCAGTACGAGGTGTTGAAGCTGCTGGTAGGGGGCAAGCCGGCTGATTTGGCGTGTTTCACGGCCGTGGGCGATGACGATCAATCGATTTACGGCTGGCGCGGCGCCACGCTGGACAACTTGCGCCGCCTGCCGGTGGACTTCCCCGCGCTGAAGGTGATCAAGCTGGAGCAAAACTACCGCTCCACCTCGGCCATTTTGCGGGCCGCCAACAATGTGATTGGCCCCAACCCCAAGCTGTTTCCCAAAACGCTGTTCAGCGAACTGGGCGAAGGCGAGCCGGTGCGGGTGATTGACGCGGACAGCGAGGAGCACGAGGCCGAGCGCACGGTAGCCCGCATTTTGAGCCTGCGCGCCAGTGGCATTCCTCACCCCGGACCCCAGTTTCAGGACTACCGCCACTTCGCTGTTCTTTACCGCGCCAACCACCAAGCCAAGACGTTTGAGAAGGCGCTGCGCAAAGCCCAGGTGCCTTACAAGGTGTCGGGCGGCACCAGTTTTTTTGACAAGGCCGAGATCAAGGACTTGTGCAGCTGGTTTCGCCTGTGGATCAACAACAACGATGACCCCGCCTTTTTGCGCGCGGTGACCACGCCCAAGCGCGGCATTGGCCACCAAACGCTGGCGCAGTTGGGGGAGTTTTCCAAGCAGTACAAGCTGAGCATGTTCGAGTCGCTGTTCTCGGCGTCATTGGGCAGCCTGCTCAGCCCCAAAGCGGTGGGCAGCCTGCACGAGTTTGGGCGCTATGTGAACGACCTGGAGTTCCGCGCCAAGCGCACCCTGGGTGCTGAAAGCGCCCTCGCCTTCCTGCTGGCGTGGCTCAAAGACATTGGCTACGAAAAGTACCTGTACGACGGCGAGGACAACGAGAAGGTGGCCCACGCGCGGTGGAGCAATGTGCTCGATTTTTGCGACTGGATGTCGGGGCGCTGTGGCGGACAGATTGATGACACGGCAGGCGTGAGCACCAGCCAGGAAGTTAAATCACTGCTGGAGGTGGCGCAAACCGTGTCGCTGCTGTCCACCATCAGCGAGCGAGAACAAGACCGCGACGTGGTGACCTTGTCGACCCTGCACGCCGCCAAAGGACTGGAGTGGCCGCATGTGATGCTGGTGGGCGTGACCGAAGGCATGTTGCCGTTCAGGTTGCGCGACAACGCCGAGGCGGGTGCGGCCACATTGGGGGGCTCGCAACGTGCCCACGAACAGGCCACCGAATCAACCGCCGCCCACATTCAAGAAGAACGCCGCCTGATGTACGTGGGCATCACGCGCGCGCAACGCAGCCTGGCAGTGAGTTGGACGCGCAAACGAAAAAAGGGCCGCGAGATGGTGGCCACCCAACCGAGCCGCTTCATTGCCGAGATGGCGCTGGATCAGAACACGGTCAAGGAAGACCCGCGCGCCAAACTGCGCGCGCTGCGCGCCGAGTTTGCGCAAAAGGCCAAAGACACGGCCACCGCGCAAGCCCGCAAACCCTGATATTGGCCGCTATGAAACACTTGATTGCACTGTTTTTGATAGCGCTTTGCGCAGTCTCCACGGGGGCTAGAGGCCAAAATGACGTAAAAATATCATCCACCCGCTGCCCCGTGCCGGCGGACTTGGGTGCGGTGCATTTGTACGGATTGTGGTACGCCCAATGGGAGGGTCAAACGCCTGGGGCCACCGTCCAATTGGTGCGCCACCCCGAGAACCCCGGCAGCGTACGCGGCGTGCTCACCCGCGCAGGGGTGGCGGTGCAAGTGGCGGGCGACATCGACAATGGCGAGTTTTCGCTTGAAGAATCAATGGATGGTCAACACATCTCGGCCACTTGGCAAGGAGCGGTGCTGGAGGCCTCATGCGGCAAGGAAATCAGAGGATCATGGAACAACGCACTCGACAACACCAGCAGCACCTTCGTTTTGCGCAAAGCGCCCGGCTGGCAATAAGCCTGAGCACGGCCTTTGGGGCGGCGTTAGCTGGCGCTACCGCACAAGCGCAAACGGTGCCCCAACCGCCCGACCCCACGTGGGGGCGTTGCATCGCTTTGACGGGAGACCCAAGTGCTCGCCTCAGCTGTTTTGACCAGTGGGCATCGGCGCAGCAGCCCCCTGTTGCGTCAACGCCTGCGCAAGCTTTAACGACCGCACCGGCACCTAGACCGCCCCCCGCGGCAGCGGTCAAGGGGGCCCCCGCACCGGTGGTGGTAACGATGGAAGCCCCGGCGGCCCATGATTGCCGCAACCCCCAGTTTTCAGAGCTGTCGCGCTTTTGGGAGCTGGAGCCCGGCACCGACTGCGGCACCTTCGGCATTCGCGGCTACAAACCCATCTCCTTGTCTTGGATTGGCTCGGACAGCGTCAACACCCTGCCCACTTCGCCGGCCCCCAACCACACGGCCTCGGACCCGGTGGCCTACACCACCAACGAGGCGCGCATTCAGTTGTCGGTGCGCACAAAGATTGCGCAAGGCCTGTTGACCCATATGCAGACCGGGCGGCGTGATTCATTGTGGTTTGGCTACACGCAACAGTCCAACTGGCAGTTGTTCAATGGCGACATCTCGCGGCCCTTTCGCACCACCGACCACTCGCCTGAAATCACCTACATCTACCCCTTGGATGCCGAGCTGATTGGCGGCTGGCGTCTGCGCTACGGTGGCCTCACCTTGGTGCACCAATCCAACGGGCAATCCGAGCCGCTGTCGCGCAGCTGGAACCGCACGATTGTGTCCGCGGGCCTGGAGAAAGGAAAAGACTTTGTGATCAAGGGCGAGTTGTGGAACCGCCTCTCTGAGGGGGAAGGCAACGACGACAACCCCGACATCAGTGACTATGTGGGCCGGGCGGAAATCACCGGTCTTTGGAACATCGACAGAAAAAACACGCTGGGTGTCGCGTTACGCCATTCGCTGCGCGCCAACACCAACGGATCGGTGAAACTGGAATGGCTCAGAGACTTGAGTGACACCGGCGTGACCGGGGGGCGCAGCGGCTTGCGCTTTCACACCCAAGTGTTTACGGGCTACGGCGACTCTCTGATGGACTACAACCGCCGGCGTACGGTGCTCAGCGTGGGTCTGAGCTTGATCGACTGGTAAAGCAAGCCCAGGCAATGCGGTGCAACTCAGTGCAATGCGCTGGGGTTCACCCCAGCGGTGGGGCCGCCCGTATGGCAGCGTTCAGCGCGTCGGCGGTCGGGGTAGCCACCACCAAGTTGTGGCAATCGGTCAATGGCCCGCCACCCGGCTCCACCTCGCCACCGGCATCGTAGCCAATGGCTTTGAATTTCCAAACCGCTCCGATGCGTTTGAGATTGCCCACATGCTCGCCATCTGCCGTCAAGACCGTGTGCACGTTGTCGTTAAGCGGTTGGAGCTGTAAATCAGTCATTGGGGTGTCCTTTCAACCTGAACTCCACAGTTATCCTGGCCCAGCGAGGGCAGTTTGATTCCAACTCCATATCAATAGGATCTGTTGTTGCTTCGCCTTGCCGTGCGTCTGCACTGTCTGCGGCTTCGCGCCTAAGCTCCTACCGATCTGAAAATGGAATGAGAGCCCGGGCGCTAATTGTGAACGCAAAACAGGAGCAGAAATGGCGGCAGCAACGTCCAGTAGTCAGAGGCTGCCCAAGACATCACTGATGCAGCGCAGGCGGCGGGACGCAGCCACTGGGCGCTTGGCTCCTCACCGAGGCCCGGTCAAGGATCAGCGGCTAGCGTCTTCGCTGATAGGCGAACCACTGGCCAAGCGGAGTCTGCGCCGCAAAAAACCGCCGTCGCCAGGTGCTGAAGCAACTGATTGAACAATCTGGGTTCAAATTAACTGCGGTCTAATGGCGCTGCCGCCCCTCCTCTCTTGCAAGAGCGCACAGGCGGTGACGCCCAATGCAAAAAGCCCATCACATTGGATGGGCTTTTTGCATTGAAAAATGGAGCGGGAAAAGAGGCTCGAACTCTCGACCTATACCTTGGCAAGGTATCGCTCTACCAACTGAGCTATTCCCGCATGTTCACCACCGAGGTAGTGAAATTAAAAGTTTGCTGTTACCAACAAACTTTTAATTTGGTGGCCTGGGGCGGAATCGAACCACCGACACAAGGATTTTCAATCCTCTGCTCTACCGACTGAGCTACCGGGCCTAAGACATAAATTATAGCAGCATCTTTTCCAGTTTTTATGACGCCATCACGCAGATTGACGTTTTCCACGCGACAAATCGACACCCAGTTGTTTTAGCTTGCGGTAAAGGTGGGTACGTTCAAGGCCGGTCTTCTCTGCTACCCGTGTCATGGATCCGTTTTCTTTCGCCAGGT
Organism: Rhodoferax sp.; assembly: GCA_049286445.1. GTDB lineage: Bacteria > Pseudomonadota > Gammaproteobacteria > Burkholderiales > Burkholderiaceae_C > Rhodoferax. The sequence goes on along the minus strand of JBAQDW010000377.1, from coordinate 14,529 downwards.
GGTATTCGAAATAGGCTTTTTCAAACTCATCACGGGACTCGCGAAGCGGCTTGTCGAGCATGAAATTTTGCGACGATTGGAGGCCGACTTCTATCGCGGGGGCTTGTGCCACCACGGTGACGACTTCAGGGTCCTTCACGACAAAGGGAGGTGTGACGACGTCAACCACTTTGCGAGGCATATTCCGCGCCAAACCCTGCTCAACGGCTTTGAGCAGCTTTTGCATCGTGATGGGTTTTTCCAAGAAGGCAATCGCACCAATACGCGTGGCTTCAACCGCCGTGTCAATCGTGGCGTGCCCGCTCATCATGATGACAGGCATGTTGAGGGTTCCAGCAGTGGACCATTCTTTAAGAAGCGTGACACCATCGGTATCGGGCATCCAAATGTCCAGCAAAACAAGATCAGGGCGGTCTCGCAACCGAGCTGCCCGCGCCTGCGCCGCATTTTCTGCGACCTCAACAGTATGGCCTTCGTCGTTCAAGATTTCCCGCAATAGATCGCGGATACCGAGTTCGTCGTCGACTACCAGTATGTTTGCCATGTATTCACTCGCCCCTGATATTGTTCGCTGCCAACTTGGTCGCGCCAGCTTGCGCAGTAGGGAATGATAACGACACTTGCGCCCCAATCACTTTGCCACTCTCCACGCGGTTGGCAATATCGACACGCGCACGGTGATCGTCCGCAATTTTCTTGACCACCGCCAAACCCAATCCAGTTCCCCTCACCTTGGTGGTCACATAGGGCTCAAATGCGCGCTTAAGAATATGCTCGGGAAAACCATTGCCCCGATCCAGCACACTAAAGCGCACCGAGTCAGACCCCGGCACCCACTGGGTCTGAACGGTGACACCATCTCCCTCACTGCGAGAGTCCTGCGACTCAGTGGCGTCTTGTGCATTCTGAAGGAGGTTGTGCAGGACCTGCCGAATTTGCTGAAAGTCGCCCATGATCAAAGGTGCCGTTGGATCCAGTTCGGTTATCACAGGCACTTGAGGCGTATCGGCAGCATAGAGTTGCACAACTTCAGAGATTAGGCCATTGAGGTCCAGTGGCTTTAATTCTGCCGCCGGAAGCCGCGCATAGTCTCGAAACTCGTTTACCAGTCGCTTCATGGCATCGACTTGGTCCACAATGGTTTTGACTGATTTGGTCAGAATGGCTTGCTCTTGTGGCGGCACTTTGCCCGACAATTTCATCTCTAGGCGCTCGGCAGACAGCTGAATAGGGGTCAGCGGGTTTTTGATTTCATGCGCGAGCCGCCGGGCCACCTCGCCCCAAGCTTGGGCGCGCTGTGCAGAAACAATTTCCGAGATGTCGTCAAAAACGAGCAGTCGCTTATCCCCCGGCAACTCGGCTCCTCGCGCAACCAGAATAATCGCGTCATCGGCTTGGCGCCCCGTCAACTCCGCTGCAGCATTGCCCAATTCAAAAGACTGCTGCCAGTGGTCGAGGTTGTGTTGACTTCGTGCGCTCAAAAATGAATCAAACTGGGCTTGAACATTCGCACCAAACGGCTCGAGTGCCTCAATGCAGGATAGATTTTGTCCTTCAAAATTGCCAAGCGGCATCCTTAAAATGCGCGTCGCCCCGGGGTTAGAGGAAAGAATCACGCCATTCGCATCAAGCACCATCACGCCAGCGGTCAGGTTGTCCAGAATGGTTTGTACATTGGCGCGTGAATCATTCACTTGCGCCATGCTGACTTGCACGGCATGGCGGGCATCAGCCAATTGCTGGGTCATGTCTGCGAATGAGCGGGTCAACCCGTCCAGTTCGTCACGGCCCTGCAGAGAAACTTTGGGGGTCAAATCGCCTGCAGCCACACGTCGGACACCATCGGCCAAGAGCAACAGGGGACGCGCAATTTGGTTGCCTAGAATTACGGCCAACAAAACTGCTCCAAAAACGGCCAAGAACAGGCTGAGCGTCAAAGTTCCGATGTACATGCGACGTAAGCCATCGCGAGCCAAGGCGCGTTCCTGATACTCACGGTTGGCGGCGGTAACGGCCAAGGCGTTGGTGACAAAGGTATCGGGTAGCGCTTGTGAGACTTGGAGAAATCGAGTTCCTCCTGTTAAACCAAGACTGCTGCTGGCCACCAAGACCAAGGCCTTAATACTGGCTTGGGCATCTGGCACAGGTACGACATCATCATCCAGTCCCTCGATCCATGTGATGACCCGTTGAGTGCGGACGTTGCGAAACTGCTGGGCACTTGGCCGCTCTGGATTGAGGGTGTAACGAGATTGCCCCGCCACCGCAATGAGACGCCCGGAAGCGCTCCAGAGCACCATGTCGCTAGCGCCGACTTGTTCGCGGGCCCGTTCCAACTGAAGCGCTGCACTGACATCGGGGGTATCGACCAGCTGCGCCGCTGAAGCGCGCGCCTTGCCACTCAGATCGGCAGAGAGCGCCTCTAGCGTGACTCGCCCCAGATTGATTCCCGCTGTGAGGGCACCTTCCACCTTGACATCAAACCAGGTCTCAATAGACCGGGAGACGAACTGGTAGGACACCACATAGATCAAAACTCCGGGTGCAAACCCAGCCAACGCAAAAATGGCCGCCAACTTGAGCAATAACCGGCTGCCGAACTTTCCTTGGCGAAGCCGTCTGATCAGGCGGTAAATGATCCATGCTATAACGACCAACAAAAAGCCCGCGACCACCATGTTGAGACCAAACAAACGCGCGTAATTGCGCTCGTACATCTCTCGGTTGGTAGTGGCCTGGGTTAAAAGAAAAAGCAAAACCAATCCAATGGCGGCCATGGCAAACAGCCCCACGCCGACGGCCCAACGCAAAGAGCGGAGCTTACGCAACGAAAATCGCGCTGGTTGGCTCGGTGAGCGACCAGGAAGACTCACTTGCCCGCCTCCCACACCAAGGGCTGGGTCACGGCGGTGGCAATATCCCAGTCGGACTGTCCGAGCGCATTGATCTGCAAGGGTCGTGGCAATTGAGATGAATCGAGCCGGAAGCGAAATTCGAGTAGGTACCGTTGATCAGGCTCAAACCCTGCGACTTCGGCGATTTTCCAATGGGAAAAGCGTTGGATGGCGACCAAGGCCTCTGGCAAGGTATCAAAATTCTGGTTCAAGGACATCGTTAAGCCACCACTGACCATGGGCCCAGAGGCCACGGACAGACGCCAGCGGCGCGTCAGCGGCTGATAAGCAAGCCGCAAATGCCGCTCCACGCTGCCGATTCGTTTGCTGGACCAATACCACCGCTCGCGCAAAATATCAGCCTCTGCAACAAATATCATGGCCACGCCCTTGAGCAAGGCGTCTTCAATGGCGTCTGTCAGCTCGAATTTCAGTCGCGCCGACAGAAACAAGGTGTCATCCACCCTGTCGACACGCAACTGTGTAACCTCAGGTGCCAGCGTTTGTGCCAGAGAAGGCAGGCTCGCCGCGCAGACGAGACACAAACCCAACAACACTTTGGTGAGGTCAACTCGCGCGCTTCTCAAGTAATGCGTAATAGAAACCATCATGATCAGTGAGTCGATTGTCTGGGACCTGCTCCTCGCTTTGACGGTGACGGGGCAGTAAATGTCCCGGTGAAGGCAACAAGGAAGCGTCATTGTGGTGCGCTAGAAACGTTTTGATTTGTCCGGCCCCTTCCGCTTGAAACACGGAACAGGTGCAATATAACAAGCGCCCACCCGGTCTGACCAACGGCCACAGCGTCTTTAACAGGCGCGCCTGAATTTGCGCCAATTGTGCGATGTCAGTCTCACGGCGCAACCACCTCACATCGGGGTGACGGCGTACGATACCGGAAGCGGAACAGGGGGCGTCAAGCAAAATACCATCAAATAATTGCCCATCCCACCATTGGGCGATGTCCACAGCATCCGAGACTCGAACTCGTGCCTCCAGTCCCAATCTCGCCAGTGTCTGATGAATTCGCTCACACCGGGTGGCATCCATGTCCAGCGCAGTGACGTCGCAGTCAGCATATTCAAGCAAATGCGCGGTTTTCCCGCCGGGCGCCGCACAGGCGTCTAAAACACGAAGGGTTGCGCCCCCGGGTTGCAGCCCCGCTAAAAGTAGGGGCGCCGCCATCTGTGCAGCCGTGTCTTGCACCGACACCATGCCACTAGAAAAACCTGGCAACACGTGAACAGGTTTCGCCTGAGACAACGTGACGCCGCTTTCACCCGACACAGCACCCTCAAGCCCCACTGAATTCAACTGATTCAGATAATCCGAGACTGACGATTGGCGACAGTTCACCCTTAGAGTCATTGCCGCTTGCTGATTATTGGCCTTCAATATGGCCTGCCAGTGCTCGGGCTGCTCTTTTTTGACGCGATCAATCCACCATTGGGGATGGTTCCAAACCGCGACCGGATTGAAATCAGTGTGCGCGACAAGCTGTTCACGCTCGCGCAGAAAACGGCGCAGACAGCCGTTGATGAAATTTGCCTGTGCCTTGGTGGTGGGCGTGCGCTTTGCTGCCTCCACCGCCTGATTCACCAAAGTAAAGGCTTCGTAGGGCGCTTGCTTTTCAGACCAAACCAAGGCCAGTGCAGTGCAGAGCAAGGCATCGACGGGAGCCGACGGCGCGCGATTGGCCAGCAGTTCTCGCAGGGCTTGAGCCCGCCCCAGCGCACGTAGCACCTGAAAGCTAAGCGCCTGCACACCAGGTCGCAGCTCAACGGGCACCCGTTCAATCGCGGCGGAACCCGACACCCCAGCACGAATGGACTGAATCACAGCCGCGACCGATTGCAACTGCCGCCACAGAGGGATTTGGGCTCCGCTTTGAGCCATCGATTTATCGACTTCAATCATATGAAAAACCAATAAAAACGCCCCAAACCCTTGACTAAAGGGGTTGGGGCGCTATCTTTTAAATAGCTAGGGAGTTTTACTCGCTGGCTGCGTCTTCACTGGTTTCAGTGAGTTCAGCCTCGCCGGCCAATTCAGCGGCCTCCGCTTCGGCAATGGCGCGACGCTCAGCATCGTCCATGTTTTCGCGGATTTTGCGAGCCTCGTGGTAAGCCATACCGGTTCCTGCGGGAATCAGACGGCCCACGATCACGTTCTCCTTCAAGCCACGCAATTCGTCGCGCTTGCCCATGATGGCAGCTTCGGTCAGCACGCGAGTGGTTTCCTGGAAGGACGCGGCACTGATAAAGCTGTCTGTCGACAACGACGCCTTGGTGATACCGAGCAACAGGTTGGTGAAGACGGCAGGAATCTTGCCTTCAGCACGCAACGCGTCATTGGTATTGAGCATTTCCGAACGCTCGACTTGTTCACCATTGATGTAGGTGGAATCACCCGCAGCCTCAACCACCACACGACGCAGCATCTGACGAACAATCACTTCAATGTGTTTGTCGTTGATCTTCACGCCTTGCAAGCGGTACACGTCCTGGACTTCGTCCACGATGTAGCGGGCGAGTTCCTCGGAACCCAGCAAGCGCAAAATGTCTTGCGGATCAGCTGGGCCGTCCACCACACTCTCACCCTTGTTAACCACTTGGCCTTCATGGACCAGAATGTTCTTCTCTTTCGGAACCAAGTCTTCCCAAACAGCGCCTTCTGGATCCGTGATTTGCAAGCGAATCTTGCCTTTGGTTTCTTTACCAAAGGACACGGTTCCCGTCATTTCAGCCAAGACGCCTTTGTCTTTCGGCGAACGTGCCTCAAACAACTCGGCAACGCGAGGCAGACCCCCGGTAATGTCTCGGGTTTTCTGACCTTCGATAGGAATACGGGCCAACACCTCACCAGGATTGACGTCCTGACCGTCACGCACTTGCACCAAGGCACCGATTGGGAAGCCGATGGTCACTGAATGGTCCGTTCCCGGAATCTTCACTTCGTTGCCCGTCACATCAATCAATTTGACCTGAGGACGAATCACCTTGGCAGAGCCGCGACGCTTGGGGTCAATCACCACCAACGTGGACAGACCAGTGACATCATCCACCTGCTTGGCAACCGTCAAGCCCTCTTCCACATTCTCGAAGTGGGCTTTGCCCGCAAACTCAGTAATGATCGGACGGGTCAAGGGATCCCAATTGGCCAAAATCGTACCCGCCTTGATGGTTTGATCGGCATTGACCGTCAAAATCGCACCATAAGGCACTTTGTGGCGTTCACGCTCACGACCATGCTCGTCATGGATCACGATTTCTCCAGAGCGGGAAATGACAACCAGCTCTTTCTTGCCATTGGTGACGTAACGCATGGTTGCGTTGAAACCGATATTTCCGTTCGACTTGGCTTCGACGCTAGAGGCAATCGCGGCGCGTGACGCTGCGCCACCAATGTGGAAGGTACGCATGGTCAGCTGGGTACCTGGCTCACCGATCGACTGAGCAGCAATGACACCAACAGCCTCACCGCCATTGACCAAACCACCACGACCCAAATCGCGGCCATAGCAACGAGCGCAAATGCCGAAACGAGTTTCACAGGTTAACGCGGTGCGCACTTTAACTTCGTCAGCACCGGCAATTTCCAGCTCGTCGATCAAGTCTTCGTCCAGCATGGCGCCCGCAGGAGCCAGTACCGAACGATTTTCAGGGTGCAGCACATCTTCAGCCGCCGTGCGGCCCAGAATGCGGTCACGCAATGACTCGATCACCTCACCGCCTTCGACAATGGCGCGCATCAGATAACCCGCGTGCGTGCCACAGTCCTGCTCGGTCACGACCAAATCTTGCGTCACATCAACCAGTCGACGTGTGAGATAGCCGGAGTTCGCTGTCTTCAATGCCGTGTCAGCCAGACCTTTACGCGCACCGTGGGTGGAGATGAAGTACTCCAACACGTTCAGCCCTTCACGGAAGTTGGCCGTAATAGGCGTTTCAATGATGGAGCCATCCGGCTTGGCCATCAATCCGCGCATACCCGCGACTTGTCGAATCTGTGCAGGAGAGCCTCGCGCACCTGAATCGGCCATCATGTAAATGGAGTTGAAAGACTCCTGCTGCACTTGGGCGCCATGACGATCCGTCACGACTTCCTTGGACAGTTGGCCCATCATTACCTTCGACACTTCGTCGCCGGCCTTGCCCCAAATATCAACCACCTTGTTGTACCGCTCACCGGCTGTGACCAATCCGGAGGTGTATTGCTGTGCAATCTCTTTCACCTCAGACTCAGCGCGAGCAATGATGCCGGGCTTCTCTGTGGGTACCAACATGTCTTCAATTGAAATCGAGATACCGGCACGTGTCGCGACACGGAAGCCATATTGCATCAACTTATCGGCAAACACCACCGTCTCTTTCAGGCCGCACTTGCGGAAGGAGACGTTGATCAGCTTGGAGATCTCTTTCTTCTTCAATGCTTTATTGATGTTGGCAAAGGGCAAGCCTTTGGGAAGAATTTCAGACAACAGCGCACGACCCGCTGTGGTTTCCCAAATTTTGGTCGACGGTACCAACTCACCCGTGGCTTTGTCTTTGGTGTACTCCGTCAGTCGCACGTTGATACGCGCAGCCATCTCGACCTCACCCGCATCAAAGGCACGCTGGACCTCACCCGTGTCGGCAAAGATCAACCCCTCGCCCTTGCCGTTGATACGGTCACGGGTGGTGTAGTAAAGACCCAACACCACGTCTTGCGACGGCACAATGGAAGGCTCGCCGTTGGACGGGAACAACACGTTGTTCGAGGCCAACATCAAAGTGCGGCACTCCACTTGCGCTTCAACCGACAAGGGGATGTGAACCGCCATCTGGTCGCCGTCAAAGTCGGCGTTGAAGGCTGCACAAACCAGCGGATGCAACTGAATGGCCTTACCTTCAATCAGGATCGGCTCAAAGGCCTGAATACCCAAGCGGTGCAAAGTAGGCGCACGGTTCAACATCACGGGGTGCTCTTTAATCACCTCTTCCAAGATGTCCCACACGACGGGCGTACCGGATTCGACTTCTTTCTTGGCCGCCTTGATGGTCGTGGCGATGCCCATGGCCTCCAGACGCGCAAAGATGAAGGGCTTGAACAACTCCAACGCCATCAATTTCGGCAAGCCGCATTGGTGCAGTTTGAGTGTGGGCCCCACCACGATCACAGAACGGCCCGAGTAATCGACCCGTTTGCCCAGCAAGTTCTGACGGAAACGACCGCTCTTGCCTTTGATCATGTCAGCAAGCGACTTGAGTGCGCGCTTGTTGGCACCAGTCATCGCTTTGCCACGGCGGCCGTTGTCCAACAAGGAGTCCACTGCTTCTTGAAGCATGCGTTTCTCATTGCGTGCAATGATTTCTGGGGCCTTCAGTTCCAAAAGACGACGCAAACGGCTGTTGCGGTTGATCACCCGACGGTACAGATCATTCAAATCAGACGTCGCAAAACGACCACCATCCAATGGCACCAAAGGACGCAAGTCTGGTGGCAGGACAGGCAGTACCTCCAAAACCATCCACTCGGGCTTGATACCGGACTTTTTGAACGCCTCAAGCAATTTCAATCGCTTGGTGTTCTTCTTGATTTTCAGCTCGGAACCGCTTGGGTCATTGCGCAGCTTCTCGATCGAACCATCGATGTCGATGCTTTGCAGCAAGTCTTTGATACCTTCGGCACCCATTTTGGCTTGGAACTCATCGCCGTATTCTTTGAATTTGGCGTCGAAGTCGTCTTCCGACATGATGCTGAACTTCTTCAGCGGTGTCATGCCAGGGTCCGTCACCACATAAGCTTCAAAGTACAACACTCGCTCGATGTCACGCAGTGTCATGTCCAAGACCAAGCCCAAACGGGAAGGGAGTGACTTCAGGAACCAGATGTGAGCGCAAGGCGCGGCCAGATCAATGTGTCCCATGCGTTCACGGCGAACCTTGGTCTGAGTGACTTCAACGCCACACTTTTCGCAGATGACGCCACGGTGCTTCAAGCGCTTGTACTTTCCACACAGGCACTCATAGTCCTTGATGGGTCCAAAGATCTTGGCGCAAAACAAACCGTCCCGCTCTGGCTTGAACGTGCGGTAGTTGATGGTTTCTGGCTTCTTCACCTCACCGAAAGACCAAGAACTGATCTTTTCGGGCGATGCCATGCCAATTTTGATGGCATCAAAATGCTCATCCGGGGTAAATTGCTTGAACAGGTCGAGTAATGATTTCATGACGCTATTTCCTATTTATTCAGTGGAGGGCAAGCTGGATTGACACGCAATCCGAGTTTGCCCAGGCAAACATCAAGACCGTTCCAGCTCGATATCAATACCGAGTGAGCGAATTTCCTTGACCAGCACGTTGAACGACTCCGGCATACCCGCTTCGATGGAGTGTTCGCCTTTGACGATACTCTCGTAAACCTTGGTACGACCCACCACGTCATCCGACTTCACCGTGAGCATTTCCTGCAACGTGTAGGCGGCGCCATACGCCTCCAGTGCCCACACCTCCATCTCACCAAAACGCTGACCACCAAACTGGGCTTTTCCACCCAGTGGTTGCTGGGTCACCAAGCTGTAAGGGCCAGTCGAGCGAGCGTGCATCTTGTCATCGACCAAGTGGTGCAGCTTCAGGTAATGCATGTAGCCAATGGTCGTAGGACGCTCGAAGCGATCACCCGTGCGTCCGTCATACAAGTAAGCTTGTGTTCTGGTCTCTGTGAGACCGCGCTCTTTGACTGCTTCGTCAGGATAAGCCAACATCAACATCGCGCGAATTTCCTCTTCAGACGCACCGTCAAACACCGGCGTGGCAAACGGCATACCCTCTTTCAAATTACCCGCCATCTCCAGCAGCTGGTCATCGGAGAACTCATTAAGCTCTTCTTTGCGACCGGTGGTGTTGTAGATCTCTTCAAGGAACTTGCGCACCTCAACCGCACGGGTTTCTTGCTGCAGCATGTCACCAATTCGCTGACCAATGCCCTTGCCGGCCCAACCCAAGTGAACTTCTAGCACCTGGCCCACGTTCATTCGCGAAGGAACGCCAAGCGGATTCAAAACAATGTCACACGGCGTACCATCGGCCATGTGCGGCATGTCTTCAACCGGCACGATCTTGGACACCACCCCTTTGTTTCCGTGACGGCCCGCCATCTTGTCACCAGGCTGGAGGTGGCGCTTGACGGCCACATAGACCTTGACCATCTTCAGAACACCAGCAGGAAGTTCATCGCCTTGTGTCAACTTTTTGCGTTTTTCTTCAAACGCGAGATCAAAACTATGGCGAGTTTGCTCGAGCGAGTTCTTGATACTCTCAAGTTGAGTCGCGGTGTCATCGTCAGCAGGTCGAACGTCAAACCAATGGAATTTTTCAACAGAAGTCAAATAGGCTTTGTCGATTTTTGTCCCTTTGGCCAGCTTTTGTGGCCCACCATTGGCCACTTTGCCTATCAACAATTTCTCAATCCGATTAAACGCATCAGATTCCACGATTCGGATTTGATCATTCAAATCCAAACGGAAGCGCTTGAGCTCATCGTCAATGATCTGTTGCGCACGGCGGTCCCGCACAATACCTTCACGGGTGAACACCTGGACGTCAATTACGGTGCCTTTGGATCCCTGATCCACGCGCAACGACGTATCCTTCACATCGCTGGCCTTTTCACCAAAGATCGCGCGCAACAACTTTTCTTCAGGCGTCAACGTCGTCTCACCCTTGGGCGTCACCTTGCCAACCAATGTATCCCCCGGCAAGACCTCGGCTCCCACATAAATAATGCCAGACTCATCCAAACGATTGAGCTGCTGTTCGCTCAAGTTCGGGATATCGCGGGTAATCTCTTCAGAGCCCAGCTTCGTATCACGAGCCATCACCACCAGCTCTTCAATGTGAATGGAGGTGTAACGGTCTTCCGCCACCACACGCTCACTGATCAGAATCGAGTCTTCAAAGTTGTATCCGTTCCAAGTCATGAAACCGATCAACATGTTTTGACCCAAAGCCAACTCACCCAAATCCGTTGATGCGCCGTCGGCAATGACATCACCTTTGGTCAACTGGTCGCCCTTTTTAACGATGGGACGCTGATGAATATTGGTGTTTTGATTGGAACGCTGGTACTTGATGAGGTTGTAAATATCCACACCCACCTCACCGGCTTGCGCCTCGGCGTCGTTCACACGAACCACCACGCGACTGGCATCAACATAATCGACCACACCACCACGCGTAGCGGTCACGACCGTGCCGGAATCTATGGCCGCAACGCGCTCGATTCCCGTACCCACCATGGGTTTCTCTGGTCGCAGCACAGGCACCGCTTGGCGTGACATGTTGGCACCCATCAAGGCACGATTGGCATCATCGTGTTCAAGGAAGGGCACCAGCGACGCTGCCACCGACACAATTTGTGCGGGTGAGACGTCCATGTACTGCACACGGTCCGCATTCACGAGAATGGACTCGCCCGCTTCACGCGCAGAAATCAACTCTCCAGACAAACGTCCGTCTTTGTCAAGCACCACATTGGCCTGCGCAATGACATATTTACCCTCTTCAATGGCGGACAAATAGTCAATATCCATCGTGACCTTGTTGTCCACAACCCGACGGTACGGCGTTTCGATGAAGCCGTACTCGTTCAAGCGGGCGTACAAAGCCAACGAGTTAATCAAACCAATGTTGGGTCCCTCGGGCGTCTCAATAGGACACACACGACCGTAATGCGTGACGTGAACGTCGCGTACTTCAAAGCCAGCACGTTCCCGGGTCAAACCACCTGGGCCAAGGGCAGACACCCGCCGCTTGTGTGTGATCTCTGACAACGGGTTGGTCTGATCCATGAACTGCGACAACTGCGATGCGCCGAAGAACTCTTTCAACGCGGCCGAAATAGGCTTGCTGTTGATCAAATCATGGGGCATCAGGGGCTCTTGTTCAGCCTGGCCCAAACGCTCTTTAACGGCTTTCTCGATACGCGCCAACCCTGTCCGGTACTGGTTCTCAGCCAACTCACCCACGCAACGCACACGGCGGTTACCCAAGTGGTCGATGTCATCGACCTCGCCACGCCCATTGCGCAAATCGACCAAAATCTTCACGACAGACAAGATGTCCTCGTTGGTCAACACCATGGGACCGGTAGACTCCGCGCGTCCCATCTTGGCATTGAATTTCATTCGACCCACACGCGACAGATCGTACGTGTCGGGGTTGTAGAACAAACGCTGGAACAGGGCTTGAACCGCATCCTCTGTGGGAGGCTCACCGGGACGCATCATGCGATAAATCGCAACTCGAGCCGCGAACTCATCCACCGTCTCGTCAGTGCGAAGGGTCTGCGAGATGTAAGCCCCCTGATCCAACTCGTTGGTGTAGATACATGGCACATCCTGAACGCCAGACAAGCGCAGCTTTTTCAGCAACAACTCGGTTAGCTCTTCATTTGCCTTGGCGAGAATTTCACCCGTGTCTTCATCGACAATGTTGCGGGCCACCACGCGACCGACAAGAAAGTCTTCCGGCACGCTGATATGGGTAGTTGCCGACTGCTCCAGCTCCCGGGTATGGCGAGCGGTGACTCGTTTGTCTTTGGCGACGATGACTTTCCCGGACTTGTCGGTGATGTCAAAGCGGGCCACTTCACCCCGCAAACGCTCAGCCACAAACTCCATCTGAGCGCCACTGTCCATCAAACGGAAATTGTCATTCACGAAGAAGTTAGCCAGAATCGATTCGTGATTCAGACCGATGGCCTTCAAGAGAATCGTCACAGGCATTTTCCGACGACGGTCAACCCGAAAGTACAAGATATCTTTGGGATCAAACTCGAAATCAAGCCATGAACCACGATAGGGAATGATGCGAGCGGAAAACAGCAATTTGCCCGAACTGTGCGTCTTGCCCTTGTCATGCTCAAAGAAAACGCCAGGAGAACGGTGCAACTGGGAAACAATAACCCGCTCGGTGCCGTTGATGATGAAAGAGCCTTTGCCAGTCATCAAGGGCACTTCACCCATGTAAACTTCTTGCTCTTTGACCTCCTTGACGACCTTGTTCTGCGTGGTTGAAGATTCACGGTCATAGATGATCAGTTGCACTTTGGCACGGACGGCCGAAGCAAACGTCAAGCCCCGAGTCTGACACTCGCGCACATCGAAGCCAGGTTTGGCCAAGTTGTACTCAAGGTACTTCATCTCTACAAAGCCATTGTGTGAGACGATGGGAAACGCGGCCTCGAAAGCGGCTTGGAGCCCCTCGGCGGTACGGCGTTTCGGGGCAATATCTGCCTGCAAAAACGCTGTGTAGGCATCCTTTTGCATTTGTAACAGGTACGGGATTTCCAGAACGCTGTCGCGACTGCCAAAATTTTTACGAATCCGTTTGCGTTCGGTGTATGAGTAAGCCATGAGATCTCCGGGCAAAGACTAAGGAACCATGAGTGTCCTAGCGACTGTGATGCTCTCCACTTGTCTGTGTTAGCACTTCTTGGTGATTGGCCACTACCAACCATTGGCGGACGGCTGCGTATTGCGCGCAGCCCGTACCAAGATATTTTCTGCAGTCGGGGTCAAAAAACACTGATAAGCGACGAATGCCGACGCTTATCAGTGTGCTCTCAGAAACACAGAAGGCTGGGAGCCCTTTTGGAGCGCCCAGCCTTGTCTGATCAGACGATTACTTGATGTCGGCCTTTGCGCCGGCTTCAACCAATTTCTTCTGAGCGGCTTCAGCGTCAGCCTTGGACACGCCTTCTTTGACGTTCTTAGGAGCGCCATCAACCAAGTCTTTGGCTTCTTTGAGGCCCAGACCGGTGATTTCGCGAACGGCTTTAATCACGGAGACTTTAGCTGCACCGGCCTCAACCAGAACAACGTTGAACTCAGTTTGCTCTTCAGCAACAGCAGCAGCAGCACCGCCACCCGCAGCGGGAGCAGACATAGCAGCAGCGCTCACGCCAAATTTCTCTTCGATGGCTTTCACCAAGTCGTTGAGTTCCATGACCGTCATGCTGTCCAGCGCGGTCAAAAATGCGTCTTTATCGAATGCCATTTTTATTTCCTAACAATATTGGTTTCTATGAGTTGCCAGCTATCAAGCTGCAACTTCTTCAGCGGGTGCATCTGCTGCTTCTACAGCGCCAGCGCCTTTTTTCTCCGCGATTGCCGCGAGCACACGTGCGGTGCGGGAAATCGGGGATTGCATCAAGCCCAACAACTGCGCCAACAAAACTTCTTTCGAAGGAATGCTTGCAAGCTGTTTAACGCCGTCAACGTCTAAAGCTTTTCCACCATACGCACCCGCACGAATTACCAATTTAGCATTGGTCTTCGCAAAGTCAGTTACCACACGAGCGGCGGCAACAGCGTCTTCAGAAAAACTATAGATCAGCGGACCCGTCATCTGGTCGGACACAACTTCAAATCCGCTACCGAGTACAGCACGACGAGCCAAGGTGTTTTTCAACACACTCAGGCTCACGCCGTTGCTGCGCGCGGTTGAGCGCAATTTAGTCATATCAGCGACCGTGATGCCACGGTATTCCGCCAGCACGAGCGTTTGAGCTTTTGCGGCGAGGCCAGTCACATCACTGATGACCGCTTCTTTCTCACTGCGATTAAGACTCAAGGTCTACTCCTTAAATTGTG
>JBAQDW010000376.1:0-25439 GCA_049286445.1 Rhodoferax sp. | reverse complement strand
GGTTGGGGGAGAGGGGGGGAAAGAACAAGACCTTGGAGTTTCTGCAACTTGGCTCCGCAAGGCCTTTGAATGACTTTTATACCGCTAGCCCTAGCTGTACCTGCGTGGGTAGCTATCGACGGTGTAGCAATTCTTGCGCTGTAACCCCCACTCTCACCCCCAACCCCTCTCCCGCCCCGCCGGGCGGGAAAGGGGAGCTCAACAGCCCTATGTGGCCGCGTGTTGGAAGTGGATAAGTTCACCGTGAGCCGCCAACCTTCAAACTGGCCTTCAACAGCCGCATGGAGCCGCGTTATTAAAGGTGTGAAGTTCACGGTGTCCGGCCAACCTTCAAAGTGAACACAGGCAGCGTCAACACGCTTACTTGGTCTTTAGTTCCCGGCAAGTTTGAATGTTGGCGTCTGCGCGTGAACGCCACCCCAGACAAAGCGTTGGCCACATAGGGCTGTTGAGCTCCCCTTTCCGCCCCGGCGGGGGTGGAGAGGGGTTGGGGGAGAGGGGGGGAAGGAACAAGACTTTGAAACATCTGCAATCTAAACCCGCAAGGCCTTTGAATGACTTTTAGGCCGCTAGCCCTTGCCCCACCTGCGCAAGCAGCTTCTAAATCAATAGCAAATTGACGGTATTAGTCGCCAAAGCAAATGCCCAAATCGCGCCCGGTGCGCAGGGTGTCGCCGTCCAGTGGTACGGCTTTCATGCGGCCGGCCACTTCTTCCAGCGCCACATACGTCACGCCCGGAGACCCCAGCGCCACCATGATGCCGCGCTGACCGTCATGCAGCGCCCGAACCGCGGCCGCACCGAAGCGCAGGGCGGCGAGCCGGTCAAAAGCGGTGGGGCTGCCGCCACGCAGCAAATGGCCTAGAACCACTGCGCGCGCATCTTTGCCTGTGCTCGCCTGAAGGGCTTTGGCAACGTGTTCACCGATGCCCCCCAAGCGCTCGATGTGCCCATCTTCTGCCGGGGCCATCACGTCGCGCTCACCGTTCACGGCCATGGCACCCTCGGCCACCACGACCAAGGCGTAGAGATGGCCATTGGCGTCACGGGTTTGAATTTTTTGCGCCACTTTTTCCAGATCAAACGCAATTTCAGGCATGAGGATGGCGTGCGCGTTGCCCGCTATGCCGGCGTGCAGGGCAATCCAGCCGGCATAGCGCCCCATCACCTCCACCACAATCACGCGCTGGTGGCTCTCGGCCGTGCTGTGCAAGCGGTCGATGCACTCGGTGGCAAAGGAGACGGCGGTGTCAAAGCCGAAGGTGGTGAAGGTTTTGTCCAAGTCGTTGTCAATGGTTTTGGGCACACCCACCACGGTGAGCCCTTTTTGGTGCAGCGCGTTGGCAATGGTGAGTGAGCCGTCACCGCCCACCGCCACCAAAGCGTCGATTTCATGGGTGGCGAAATAGGCCAAAATTTCGTCTGAGCGGTCCACATGCGTGGTGCTGCCGTCGGCTTGGGTGACCGGGTAGCGCAGGGGGTTGCCCTTGTTGGTGCTGCCCAGAATGGTGCCCCCCAAATGCCCAATGCCACGCACGGTGTCCCGCGTGAGCCGGTTCACGCCGCCTTTGACGTAGCGCTCAGGAAACAAGATACCGTTGAAGCCGTCGCGAATGCCGTAGCACTCCCAACCCAAGTTGTCGGCGGCAATCGTCACCGCCTGAATCACCGCGTTGAGGCCGGGGGCGTCGCCGCCGCCTGTGTTGATGGCAATGCGCTTGATGGTTTTGGTCATGGAAATCTCGTGTTAATCGCTGCTTGCCTTGGGCACCAGCGCGCTGTTGGCGGCCAGGGGTGCCAGACGCCCCAGTTGGTGGGCCAGCTCTACCGCTGAGCTGACCCCCATTTTGTCGAAAATATTGGCGCGGTGAAACTCCACCGTGCGGGCGGTGATGCCCAGGTGGTCGGCGATATTTTTGTTGTAGTGGCCGCGAATCAATTCGTCAAGCACCTCGCGCTCACGCGGGCTCAAGGACGCCAGGGCCAGCTTGAGGCGGCGGCTGGCTTGGTCAGACAACGACACTGCGCTGGCCGCCAGCAACGCCTGCTCCACCCGGTCCACCAACTCGTTGTCCTGAAAGGGTTTTTCCATGAAGTCCCAGGCCCCATTCTTGACCGCTGCCACGGCCGTATTCACGTCGCCATTGCCGGTGAGAAATAGCACCGGCCAAGGGCACGCCAAGGCCTTGAGTCGCTCAAAGGTCACCAGCCCCGACAACGGCTCCATGCGAATGTCCAGCAACACGGCCGCGTGGCCCCAGTCGGACTGCAGGGCGTGTGCACCCGCCAAAAAGGCCACCCCACCATCCCAGGTGGCGGCCTGGTACCCGCGCGAGTCAAACAGCCAGGCCAGGCCATCCCGAACATCAGGGTCGTCATCAACAATGTGAACAGCAGCTCGGTTCATGGCGTTACTCGGACGATTGAAAAAATGCCAACGGCGTTGGGGTCGGGGGCCCTTTTGTCAGCGGTAACCACACTGTAAAGCGTGCCCCGCCCAAGTGGGCATCCCGCTCCACGGCGATGCTGCCGTGGTGGGCTTGCGTGATAGAGCGGCAAATGGCCAAGCCCATGCCCATGCCGCCTTCTTTCAGGCCAACGAAGGCGTTGAAGATGTGGGCCTGGTCTTCTTCATTGACGCCCGGCCCGGAGTCCGACACCACCAGGCCCGCGAGGTGCTGGTCAGCATCGACCGTGATTTGCACCTGAACCTGCGCTCGCACTTTGCCCTGCTGCGCCCAGTCCAGGGCGTTGCCCACGAGGTTGTTGATCAGGTGCTCCAACAACAGCGCATCGGCCTCAATCCAGACCGGGCCTGGTGTGGGCAGCAACACCAGCGGACGGGCCCCGCCGTCTCCGCTGAAAAGAACGCGCCGCACCATGGCCGTCAACTCCAGCGGTGCGAGTGAGATTTCGCGACGCCGCGCAAACGCGTTCACGTGCTGAATGATGTTGCCCGCCCGCTCGGCCAGAGCGGCCATGCGCACCACCACCGGCTCCATGTCGGCCAGCGTGATGCTGCCCCCGCGCAGCCGGTTCAACAAGCCGTTGGCGAAACTGCTTAGCGCCCCCAAGGGCTGGTTGAGTTCATGCGCCAGCGTGGACGCCACCTCGCCCACGGCCACCAGCCGTCCCGAGGCCTCCAGCTTGTCTTGCTGCGAGGCGGCCATGCGTTGGGCCCGCTTGCGCTCGCTGATGTCCAGTACCGAACTCATCCAGCCCAGCGACTCGCCTGTGACCGCCGTCAACGGCGCTTCATGAATGAGCACGTCGATGAACCGGCCATCCCGGTGTTGGAACTGCACCTCGACGCCTTCATCCGAGGTGCCCAGATTAATGATTTTTCGGTGCACCAATTGAATTTCATCGGCGCGGTCGGCAGGCCAATAAGGCATGGGCGCGGAGCGGCCCAACAGCTCTGCCGCTGAGTAGCCCACCATGCTGCAAAAAGCATGGTTCACATACAGAATTTTCCCGTTGGGGTCCCATGCCCGAAGGCCAATCGTGACCGAGTTTTCCATGGCTTTGCGCAAGGCCACTTCGGCCTGCAACAGCGCCTGCACCTGCTGGCGTTTGAGAAAGTCGCGCCGCAGCACGTACAAGCTCACCAACATGCCCGACAAAAACACCAAGGCCACCAAAAAGAACATGCGCGGCACCGTGGCCGGGCTGGCTTGCACGGGGTCCACCTCCAGATACAACTCGGTGCCCGGCAAATTCATGGAGGCCCGGTAAGCCGTTCCGCCCAAAAGAGCCACCGATCGCGCCTCCTCGTCGTCCGCCAACAAGCGAACCTGGTGGCTTTGCTGAAACCAGGCGGGCACCATGTTCACCGCAGCAGGGTTCATGGCAATCGCAGCGAGGTAATTGCCCGCAAACTGCCCCCGCTCAAAATACGGCACCGCCAGCCACACCACATCGCCCATGGTCCCATCGGTGGCTCGCATAGGCCCCGCGTAGGCGGCGCGGCGCAGGCCACTGGCAATGTCCACCATGGTGGTCAAGGCTTGCGCGTTGGCCGGGTGAGCGCCCCGGTCGCGCGCCCAACGCTCAGGCCCGTGATGGCCGCCCACAGGCACACCTGCCGCCAGCCAGCCATGGGACAGCACCACACCCGACGCACGCCACAGCAGACCGCCTTGCTCAAACCCCAAACCGGGGGCCACCACCGGTACCGCCTCGCCGCCCAGCACCACTTGGCGGGCCAACACCAGCAAGTCATCTTCCAAACGGCGAAAGTGAAACTGCGCGCCTTGCTCCAACCACTGCGCATCGGCAGCGCGACGCCGCTCGTCTTCTTCTGCCTCGAAATTGTTCAAATACAAAACCAGCGCCACCACGGACGCCACCAGCAGCAGCAGCAGCCCCAACAGCCACCACAGCGCACGGCGATTGCGGCCAGCAGGTCCGCCGGTGGGGCGTTGCAGCAGGGAAAAGTCAAGCGACTGGTCGGATGGGTTGGGGGAAGAGGTGGGCACGGGGGGCAGGCAACGAGGCGGTTCTTCCTCGCATAATAGCCAGCATGACGCCCCCCAGCTGGCCCGCCCCCCTCGATCGTCGCCATTGGCTGCAGGGCGTGGGCCTGGCCGCCTTGGCGACGCGCCAGGTGCGTGCGGCCGCGCGCCCCGCCCTCACGGTGCGCTTCTCTCATGTCGTCACGGAAGAAACGCCCAAGGGCTTGGCGGTACAGCGTTTCAAGGCCTTGGTTGAGCAGCGCTCCGAGAGGCGTATCGAGGTGCTTCATTTCCCTGGCGCGCAGCTGTACGGCGACCAAGACGAGTTGCAAGCGTTGCAACTGGGCGCGGTGGAGATGCTGGCGCCCTCGCTGTCCAAGTTTGGGCGCATTGGGTTTCCAGAATTTGAGCTGTTTGACCTGCCT
Source organism: Rhodoferax sp. (assembly GCA_049286445.1). Taxonomy (GTDB): domain Bacteria; phylum Pseudomonadota; class Gammaproteobacteria; order Burkholderiales; family Burkholderiaceae_C; genus Rhodoferax. The sequence continues at coordinate 20,560 of JBAQDW010000376.1, read as the reverse complement.
TTTCTGTTCAATGGGGCTGAGGACGTGCGGCGCCTTACCGAAGGTGCCATCGGACGCCGCTTGCTCAAGGGCTTAAGCCGGCACGGCTTGGTGGGCCTGGATTTTTTTGACAACGGCTTCAAGCAAATGAGCGCCAACCGGCCTTTGTTGGCCCCTGCCGACTTCAAGGGACTGAGGATGCGGGTGCAAGCCTCGCGCGTGATTGCCGCTCAAATGCGCGCTTTGGGCGCGCAGCCGGTGACCTTGGGCTTTAGCGAGACGCGCCGCGCCCTGGCGCAAGGGGTGGTGGATGGCACAGAAAACCCGGTGTCCAACTTTTGGACGCAAAACATGCATGAGGTGCAGTCTGATTTGACGCTGACCCAACACGGTTACCTGGGCTATGCGGTGATCACCAACCAGCGCTTCTGGGGCAGTTTGGCGGATGACGACCGCGAACTGCTCACCCAAGCCATGCACGAGGCCACCGACTACGGCAACCAAATCGCGGACGCACAAAACAGCAAGGCGCTGGCGGCGCTGCGGGCAGCCGCAACGACCCGCATTCACACCCTCACTGCCCCACAACGCACCCAACTCCGCCGGGCAGTGGAGTCGGTGCACTTGGCGCTGGAGCGGCGCATTGGCACCGCGTGGATGGACGCCGTTCGCGGCGCGCTTGCCTAGCCCCCGCACGAATGGCAGTTACTGGCCCTTGGGCGCGGACCTAAATCAGTGCACTGCTTGACGCCAGCCACAAGAAGGCGCTTAAATTGGTCGATGAACGCCACACGCCTACAGACTTTTTGGCTCAGCGCCCTGCTAGGCCTCTTTGGAGGTGCCGCTCCCGTGGGTGCGTCAGTCCTGCTGACCACCCATGACTTGCCGCCTTACAGTTTCAAAGGGCCCAACGGACAACCTGAGGGTTTGGCGGTGCAGGTTGCGCTGTGTGCCTTTGCCCAAATGAACATCGCCGCCCGCATCGAGTTCTACCCGTGGAAGCGGGCTCAATTCATGGTGGAAAAGGGCGAGGCGGTGGGGTTTCTTGCCGCCTCTCAGGCCTCCTCGCGCGATGAATTTGCCGTGCTCTCCGCGGCCATTGCCCCACAGCAATGGGTTTGGTTTCAACTCCAGAGCCACCCCCTGACGCCAGGCACAACAGACTTCAAGACGCAAGCACAAACGTCCTCGTTCCTCGGTGCCAATATGCAAGACTGGTTGCAAGACGAAGGCTACCGCACCACCGCAGCGCCCCGCCTGAACAGCATGTTGTTAGAGATGCTGCGCCACAGGCGCATTGACGCCATCTTGGCCAACCGACTGGTGATGGAAAAGTTGTTAAAAGAAGAGCAGCCGTCGCAGCCGTCGCTGCGCGCCACATTGGCACTGGACAAACCACTGGGGATTTACGTCTCAAAACGGTTCTTGTCCTCCCAGAACAGCAACTTCATGCCGCGTCTTGACGCCGCCATTGCCCGCTGTGGGGCAAAAAATTAGAACCCTCAGCGCAGGGTCACCGGGTAAACCCTAGCTGTTGAAGGCCACAGTTACACACCGGTTACCCAGCCACTAAAGTTCATCCTGTCCGTTTTGAAAAGCGGTTTTTTCAACGAGGAGAACTTATGAAATTCAAATTAGCCATCGTCTCAGCCCTTCTGGCCGCCGGGTTCAGCGCCCACGCCGCGCCCATGATCATCAAATACAGCCACGTGGTGGCGGACGTCACCCCCAAGGGGCAAGCCGCGCTGAAGTTCAAAGAGTTGGCCGAGAAAAAACTGCCAGGCCAAGTGGAAGTGCAAGTGTTCTCCAACAGCCAGTTGTTTGGCGACGGCAAAGAGATGGAAGCGCTGGTGCTGGGTGATGTGCAAATCATTGCCCCGTCGCTGGCCAAGTTCAGCAAATACACCCCCAAGCTGCAGATTTTTGACCTGCCTTTCCTGTTTACCGACTTGGCTGCCGTGGACCGTTTCCAAGCCAGCAAAGACGGCCAGGCGCTGCTGACCTCCATGGAGAAGAAGGGCATCATCGGCCTGGGCTACTTGCACAACGGCATGAAGCAGTTGTCGGCGAACGCACCGTTGGGCAGCCCCGCCGACGCCAAAGGCATGAAGTTCCGCATCCAGAGCTCTGACGTGCTGGAAGCGCAGTTCAAGGCGGTCGGCGGTAACCCGCAAAAACTGGCTTTTGCCGAGGTGTACCAAGCCCTGCAAACCGGCGTGGTTGATGGCACCGAGAACCCTTGGTCCAACATTTACAGCAAGAAATTCCATGAAGTGCAAAAGTACATCATGGACAGCAACCACGGCGTGCTGGACTACATGGTCATTGCCAACGCGGGCTGGTGGAACAAGCTGTCGCCTGAGGTGCGCAAAGGCTTGAACGAAGCCATGCAGGAATCCATCAAGTTTGGCAACAAGGTAGCCTTTGACGAAGACGTGGCTTTCCGCAACAAGGTCATCGCCGAAAACAAAGCCAAAGTCTTGCCCATGAGCAAAGAGCACTTGGCCGCCTGGCGCACGGCCATGCAACCGGTGTGGAAAAAGTTTGAAGGCGAAATCGGGGCTGACCTGATTCAGGCCGCCCAAAAAGCCAACAAATAAAGCGGGTTGGCGAAAGCATCACCCCATACCCCGGCCAGTCCGGGGTTTTTTTGGAACAACTCATGAAAATTCTTGACTATCTTGAAGAGTGGATCATTTCACTCATGCTCTTTGGCATGACGGCGCTGTCCTTTATGCAGGTGGTGCGCCGCTATGTTTTCAATACCGGTTACTCCTGGAATCTGGAGCTCACCACCGTCTTTTTCGGCATCATGATTTTTGTGGGCATCTCCTACGGCGTGCGCGTGGGGTCTCACATTGGGGTCGATGCGCTGGTCAATCTTTTGTCGCCGGCCAAGCGCCGGGTGGTGTCCATCCTGGCCGTCTTTTTGTGCCTGGTGTACGTCGGTTTTGTGTTGTACGGCGCCTCGGTGTACGTGAGCAAAATGATGGACGTTGGCATTGAAATGGACGACTTGCCGATTCCCAAATGGACCGTGCTGGCCGTCATGCCGATTGGCTATGTCTTGGTGGGTTTTCGCTTCTTTCAAATTTTCTACAACCTGATCACCGGCAAGACCGACAGCCTGCACTTGGCAGATGAGGCAGCCGACGCGATGAAACTGAAAGCCAAAGAGGCCACCGAATGAACACGCTGCTTCTCTTTTCGTGCCTGTTCCTGTTCATGGCGATTGGCATGCCGATTGCCATCAGCCTGGGCCTGTCCAGTTTGCTGACCATCTTCTTTTTCTCGCAGGACTCCCTCGCTTCGATGTCGATCAAGCTGTTTGAGACCAGCGAGCACTACACCCTGATGGCGATTCCGTTCTTCGTGCTGGCGGGCAATTTGATGTCCACCGGCGGTGTGGCCAAGCGCATGGTGGTGTTTGCCATCGCGGCGGTCGGCCACCTGCGCGGCGGCTTGGCCATTGCGTCCATTTTGGCGTGCATGTTGTTTGCCGCCGTGTCGGGCTCCAGCCCGGCCACGGTGGTGGCCATTGGCTCCATCGTGATCGCCGGTATGGTGAAAAACGGTTACCCCAAAGAGTTTGCGGCGGGTGTGATTTGTAATGCCGGCACGCTGGGCATTTTGATTCCGCCGTCGATTGTGATGGTGGTGTATGCCGCCGTGACCGAAGTGTCCGTGGGCCGCCTGTTCATGGCCGGTGTCATTCCTGGTCTTTTGCTGGGCCTGATGCTCATGTTGGCGGTGTACTGGCGCGCAGGCAAGCTGAACATCCAACCCCCTCCCAAGGCCTCGACGACTGAATTGCTGCGTGCATTGCGCGAATCCATGTGGGGACTGGCCCTGCTGGTCATCATCATGGGCGGTATTTATGGCGGTGTGTTCACCCCCACGGAAGCCGCTGCCGTGTCCGCTGTGTATGCGCTGGTGATTGCCGTGTTTGTGTACAAAGACTTGGGCCTGAAGGACTTGCCCCATGTGTTCTTGGAGTCAGCCAAGACCACCGTGATGCTGATGTTCATCGTGGCCAACGCCTTGCTGTTTGCCCACGTGCTGACCACCGAGCGCATTCCGCAAGTGATTGCCGAGCAGATCATGGCCATGGGCATGACGCCTTGGATGTTCTTGGCCGTGGTGAACATCATTTTGCTGATCGCGGGCAACTTCATGGAGCCCACCGGCATCATTTTGATTTTGGCGCCCATTTTGTTCCCCATTGCCACGCAGTTGGGCATTGACCCGATTCACCTGGGCGTGATCATGGTGGTGAACATGGAGATTGGCATGGTGACGCCACCGGTCGGCTTGAACCTGTTTGTGACCGCAGGGGTCACGGGCATGAACCTGGTGCAGGTGACCAAGGCGGCGCTGCCATGGCTCTCGGTGCTGCTGGTGTTCTTGTTGATCATCACCTACGTGCCCATCATCAGCACAGGCTTGCCTGACCTGATGTTTGGCAAAGCGTAGCCAAGCCTTCGCCCAAGCTCGCCACCCTGTCAGCCGGACCCCTGCTCCCAGGGCGTCCGGCTTTTTTATTTGTTTGACAAGGATTGATATGACCCCCTTTCGTTTTCGGCCTCGCACTTGGGTCGCGCTGGCCTTGATGGGGTCACTTTCGCTGTCCCTGCCCGCACTGGCGCAACTGCGCATTGGCCAACCGTCTGGCTTCACGGGAACGATTTCCGCTGGCGTGAAAGAGAACACACTGGGTGCCCAGCTCTACTTTGACGCCGTCAACGCCGGGGGTGGCATTAACGGCCAAACGGTCGAGCTGTTGTCTGTCGATGACCAATTTGACCCCAAACTCACCGTTGAGCTGGCACGCAAGCTCATCACCGAAGACCGCGTGATTGCGCTGTTTTTGAACCGGGGCACACCGCACTCCCAGGCCTTGATGCCGCTGTTGGCGCAATACAAAATTCCCCTGGTGGGGCCAAGCTCGGGGGCCATGGTGCTGCACAACCCAGTCAACCCCTGGATCTTCAACGTGCGCGCCACCTACCAGCGCGAAGCCTCTGAAGCCATTGAACATTTGGCCCGCATTGGCATCACCCGAACGGCCGTGCTGTCAACCGACGACACCTTTGGCGCTGACGGTGCTGCAGGCACACAAACCGGGTTTGCCAAAGTCAAACAGACACCGGTGTTGATGGAAAAATTCCCCCGGGAAAAGCCGGACTTCAGCGGCATTGCGCCCAAAGTGGTGGCGTCCAACGCGCAGGCCGTGGTCATCATTGCCTCGGCAGGCAACACCGCAGAGGCCGTGACGGCCCTTCGCGCAGCGGGCTCCAACGCGCAGGTGGTGACCCTGTCCAACAACGCCTCCGACGGCTTCATCAAACTGCTGGGCCCCCATGCCCGTGGCGTCGTTGTCACCCAGGTCTTTCCCTACGAACGCTCCATCAAATTCGCCATGATTCGCGAAGCCCGGGATCTGGCCAAAGCCAAGGGCATGGACGGCGTGACGCCCGCCATGCTGGAAGGGTTTGCCGCCGCCAAGGTGCTGGTAGAAGGCTTGCGCCGCGCAGGCCCGCAGCCCACCCGGCAAAGTTTGCGCGATGCACTGGAGGGCATGACGCGTTACAACTTGGGCGGCATCTCCGTCAGCTACAGCGCCAGCAACCACTCCGGCCTCGACTTTGCCGACATCTCCATCATCAACGCCGACGGCAAGTACCTGCGCTAGTCCGTCAAATGGCACTTGCTGGGTCGGGTGACGCCCTCGGCTTACCCCGGCCTGTCGCTGCGGTGTTGAAAGTCAGTTTGAAAATTGGCGTTTCCCGGTGCACTCGTCCCTTTCCAATGTGCGGCCGCATCCGGCTGTTGGCTCGCAACTCTCGTCCGGTGGGGCGAGAGAGGGGTTGGGGGTGAGAGTGGGGGTTGCAGCGCAAGAATTGCTATATTTTCGATAGCTGCTTACGCAAGTGCAACAAGCATCAGAGGCCGATTCCGCTTAAGGTTTCGTCCTACCCTCGCGAGGCGGCAAAATCGCCATGGTGATGCGTGACACACAGGTCAATTCACCCGCGTCGTTCACCATGTCGATTTGCCACACCTGCGTGGTGCGGCCCACGTGCACGGCGCGCGCGGTGCCGGTTACCCAGCCGCTGGTGGCCGAGCGCAGGTGGTTGGCGTTGATGTCCAGGCCCACTGCGAGATAGCCTTCAGGGCAGGCGCAGTAAGCGCCAGAAGAACCCAGCGTTTCAGCCAACACCACACTCACGCCGCCGTGCAACAAGCCGTAAGGCTGCTTGGTGCGCTCGTCCACCGGTACCCGCGCCCGTAAAAAATCGTCGCCCACTTCCAGAAACTCAATGCCGAGGTGCGACACAGCGCAATTCGCACTGAATGCGTTCAGACCCTCAACAGAGACAGGTTTTTTCCAGATGACCATTCATGCGCTCCGCAAATTAAAAAGAAGACCACTATAAGAAGATAAGAAAAACGCCGGGCCTGCCCTTGTCGCCAAAGCGCAAATGCCAGCAGCCTGGATGATGTGCATGAAGAAACGCCGACCTTTGCTGTTGCTGAACAAGGGTGTCGCCAGGGTTCAATCCCTCCCCCATGAGGGTGCGCCGCGTGTGAAACAGGGCGCCTCCGGCATAAAGAAGGAAAATACCCTTCTTTGCCAGACCCCATGAGGGGTGTTTGGCCCCCTGCGACTGTGCCGAAAGTTAGACGTGACGAACAAGACAACCTTTGTGGCCACCGCCGCCTTTGAAGCGGCCCGGCGTATTGATGAATTACCCGCTGGGCACCGCGCCCGCCAATTGCATGGCCATGGGTTTTTGGCCAGCGTGCGCTGCTGCCCGCCGCCTGGCTGGGCACCTTTTTCCGGCGGCGAGTTGGATCGCCTGCAGGCAGTGCTGGCCCCGGTTGCCGACCAGTTGGATTACCGTTTGCTCAACGACCAGGTGGCCTCGCCGACCAACCCCAACGTGGCGCGCTGGGTGCAAAGTCAATGCGCTGTGGCGGGCCTGAGTGCGGTGGCCTTGCAAAGCACCCCCACCGAGGGCTGCGAGGTGAGCGCCAGCGGGCAGGTGCAACTCTGGCGGCGTTACGCCTTTCACTCGGCGCATTACCTGCCCCATGTGCCTGCGGGCCACAAGTGCGGCCATATGCACGGCCACGGGTTTGAAGCCATTCTTCACATGGCGTGGGACGATTCGGCAAGCTCAAACGGTCTCGGCTACGAGCAACTGGACGCCGCTTGGGCACCGCTTCACGCGCAGTTGGACCATGCTTGCCTGAACGAGTTGGCGGGGCTGGACAACCCGACCAGCGAAATGCTGTCGAGCTGGATTTGGCAGCGTCTGCAGCCGGGCCTGCCCGCGCTGAGTGGCGTCACGGTGTACGAGACCGCCAGCTGCGGCGCGCACTTTGATGGGCACATTTACCAAATTTGGAAAGAGCTGACGCTGGACAGCGCGCTGCGCTACCAACACGCCCCGCAAGGCCACCCTCGGCGTTTGCTGCACGGCCACACCTACACCTTGCGCTTGCACCTGAGTGCGCCGCTGGATGAGATCAAGGGGTGGACGGTGGACTTTGGGGACGTCAAAGCGGTTTTTAACCCGCTCTTCAAGCTGCTGGACCACAAGCCCCTGTACGAGATTCCTGACCTCGCGGACTGCGACACCGCCAGCATTGCCCACTGGGTGCTGGCCAAAGCCCGCGCTGCCTTGCCCCAGCTGTACCGTGTTGACCTGTTTGAAACCCGGGGCTGCGGTGTGCTGGTGAGCATCGGCCAAGAGGGGCCGCAGTTGCCGCTGTGAGCGGTTCAGCGGCCAACCCCCCCAGCTGTAAGCGCTTTACCCCCATGACCAAATTGCAATCAGAACAGCAGCGCCTCTACCTTGTGGCCGATTCCGCCAACGCAGCCGGTGCACTGTGGGACGCGCAAGGGCGGACGCGCGCCATGGTGGTCGAGGTGGCGCAACAAGCGGGTTGGGACGCGGTGGCGGCGCTGTGCCATGGCATCCAAAACGACTTGGCGCTGCCTACGCCGGCGATTGCGGTGTCGGGCGGGGCGGGGTTTCAAGTCTGGTTGTCCTTGGTCGCGCCTGTGCCCGTGGCTGAGGCGCATGGTTTTTTGGCTGGCGTGTGCCAGCGTTTTCTGAGCCAGGTGCCAGCCCGGCATCTGCACCTTCAACCCCGCCTGGCACCGGTTGGCCACGCGCACCGGGTGCCTGCGTTGCAGGGTGAGAGTGGCCGCTGGTCAGCCTTTGTGGCACCGGGCTTGGCGAGCATGTTTGCCGACGAGCCGTGGTTGGATGTGCCACCCGGCAGTGATGCCCAAGCGCAACTGCTGTGCCGCTTGGAGAGCATCTCCATGGCCGATTTCGCTCGGGTGAAACGCGAATTGGGGCTGACGGACACGCCGGCTCCCCCAGAGGCGGCGGGCACGGCCCCGGTTTCGACCTTCTCGGCCACGGAGACCGACCCCCGCCGTTTTCTGCTCTCGGTGATGAACGACCCCGCCCTTGAGATGGCGCTGCGCATAGAAGCCGCGAAGGCGCTGCTGCCCCGCTAACCCGCGCCCGCTATTATTCCGGCTCCACTACTCACGCGGGAGCTCGTCATGGCCATCATGGATTTCATCAGAAAGCAGTTCATTGACATCATTCAATGGACCGAGGATGACGATGGCACCTTGGCGTGGCGTTTTCCGATGCGTGACATGGAGATTCAGAACGGCGCCTCGCTGACGGTGCGCGAGTCGCAGTTGGCCGTGTTTGTGAACGAGGGCAAGGTGGCCGACGTGTTTGGCCCCGGCCACCACAAGCTCACCACGCAGACCCTGCCGGTGCTGACCTACTTGAAGAACTGGGACAAGCTGTTTGAGTCGCCTTTCAAGAGCGAGGTGTACTTTTTCAGTACCCGCCAGCAGATGGATCAAAAGTGGGGCACGCCCCAGCCCATCACTATTCGTGACAAAGACTTTGGCGCGGTGCGCCTGCGCGCTTTTGGCAACTACAGCTACCGCATTGCCGACCCCAAGCTGTTTCACACCGAGATTTCAGGCACGCGCGAGGTCTACACGGTGGGCGATCTGGATGGCCAGTTGCGCGGCATGATTCTTCAGCACATCTCTGACGCCATTGCCTCCAGTGGCGTGGCGTTTCTGGATTTGGCGGCCAACCAGATGGAATTTGCCAAGGCCTTGACCACGGAGTTGGCGCCGGCCTTTGGCGCTGTGGGCCTGAAGGTGGAGGCGATGACGGTGCAAAACGTGTCGCTGCCCGAAGCGTTACAGAAAATCATGGACCAAAAAATTGGCATGGGCATGGTCGGCAACGACATGGGCAGGTTCATGCAGTACCAAACCGGCCAGGCCATTCCCGAGCTGGCCAAGGGCGCGGCCAGTGGCGGTGGCGGCAGTGGTTTGGCGGGCGATGCCATGGGCTTGGGCGCGGGCATGGCCATGGGCCAAGTGCTGGCGCAAACCCTGCATTCGGGCCTGCAAGGTGCGGGCGGTGCAGCGGTGGTGCAGCCGGTTTTGACGATCAAGCCCGAGGAGGTGATGGTCACGCTGGAAAAACTGGGTGAACTCAAGGCCAAAGGCATCCTCACCCAAGACGAGTTCGACGCCAAAAAAACAGAGCTGTTGAAGAAACTGGTGTAACCGGTTTAGCTGGCTCAGCCTCCCCCCCGTTACTTTGGCAACCGAAGCCTCTCAGCGCGTTTACCGCGCGCCTTGCCCCGGCTGCGGCGCGCCGGTGGACTTTCGCAGTGCGCAATCCACACATGCGGTGTGCGCCTATTGCCAAAGCACGGTGGTTCGGCAGGGGGAAACCCTGTCGCGCATTGGCAAGATGGCGGCGCTGTTTGACGACTTCAGTCCGTTGCAGCTGATGGCCAGCGGCCAGTTCGACGGCCAGGGTTTCATGCTGGTGGGTCGGCTGCAATACAAATACGGGCAGGGTGTGTGGACCGAGTGGCACGCGCTGTTCAACGACGGCAGCGCTGGCTATTTGAGCGAAGACAACGGCGCGTATGTGTTCAGCCGCCCGGTCATCGCCAAGGGTGCGGTGCCGGAGTCGGGTCAATTTCGCGTGGGTGGGCGCACGCAGTTACAAGGCAAAACCTATTCGGTGGCCTCGAACACCGAGGTGTTTGTGTTGTCCGCGCAGGGCGAGTTGCCGCACCTGCCGGCCTTGGGCGCCCCCTTTGCCATGGTGGAGTTGCGCAGTGCCCAAGGTGAGGTCCTGAGTGTTGACTACGGCCCGGCCTTGAGCGGGCAGCCACCGGCTTTGTCGCTGGGCCATGCGGTGCTGCTGGACGGGCTTTCGCTCAGCGGCTTGCGCGGCGAGTCGGTCAAAGCTGAAACCGGGCAGTCTTTCAACTGCCCAAGTTGTGGTGCCGCCTTGACAGTGCAGCTGGCCCGCAGCAAAAGCCTGGTTTGCAGCAGTTGCCACAGCGTGATAGATCTCAGCCACGGCGTGGGTGCGGCGCTCACCCATGCCGCGCAGCACGCGCCCGTGGCACCCCTGATTGGTTTGGGCAGCCTCGGGCAGTTGCAGGGCGCAAGTTGGCAGGTGGTGGGGTTTCAGCACCGCATGGGGCATGCACCGGGGGATGACGAAGCGTTTGGGTGGGAGGAGTACCTGCTCTACCACCGCACGCGAGGGTTTGTCTTTTTGGTGGACTCGACCGAAGGCTGGAGCCTGTTGAAACCCGCCACGGGCGCACCCCAGGTGAGTCTGGGCGGGCGGGCCGACTACCTTGGCAAAAGCTATTCGCTCAAAGAGCGTTACCAGTCTCAGGTGGAGTACGTGGCGGGCGAGTTTTACTGGCAGGTGCAGCGGGGGGCGACGACATACCACCGGGAATTTGCCGGCGGTAAAAACCTGCTGTCGGAAGAAACCACGAAGGACGAGGTCACCTGGTCGGTCGGGGAGAAGCTGGAGGCCAGCGTGGTCGCCAAGGCGTTCAAGATGGACGCGCAGGGCGGCGCTTTCAAGCGGGCCGATGCGGGCCCCTTCAGCGCCACACCGTCTATCAGCGTCAGCACGCTGGCGGTGATTGCGGCGGTTTTGTTTTTGGTGTTGCCTTCGCTGTTTTCCAGCTGCAGCCAGTGCGACCCCAAGGTGGAGAACTGCAGCGCCTCAAGCAGCCGAACCTCAGGCGGGTCTTGGGGCGGTTTTTCGAGTGGGGGCAGCCACAAATGACCGCGTTGATGGCTCTTGAGCGCAGGGGCCTGCGAGCGCGTCCCCCTGCGTCAATTCAGTTTTTAAAGGAAATTCATCATGGAACTTGACTGGCTGCGGCCTGCCGCGTTTTTTGGCTCAATTTTGTTCGCCCTGGTGGGTGTGCTGGTGTTTTGGATCAGCTTCATCATCATCGACAAACTCACCCCCTACAACCTCTGGGAAGAAATTGTGGAAAAGCAAAACCGGGCGCTGGGCATGGTGGTGGCGGCCATGTGCCTGGGCATCTCCATCATTGTGGCTGCGGCCATTCACGGGTAAAGGGCGTGAGCATGGGCCCGGGGGCCACGACCCTGGATGAGTGGCTGCCACACGGGTGTTGGCTGTGAACGTCACCGCGTCGGCCGCGCCACGCCCGCTGGATGTGGCGCTGCTGTTCAGCGTGTTTGTGGTGGCAGCCTGCGGGCTGCTGTACGAGTTGGCCGCAGGGGCCATTGCCTCCTACTTGCTGGGCGACTCGGTTCTGCAGTTTTCCACCATCATCGGCGCCTATCTGTTTGCCATGGGCTTGGGCTCATGGTTGTCGCGCTTTTTTGACCGCCAACTGCCGGCGCATTTCCTGCGTATTGAGCTGATGGTGGCTTTGGTGGGCGGAGCGCTGCCTGCGCTGCTGTTTTTGGCCAACGCCTACACGCCGGGTGCCTTTCGCTTTTTGTTGTACACGCTGGTGCTGATCGTGGGTACCTTGGTGGGGCTGGAGATTCCGCTGGTCATGCGTATTTTGCGGCGCAACGTGGCGCTCAAAGAGCTGGTCTCTCAGGTGCTGACCTATGATTATTTGGGCGCATTGGCAGTGTCGCTGGCGTTTCCACTGGTGTTGGTGCCCAAGCTGGGTTTGATTCGCACGGGTTTGCTGTTTGGCGTGTTGAACGCCAGCGTAGCGCTGTGGGCGCTGTGGCTGTTTCGCCATGAGTTGCGCCAGTGGCGCGCCCACGCCGTGGCCTGTGGCTTGACGCTGGCGGCGCTGCTGGGTGGTTTCGTGCTGGCCGACCGCATCACCCGCCTGACGGACGACCAGTTTTACCAAGACCGCATTGTCTCGACCTTGACCACGCCTTACCAACGCATTGTGGTGACGGCGGGCAAGTCGGGCCACCGCCTGTTTTTGAATGGCAACTTGCAGTTTTCTGAGCGTGACGAATACCGTTACCACGAGGCGCTGGTGCACCCGGTCATGAGCGCCCACGGCGGCCCGCGCAAAGTGGCGGTGCTGGGCGGGGGTGACGGCATGGCGGTGCGGGAGGTTCTGAAATACCCCAGTGTCGAGCGCGTGACCCTGGTCGAGCTGGACCCGGCCATGACCACGCTGTTTGCCACCGACCCGGCACTTGCTCGCCTCAATGACCACGCCCTGCAGTCCCCTCAAGTGAAGGTGGTGAACACCGATGCCTTTCAGTGGCTGGAGCATGAGACAGAGCACTTTGATGTGATCATTGTGGATTTTCCGGACCCGACCAACTTTGCCATTGGCAAGCTCTACACCAACTCGTTTTACGCCTTGCTGGACCAGCGTCTGTCGGCCAGCGGTTACGCCGTGGTGCAAACCACGTCGCCACTGGTGGCGCGTCAAAGTTTTTGGACGGTGGTGAACACCATGGAGTCGGTCGGGTTGCAAACCGCGCCCTACCATGCGAACGTGCCTAGTTTTGGCGAGTGGGGCTTTGTGGTGGTGAGCCGCAGGCCGTTCAAGTACGCGCGCTCGCTGCCAGCGGGTCTGCGTTTTTTGGACGTGAAAAGTCTGCCCTTGCTGTTTGATTTTCCGCTGGACATGGCGCGTGTTCCCACCGAGGTGAATCGCCTCTCGAACCAAGTGCTGGTCTACACCTATGAGCAGGAGTGGGGACAGGTGGCACACTGATGGCCGGCGTCAACCGGCGTCATTTTTTGGCGAGTGCGGCCGGGCCTTTGCTGGGTTGCGACACCGCGCGAGAGATCAGCGGCGGTTTTGTGGGCGCACGGTTTGAGCGCGGTCACGTGCTGCGCGCACCCACGTTGCCCACCGACCGGGTCGCGATGCAGCGCACCCGGGTGTTGATTGTGGGTGGCGGCGTGGCGGGGCTGGCAGTGGCCCGTGCGCTGCGCTTGCGTGGCATGGACGATTTTCAGTTGCTGGAGCTGGAAGACACCACCGGCGGCAACAGCCGCAGCACGCAGATCAAAGGGGTGGCATGCCCGTTGGGGGCGCACTACCTGCCTGTGCCTGGTGACAACGCCCCCGATGTGCAAGACCTGCTGGAAGAACTGGGCCTGCGCCAGCGCCGGGCGGGCCGCTGGGTGATGGACGAGCGCCACCTGTGCCACAGCCCGCAGGAGCGCTTGTTCTTCAATGGCCACTGGCAAGAAGGTTTGCTGCCGTGGCACGAGGTGGGTGCCGCCACCTTGGAGGCGTATCGCCGATTTGAACAGCAGGTGCGGGCGTTGTCAGGCGCTGCCCCGTTTCATCTACCTATGACAAATCAGCCTCTAGCCCCCGTCCAGCTTGCGCTAGACGCTATTACTTTTGAATCGTGGCTGGCGCAGCATCAGTTACTGGAACCACACCTGCGCTGGTACTTGGACTACTGTTGTCGAGACGATTACGGCGCGGGCATCTCCACCGTGTCCGCTTGGGCGGGCATCCATTACTTTGCCAGTCGCCATGGGTTTCACGCGCCCTCCTACGAGGTCGCACGCAGCAACGAGGCCGAGTCCGCGGTGTTGACTTGGCCCGAAGGCAACGCGTGGCTGACGCAGCGCTTGGCCGCACCGCTGGGCGAGCGGGTGGGTGCCGGGCGCGTGGTGACGCGGGTGAGCGCGGGAAAGCATGGCGTCCAGGTGGACGCCTTGAATGCGGTCACGCAGCGCCACGAGCGCTGGCAAGCCGACCACGTGGTGATGGCGGTGCCCTTGTTCATTGCCCAGCGCGTGGTGGAGAGTCCACCGCCTGCCCTGAACGAGGCGGTCACACGAATGCACTACGCCGCGTGGATGGTCGCCAACGTTCATATTGACCAGGCCCTGCACGACCGCCCCGGCGCCGCCCCCAGCTGGGACAACGTGATCTCGACCCACGCCCCCGGTGCTGGCGCTGAGGCGTTGGGCTATGTGGACGCCATGCACCAAAGCCTGCAGCGTGTGCCCGGTGCCACGGTGCTCACCTGCTACCGCGCTTTGGGCATTGCCCCGGCACAGCGGCAAAATTTGCTTAACGCGCCGTGGACGCATTGGCGCGACGTGGTTTTAAGCGAACTGTCGGTGCCGCACCCTGACGTGCGACGAAAAGCTACCCACATCGACGTGATGCGTTATGGCCATGCCATGAGCACGCCCGTGCCCGGTGTGCGCAGCAGCGCCGCGCTGGCGGCACTGCGTCAACCCCAACCCAAGCCTTGGCAGCGCTTGCATTTTGCGCACAGCGATTTGGCCGCCTACTCGGTGTTTGAGGAGGCCTTTACGCTAGGTCACCGGCTTGGTTTGCGCCTGCAGTCAGCCTAGCAAGCGCGCTGGCTGGGTGGCCACTGCCCCCGGCAAAGCGCGTGTTGTTCGGTGTGTTGCGGCTGAAACAGCGCGATGAGCGCCGCCATGAGCGACCGCGCCTTGGTGGAGTGCTCGCCCCCGAAGTTGCACACATACACATCCAGCGTGACCGCCCGCTGCTCAGGCCAGGTGTGCAGGCACACATGCGACTCCGCCAGCAACACCGTCGCGGTGAATCCGCAAGGCGGCGCGCCCGCCACCGCAAAGGAGTGAAACAACTCGGCCACCGGCTGCAAGCCCGCAGCGTTGACCGCCTGCACGCACCACGCCCCGGTGCGTGCCGCTTCGGTAAGCCAGTGCGCGTCGCATTGGCAGCCATGAAGATCGGCGGTGAGGTGGAGTCCTTGCATGGCGTGACTTTAAGGCAGTTCCTGGCCCGCATTGGCCTTGCACCCAGCAAAAAGATGGGCGCTCTCGGACAATGTGGCATGTTAAAAACCCCCTCTCTTTTGATCTGCGCTGCTTGGGTGGCCTGGCTTGCAGGGACCAGCCCTGCCCAGGCATCGCCCAACGCCACGCCTGCTGCGCCTGCGGCCACGGCTGTCCCGACTAGCGCCACCCCGGTCCCCACCTTCACCAACGTGTCACGCGGCAGTTGGGCCAGCGCATCGCGCCGCTCTGCGGGCATCGCACCCGACCCGGCCCACCTGGTGGAGGTACCCATCGTGCAGGTTTATGCCGCACGAACTTACGGCTGGCGCGGCTACTTTGCGGTGCACCCCTGGATCATCTACAAGCGCCAAGGCGAGGCGGCCTACACCCGCTTTGATGTGGTCGGCTGGCGCGCCCCCGCCATCGTGCAGCGCAACTATGCGCTACCGGATGGGCTTTGGTATGGCGCCGTGCCCGAGTTGCTGGTGGACCAGCGGGGCGAGGGGGTGGAGGCGATGATTGATGCGATTGAGGCAGCCGTGCGCAGCTACCCTTTTGACACCGAGTACCGCAGTTACCCCGGCCCCAACAGCAACACCTTTTTAGCCCATATTGGCCGTGAGGTGCCCGCGCTCAAGCTGGACCTGCCGCCCAACGCCATTGGCAAAGACTACCGCCCACTCACCCACCCGGTTGGGCGGTCGTCGTCCGGTTCTGGCATTCAAGTGGAGCTGCTGGGTTTGCTGGGGGTGAGCGTGGGGCTGGAGGAGGGCCTCGAATTCAACGTGCTGGGCCTGAATTTCGGCATTGACCTCAACCGCCCGGCGCTGCGCTTGCCCTTTTTGGGTCGAGTGGGTTTTCCCGATGTGAATCAGGCACCCGCCGAGGCGGCTGGGCCCGGTGACGAGCTGGTCGGTCGCTAAGCGGCGTAAAGAAGTCAGCGAAAAGGTCAGTGGAAAGGTCATTGGGAAGGCGAGGCCGCATCTTTTCATGCGGGTGTAAACCCTGAGCATATTAGTGGCACGAAACTCGCTTGGGTCACTAGAATAAATTGACCAATCGGTTAACTTATTCCTGGCGTTGCATCAAATCAGTGCAGCGCGGTCCAATTTGGCGTGTCAATGAACAAATCTGAACTTTCGCCTTCCCCTTTCAACCCCAATACGCCCTCCAAAGTGGCGGTTGAGGTGCGCAACGCCAGTGTGATTTATGGGGCGCAGACCGATGCCCCCGTGCATGCCCTGAGCAATATTGATTTGCAAATCCAGGAAGGCGAGTTCGTCGCCTTGATTGGCCCCTCCGGCTGCGGCAAGACGACGCTGATGCGCGTGATTGCCGACCTCGAGAAAATCAGTGCCGGTGAGGTGCTCGTCAACGGCGTGTCGCCCCATGACGCCCGCCTGGCGCGTGCCTATGGGTATGTGTTTCAAGCGCCCGCCCTGTTTCCGTGGCGTACGGTGCTGGCCAATGTCATGTTGCCGCTGCATATTCAGGGGCGACCCAAAGCCGAGGCGAAAGCGATCGCCTTGCAGCATTTGGAGCGGGTCGGTTTGACCGGGTTTGAGAGCAAGTACCCATGGCAGCTTTCAGGCGGCATGCAGCAGCGGGTCTCCATTGCCCGTGCTTTGTCGTTTGAGCCCCAAATTTTGATGATGGACGAGCCCTTTGGCGCGCTGGATGAAATCACGCGGGACCGCCTCAACGAGCAGTTACAGCAGCTCTGGCAGCGCGAGCGCCGCACGGTGGTGTTTGTGACGCACTCCATCTCGGAGGCGGTGTACTTGGCGACCCGCATCGTCGTCATGTCCCCCCGGCCAGGACGCATCGCCAAGGTTATTCAGTCGCCACTGCCTGATGAGCGACATTTGGGCTTGCGCGACTCAGCCGATTTTGTGAATTTGGCCCATGAGGTTCGCGAGGCTTTGGCCGAGGGTCACCATGACTGAAACCAACGCGCAGCGCCGCTTGGCACAGCTTCGCCATCAAGGCCTTCCCATCCTCGTGGTGGTGACGTTTGTTTTGGTCGCTTGGTACTTGGGCGCTTGGGCCATGAATGCGCCGGGGGCCATAGAGCGCGTCATGCCTGAAGACGCAGGCTGGGGGTGGCAAGACCTGCTGGCTGCCACCTTGTCCATGGAGCGCCCGGTGCTGCCGGCACCGCATCAGGTGGCCTCAGATTTTTGGTCCAGCTTAGTTGACTGGCCTTTGAACTCGCCGCGTAACCTGATGTTCCATGTGGCCGTGACGGCCGAGTCCACGCTGTGGGGCTTTGTGATGGGTACCGCACTCGGGCTGGTGTTGTCGGTGCTGATCGTGCATTCCCGCACCTTGGACCGGGCCTTGCTGCCCTGGATTGTGGCGTCGCAAACCGTGCCGGTGTTGGCGATTGCGCCCATTGTGTTGGTCATTTTGGGCAGCCTCGGGTTTTCTGGTGTGGCCCCTAAAGCGGTGATTGCCATGTACTTGTGCTTTTTTCCCGTCACCGTGGCCATGGTGCAAGGCCTGCGCTCCCCGCAGCGCATTGAGACTGAGATGATGCACACCTACGCCGCCACGCCCTGGCAGGCGCTGTGGCTGCTGCGCTTGCCCGCTGCCTTGCCGTTTCTGTTTCCCGCTCTGCGGGTGGGCATTGCCGCCGGTCTGGTGGGGGCCATGGTGGCCGAGCTGCCCACGGGTGCGCAAGCCGGTTTGGGTGCCAAGTTACTCACCGGCTCTTATTACGGCAACACCATTCAGATTTGGTCGGCGTTGGTGATGTCGGCCCTGCTGGGGTTGACCTTAACCACCGTGGTTGCCGGTGTGGAACGCTTGGCCATGCGCCACTGGAGGCAAGCATGATGCGGTCCCCTCGGTATACGGCAGGCTTCGCGCTGGCCGGTGGCCTCATTGCCGCGGTGTTGATGGCGTGGTGCGTCGCCCAGGGCGAAGCGCCCCTTTCAACCGCATTCTGGTTCCTCACCGTGGGGCTGGCCGTGTGGGCGGTGCAATCGGTTCGCTATGTTGCCGCGCTCGATGGCGACCGCATTTACGGCACGCTCACGGCCACCTTGTTTGGCCTGTGGATTGTCTATTTCTGGCAATTGCTGGTGATGGCCTTTGACGTGCCTCGGGTGCTGCTGCCCCCACCCAGCACCATCGTGCTGTCCATGGTGGACAACGGCGCGCTGTTGTGGGGCGACTTTGTGCAAACCGTGCTCAAGGCCGTGTTGGTGGGCTGGGTCTTGGGCTCTGGCTTGGGGTTTGCGGTGGCTGTGGCCATTGACCGCCTGCCTTTTTTGCAGCGCGGCTTGCTGCCCCTGGCCTCACTCACCAGCACCATTCCCTTGGTGGCGGTGGCACCCATTGCGGTCATGTGGTTTGGTTTTGAGTGGCCGTCCAAAGCGGCCGTGGTGGTATTGATGACCTTCTTCCCCATGTTGGTCTCCACTCTGGCAGGGTTGAAAGCATCCGGCAAACTGGAGCGCGAACTCATGTACAGCTACGCGGCCAGCTACACCCGCACCTTGCTGGCGCTGCGCCTGCCCTCGGCCTTGCCCTTTATGTTCAGCGCGCTCAAAATTAACGCCACGCTGGCTTTGATCGGGGCCATCGTGGCGGAGTTTTTTGGCTCCCCCACCACAGGCTTGGGTTTTCGTATTTCGACGGAGGCGTCGCGCATGAACATGTCATTGGTGTGGGGTGCGATTGTGGTGTCAGCCATCACCGGTTCTGTTCTTTATGTTGTGCTGGTCAAGCTGGAGCGTCGGGCGGCCTTCTGGCACCCCTCGGTGCGTGATGCATGACCTGGTTTTTGTCGTCTGGTCAGTGCGCCGTACTGACTGTTTCTTTTCTTAACCCAAGGAGCTTTCTATGATTCGTTCTTCGAAGATCACCAACAGCCTGCTGAGCGCCGTGCTGGCGGTGTGTGGCGTTGCTGCCAGCGGCGTGGCCAGTGCCGCCGACAAAGTCACGGTGCAGCTCAAGTGGCTGCCGCAGGCGCAGTTTGCGGGCTACTACGTGGCACAGGCCAAGGGCTATTACAAGGACGAAGGGCTGGACGTCACCATCAAACCCGGTGGCCCCGATATTTCCCCGGTGCAGGTCATTGCTGGCAACCAGGCCGACGTGGTGGTGAACTGGATGCCCGACGCATTGGCCGCGCGCGAAGCCGGTGTGCCGCTGGTGAATATTGCGCAGGTGTACAACCAGTCCGGCTTGATGCTGACCTGCAAAAAATCCAGCGGCGTCACCTCGCCCAAAGACCTCAAAGGCAAAACCTTGGGCGTTTGGTACGGTGGCAACGAGTACCCCTTCTTGAACTGGATGACCAAGCTCGGCTACAACACCGAGAAAGACATCAAGATCATGAAGCAGGGCTTCAACGTGGACCCGCTCTTGCAAAACCAAGCAGCGTGTATCTCCACCATGATCTACAACGAGTACTGGCAGTTGGTGGATGCGGGCGTCAAAGAGAGCGATTTGGTCACCTTCTTCTATGAGAAAGAAGGGGTCGCCTCCCTTGAGGATGGTTTGTACGTGTTGGAAAGCAAACTCAAAGATCCCGCCTTCGTCGCGCGCATGGCCAAGTTTTTGAGGGCCACTTTCAGAGGCTGGAATGAAGCGGTGAAAAACCCCGGCGAAGCGGGAAAAATCGTGGTCTCCAACGACATGTCAGGCAGCGCCAGCGAGAAGGTGCAAAAACGCCAAATGGAAAACGTCGCCAAGCTGATCACCAACGCCAGCACGCCCAAAATGGGCTACCTGGAGCCTGAAGCCTATGAGCGCACCGTCAAAGTGTTGCTCGCGGCGGGCAGCTCACCGGTGATCAAGAAAGACCCGGGCAAGGCCGCCTACTCGCACGTGGTGTGGGAAGCTGCGTCCAAGTTACCTCCACTCAAATAAGCGCTTGACCCTGCCCGCTGTCACGCCTTCAAGCGTCAGCGGGGCGGGCCTTGGCCCAACAATGCCCATCAGGGCGCGAGGGAATGGCCAGCGAATTTGGGAGCCCCTTTTGACGCGACTGAGGCGTCCCTAACGGGGCTATGGGCAACGAAAAGAGGCCAAAGTGCCCCCACATGCACCGCCACTCCCCGCGCAGCACCCAAGGCGCGCCCCATGAACCATGTCGGTTAAAGGGAATGGCACTTACCCAAGCGTCAAGCGTGCGGTGTCAACGACCCCATGCGTTCAGGGTGAGCGGTGTTTTAGGGCTGTACCCCTTGCTGCGCTTGCGTAAGCAGCTATCTAAAATGCAGCAATTCTTGCGCCGCAACCCCCACCCTCACCCCCAACCCCTCTCTCGCCCCGCCGGGCGAGAAAGGGGGGCCAACAGCCCTATGTAGCCGCATGTTGGAAGTGGTTGAGTTCACCGTGGACGGCCAACTTTCAAACTGGCCTTTAACAGCCGTATGTGGCCGCGTTTTTAAAGGTGTGGCGTTCCCAGTGCTCTGCCAACCTTCAAAGTGAACGCAGGCAGCGTCAGTGTCGTCCCACGCTCA
>JBAQDW010000375.1:0-2896 GCA_049286445.1 Rhodoferax sp. | reverse complement strand
GTGCGGGTGTGAGTGTTCAAATGCACACAAGTTCAGATGGCGTTATGGCCAGCATGAAATCGCAGTTCAAGCGCGCAGACTCAAGCCGGGCGCAGTTTGCCTTGATTTTTGGCGAAGAGGAAGTCGCCTCCAACACGGTGACGATTAAATCGTTAAGAGACGGCACCTCGGCTCAAGTGACTCGATCCCTTGACTCCATCTCTGAATGGGCGCCCACCCTACAATCACCTGCTTAACTGAGAAAATTATGGCGACACCTTTAGATCTTGAAGAACAAGAACAATTAGATCAACTGAAGCATTTCTGGAAGCAATATGGAACTGCGATTACATGGTTCTTGATCGCCGTCCTTTCAGCGTTTGCAAGCTGGAATTTCTATCAGTATTGGCAAAGAGGGAAAGCGGTACAGGCCGCAGCTCTATTTGAGGAGGTAGATCGGAGCCTAAAGTCTCGTGATGACTCCAAAGTTGAACGTGTTTTTGCCGATATCAAGAAAGAATTTGACGGTACGGTTTATGCGCAACAGGCGGGGTTGCAGGTTGCTAAGTACTATTACGACACGGGCAACATTGCGGCAGCCAAGGCTGCCCTATTGTGGGTTGTTGAAAAATCGACCGATGAGGGCTACCAATCGATTGCCAAGTTGCGCCTGTCGGGTGTACTTGCAGAAGAAAAAGCCTTTGCCGAAGCGATTAAGTTACTTGACTCGTCATTTGCTGCCGGGTTCCAAGCCTTGGCGCTCGATCGAAAAGGCGATATTTTTGTGCTGCAAGGGAAAAATGCCGAGGCAGTGTCAGCCTACAACGAAGCCTATAAGTTATCAGATGATCGAGCCGAATACCGGCGTCTGATAGAGGTGAAGCTCAATTCTCTGGGTGTCAACCCATTGGCCGACACTCCTGCACAATAAGGAGTGACCTCACCATGAATGCATTTTTTTTAGCGGCGTGTCGCACAGCGCTTCTGTCAGCGGTATTGGCAGTCGTTGTTGGTTGTGCCAATGGTCGTGACACTCCCAAACCTGTTGATTTGGCTCCTAGCGCCGGTTTAATCGGGATAAGGGCGGCGTGGAATGCCAAACTGGAACCCATTCAATTTCCACTTGCGCTCAATGTCAACGGTGATTCTGTAGCAGTGGCCAGCTCCAGCGGAGGACTGAAGTCACTGAATGCCAAGACGGGTGCCACGTTATGGAGTGCCAATGTAGGTGCTCCCATTTCAGCAGGGATAGGCGGTGACGGTCATTTGGCTGCGGTGCTAACCGTCGAGAATGAACTGGTGGTGTTTGAAAAAAGCGACGAACGATGGCGCCAGACCATCGCAGCGCAGGGTTTCACCGCGCCTTTGGTAGCCGGTGGTCGTGTTTTTTTGCTTGCTGCTGATCGTTCAGTGCTTGCATTTGACGCGCGAACAGGCCAGAAACTTTGGAGTCAACAACGCGCAGGCGATTCGCTGGTCCTGCGTGAATCGGGGGTATTGCTCGCCGTGGGGAATACCTTGGTGGTCGGTCTGTCAGGTAAATTGGTCGGGCTGAATCCATCCAATGGCACAGTGCTCTGGGACGCCGCTATTTCGACACCTCGAGGCACCAACGAGATTGAAAGATTGGTCGATTTGGTGGGTAAAGTCAGTCGGGGTGGTGATGTGGTGTGCGTTCGGTCTTTTCAATCCGCGCTGGGATGCGTTGATGCCGCACGTGGACGCTTGCTATGGACAAAAGCGGCTTTCGGGTCGGTTGGGTTGGATGGTGATGAGCAGCGTATCTACGGGGTTGAAGGCAACGGTGAATTAGTTGCTTGGTCACGTGTTGATGGCGCGCGTGTTTGGGCGACCGAACGTCTGAGATTTCGTCGCCTGACCGCTCCATTGGTGCTGGGCCGATCTATTGTTGTAGGTGATGATGCAGGCATGGTCCATTGGCTCTCCCGAGAAGATGGGTCTGCACTCGCACACATGCCGACGGACGGATCTCCCATCACGGTTGCGCCCGTGTTGGCCTCCGGCACTTTGGTTGTCGTCACCCGCAATGGCGGCATTTATGGCTTTCAGCCTGAGTAGTTTTTGGCCTTCTATTGATTATGAAACCTGTTTTGGCTCTTGTGGGTCGCCCTAATGTGGGTAAATCAACGCTCTTCAACCGATTGACAAAATCGAGAGATGCCATTGTTGCGGATTACGCTGGCTTAACCCGAGATCGACATTACGGAAACGCTAAGCTTGGAAAGCGTGAGTTCATTGCCATTGATACCGGTGGATTTGAGCCTGATGCGGCCAGCGGTATTTTTAAAGAGATGGCGAAGCAGACGACACAAGCTGTAGCTGAGGCCGACGTGGTTATATTTGTCGTGGACGCCCGTGAAGGGCTTTCTGCGCAAGACCATGAAATTGCGAAATACCTCCGTAAGCTCGGCAAGCCTTGTATCTTGACCGCCAACAAGTCTGAAGGTTTGGTCGCGAGTGGGCAGTTGGTCGAGTTTTATGAATTGGGGCTGGGTGATGTTCATCCCATTTCAGCAGCGCACGGTCAAGGCATACACATCTTGTTGGAATTGGCACTGAACTCCCTTCAGCTGCCCGAGTTTGACGAAGGTGAGGAGCAGATCGATCCGGGAGTGATCAAGCTTGCGGTGGCCGGTCGCCCGAATGTGGGTAAATCCACCTTAATCAATACGTGGCTTGGGGAAGAGCGATTGGTGGCCTTTGATATGCCGGGAACCACTCGTGATGCCATCTCAGTGCCCTTTGAGCGCAACGGTCAGAAGTTTGAGTTGGTCGACACCGCAGGCTTGCGTCGGAGAGGCAAAGTTTTTGAGGCTATTGAAAAATTTTCTGTTGTCAAAACTCTGCAGGCCATTGAATCCAGCAATGTGGTCTTGTTGTTGATTGACGCGACTCA
>JBAQDW010000374.1:0-2328 GCA_049286445.1 Rhodoferax sp. | reverse complement strand
GAGAGGCTGTCTGCGTCGAGGGTCTCGCCTTTGAGTGCGGCATTGCGCAGGGTCACTTTCCACTTGCCATGTGCTGCAATCGCTGACTTAAAGGCAAAGCCTTGCTCTGCGCTGGAGGTCGTGTTGTCACGGCGTAATTCCAACGCCATATCAATAGGATCTGTTGTTGCTTCGCCTTGCCGTGCGTCTGCACTGTCTGGGGCTTCGCGCCTAAGCTCCTATCGATCTGAAAATGGAATAAGGCCATCGTGTCCTGTTCGGCCAGCGTGGGATCGGTCGCTTGCAGGCGCAGCAGGCTCAAAGTGGTTCCCGCATGGACGACTTGGGTTTGCCGCGTATCCGAGGCCGCGGCGTGCTGCGCCGTGCCGTTGATCTCTTCGGCCGCAGCGGCGGTCTCAACCAAGCTGCTGGCCTGGTTTTCCGTGCGTTCGGAAAGCTCGTGATTGCGGGTTGCAATTTCCTGAATCGAGCCGCGAAGGTCCTGAATGTCCGAGCGCGTGTCTGCAGAAATGGTGCGCAGAATGACGGACAGTTGATCGAGCGCCAACTCCATGGCACCCACTATCCCGTGACTTTGATGCGTGATGGTCGTTGAAAGGTCGCCCCCGGCCAATCGGTTGCATGCCGTTACCAGACTTCTCAAGCGCTTCAAATTCAAGTGCCGAATCAACAAGGTGGAAGCGAGGACTCCTGAGCTCACGGTGAACTCATCCACTTCCAACACGGGCCCCATAGGACTATTGTCCCCCTCTCCCGCCCTGCGGGGCGGGAGAGGGGTTGGGGGGTGAGCGTGGGGGTTACAGCGCAAAAACTGCTACATCGTTGATAGCTGCTTACGCAGGTGCAGCAATAGATACAGGCCTAAAACACCCCTAATCCATGAACGCATGGGGTTGCTGAAACCGCACGCCTAACGAATTAGTAAGTGCCATTCATGTTGAGGGCGCACTCGGCGCTTACTTTGCGATAACTCAAGCTGACGCAGACGTGGAGGGGCCTCTTTACTCGCAGCGCATGAGACCAACCTTCGCCAAGTTACAAGTTTTGCGCGATCGGTGCGAGTGTGCTGAGCATGAAGCTCAAAAATGAGGGGACGCAACCGATGTGGCTGGACGGCTTCGCTGGGCAGTCGGTTAGGCTCACTTGGTCACCCGCGCCTTGCGCCTGCATGGCGGCCAAGGTGCTCGTTGAGCTGGTGTACGGCACGGTGCGGTCATCGCGGCCGTGGTAGAGCGTAACGGGCAGTTGCGGGCGCCAGTCGTGGACATTGCTGACGCGGGCAATCGCGTCAATATCATCCGCCAAAAAGTTATCCAAGAACTTGCCATCAATGACGGCGTCGGCACCGTCGGGCGTTAGCTCCCGGAGCAGGGCGCGGCGCACTTCACGTTGCGTGGTTGCACCCATATAGCGCAAGAACCCGGGG
This sequence comes from Rhodoferax sp., assembly GCA_049286445.1. Taxonomy (GTDB): domain Bacteria; phylum Pseudomonadota; class Gammaproteobacteria; order Burkholderiales; family Burkholderiaceae_C; genus Rhodoferax. Next base: position 902 of record JBAQDW010000374.1, on the reverse strand, counting down.
CTGATCAACCCACCCAGCAGACGGTTTTCTTGTCGCACCAGGTCAATCAGACTGTCCAGTGTGACTTGCACGTTGTAAGGTCCAGCGCCCGGCACCACGGCACGCAACTGTTTTAAATGGACCGAGTTTTGTGTTTGCATGGCGCGGTGTGCAGCCATGGTGGCGTAGCCCCCCTCTGAGTAGCCCGTCATAAACAACTGCTCGTTGTCGGCCACACCCTGTTGGGTGCGCCAAGTTTTGGCCGCAGTCAAGAAGTCAATCACAGAGGCCGCCGTTGGTGCGGACATCAGGTAAGGGTGTGGTGTGCCTTTGCTGACGCCATAGCCAACGTAGTCGGATGCCAGCACGATGTAACCCAGCGAGGCCATGGCCACAGTGGCTTCAGAGGCAACCGCGTTATTGCTGGGGGCTTCGGCATCGCGAAAGATGGTGCCATGTTGGTACGACAACACCGGACTGGTCGTGCCTGCAGCCTTGATGGGCACGCTGACGAGGCCCGACGCGCGTACCAACTGCCCGTCAGCACCGATGGTGGTGTATTCCAAACGGTAGGAGGTCACCGCGTAGCGGGGCGCAAGACCTGGAATGAGGGCGTCGTTGGTTGCCAAAGCCGCGCTGATGTCAGTCGGTGAAATGGTGCCGAGCAGGGTGGACGCTTTAAGTGCGCCTTGGCCTGTCGGCTCGACTGGCTGCACCGGCGTGGTTTCCCCACCGCCACTGTTGTTGCCCGCATTGTTGGCGTTGTCAACGCCCTGATCGCCACCTCCACCACACGCAGCCAAAGAGAAAGCCAACACCACAGCCCCAAGCAGGCGGGTAAAACGAGATGAAAAATTGTGCAAAACAGTGACCTCCACGATGTGGCGCAATGATAGCCAAGGTCCGTTGCTTTGCCCGCTGGT
>JBAQDW010000373.1:0-5258 GCA_049286445.1 Rhodoferax sp. | reverse complement strand
GGCGAAATTTTTGCCACAGTGTTTCCTGGTCTTCAATGTGGTTTGGGTTGACAGGAATGCAGGCCACGGGGCACACCTGCACACACTGAGGCTCGTCAAAATGACCCACACATTCGGTGCATTTGCTCGGGTCAATTTCGTAGATTTCCTGGCCTAGGTAAATCGCCTCGTTAGGGCATTCGGGCTCACATACATCACAGTTGATGCACTCCTCTGTGATGATCAGTGCCATGGGGTGCCCCTCGTGCCAGTGTCAAATAGGTGGGTACGAAATGTCATGGGCCACATTATCAATGCACCAAGACGCTGTCTCTAAAACCCCGGTTTTCATCAGGGGGTTACATGGCGGCCATGGCATCCCGTACCGGCCGCTTCAGCCTTCAATAACAGCCTCTTCATCCAGCACATCGCTCAGTTTGACAATCATCACGGGCACGTTGGCGCTGTGCAGCACTTCATTGGAGACAGAACCCAACAAGGCGCCTCGCAGGGGACTCATTCCACTGGCACCCATGACCACCATATCGCAGCCGTAGCGCTCCAAAATATCGACGATGGTGTGGGCTGGGTCACCTGACGCGACTTCGGTCTCGTAGGCGATACCAGCCAAATTCAGTAAAGCTTGCGCCGCTTTCAAGGTGTGCGCGCCAGCGGCGGCACTCACCTGCTCAATCACGGCCGGGTCATGCGCCACGACCAACTCGTACAGGGTGGCCGCCTCTTGCACGTTGGCCAACACAACGCTGGTGTTCAGTCCGTCTTTGGCCAAACGAATGGCGACACGGACCGCCTCCAGCGACACGTCTGAGCCATCAACAGGTAACAGTAGTTTCATTTTTTTCTCCGAGGGGAAATAAGGGTTTGAGTTCAAGGTAACGCAGCAATCGAACACTCGAAATGACCGGGGTCAACCCCTTTCATGGCGACAAGGGAAAAAAGGGAAAAAGGTCACTTCTTGTCATCCGATCTGGCGTTGCGACACCTTCTCAAGCAAGCGTGAATTGACGGCGGGCGACACAAATTTGTCAACCTCACCTCCTAGGGTGGCAATTTCACGCACAAAGGTGCTGGAAATAAATTGGTACTTGTCACTGGGCGTTAAGAACACCGTCTCAACGTCTGGCATCAGGGTTCGGTTCATGCCGGCCAACTGGAATTCATAATCGAAGTCAGTCACAGCACGCAAGCCACGGACCATGGCTTTGCCACCGCGCGACAGGACAAAGTCACGCAACAGCCCGGAGAAGCTGGCCACCTCCACCTGAGGGTAGTGTTGGACCGACTCACTCACCATCTCCAGGCGCTCGGCCAACGAGAACATGGCTTTTTTATGATGCCCTGCAGCCACGGCCACAATGACATGGCCAAACAACTGAGTGGCGCGACGCACCACATCTTCATGGCCCAAGGTCATGGGGTCAAAAGTACCCGGATAGACGGCGATGATGTGGTTTGGCATGGTTGAAATGGCAGTTGAGTGGGTGGAGTTAGAGCGAGGCAGTCAAAGGCAAAGTGACTGCTCTTTTGAGAACATGGGCGTGAACCGCCCCTGCTTTCAGGTGACGATGCACCATCAAGCCCATGACTTTCAGCTTGTCATCGGACCATAACACGGGCGCTTCGAGGTAAATAAAGCCTTCGGGGGCCACCACGCGACCCGCCGCTGCCAAGGCCGGTTCAAACAAGACCGAGTCAAACGGAGGATCAATAAAAATCACATCCATGCTGGCAGGGTCCATTTGTTTGAGGGTCACAACGCCGTCCCCTCGCACCACTTGGGTCGCGTTCGCTTTTAGCTGGATTTGGGTCCGTTTGAGCTGCGCGACCAAGGCCGTGTCCAGCTCCACCAAGTGCACTTCTTTGGCACCACGCGACGCGGCCTCAAACCCCAAAACACCGGTACCGGCAAACACATCAATACAACGCCAGCCCGTGAGGTCTTGGCCCAGCCAGTTGAACAAGGTCTCCCGCACCCGATCAGGGGTGGGTCGCAGACCCGGGCGGTCGGCGACTGCGAGCTTGGTGCGTTTCCACTGCCCCCCAATGATGCGAATTTCGTTGGCCAAGGGGGTGGCGTGACGTGGCGCGCGGGGTTTGCGCGGTAATTCTGATTTCTTTTGCTTCATCCCCATAGCTTACCGAAGACTAGCGTGGCGCCTGCGTCGCCCCCAACACGACGGTCACCATGCGATCCGGCTGCAGGTGGCGGGCAAAGGCGCGTTTGATATCTGCCACGCCAACTTGGGCCACGGCTTGCGTCCACGTGTCGAGGTAGTCCAGCGGCAGGTCATTCCAAGCGATGCTGGCGACGTTGTCCAACAGCTTGCGGTTGCTGTCAATGCGCAGTGCAAAGCCGCCGATCAGATTGTCTTTAGCCGCCTTCAGCTCCGCCTCAGTCGGTCCGTCGGCCACAAACTGCGCCACCACCTCTTTGGTCACCTGCACCGCTTGCGCGGCTTGGTCAGGCCGGGTTTGCAAGCCCACCGTGAACGCACCGGCGTGCCGTGCGGGTGAAAAATAACTGTACACGCTGTAGGTGAGGCCCCTTTTTTCGCGCACCTCATGGGTCAGGCGCGACACAAAACCGCCTCCACCCAAAATGTAATTTCCCACCGTCAGGGCAAAGTAATCGGGATCGTCTCGGCGAATACCGGGTTGCCCCATCAGCACATGCGCCTGGGCCGAGTCAAACGCGATGCGCTGCTCGACGGCCTTGGCAAGCGGTGCGACTTCAGCCACCGGTGGCAGCACCGGGCAGTCCGATGCCGGCAGGTTCGCGAGCAGTTCTGTGACCAGCCTGTCGGCCTGTGCCCGGTTCACCGCGCCCACCACAGTGGCCTGCGCCCGGCAGGCACGCACCCACTGTGCGTAGCGTTGGCGCATGTCGGGCGTGCTGATGCGGGCCAGGGTGGCCTCGGTGGTGTCCACGCCATACGGGTGGGCACCATACACCGCCGATGAAAAGGCCTGCTGCGCCAGCGTGGCGGGGCGGGTGTTGGCCTGGCGGATGGCGGCACGCCACCGCTCACGCTCGCGCTGCCAAATCGCGTCGGGAAAGGCGGGCGCACCCAGTTGGCGGGCTGCCAGCTGCACGGCCTGTGGCAGCAAGTCAGGGTAGGTCAAGGAACGCAGCGAGAAACTCAGGCGATCTTGTGTGGCAGTGGCACCAAAGCCTGCGCCCAAATCAGCCCACGCTTCGCTCAAAGCGTTTTCATCCAGCGCTGCGTGTCCCTTTTGGGCCAAGACGCCTTTGTCGCTCATTGACGACACGGCGCTGGCCAGCCCCGACTGTTCGGGCGGGTCGCGCCGACTGCCGGCATCAAAGTCCAACTGAACATCGACCATGGGGATGGCCGGGCTTTCTACCAAAAACACCTTGGCACCACTGGGCTGAACCCAATGCTGAATGGGAATACCCGCCCAGACATTTTGTGAAAGAAATAAGGCCATAGCCCATGTAGAACCTGCGCAAGCAGCTATCTTTTTAATAGTGTTCATGGTGACTCCCTTTTCAGTGACGTGAGCCGGTGGCAGGCGGCCTGGGCGCACGTGGGGCGCCCAAGGCTTGCGGCAGCAACTCGGCCACAGTCAACTGGTCGTCACCAAAATACCGGGCGGCCACCGACTGCACTTGCGCGCCCGTTACCGCCCTCAAGCGCGTCACCAAGCGCTCTCCTGCGTCCAACGGCAAACCCTGCACCCACTGACTGCCCAGCTCGCGAGCTTGGTTGAAGACAGAATCCAATTTGTAAATTTCACTGGCCACCCACTGGGTTTTGACCCGCGCCAGTTCCGCCTCAGAAACGCCCTCTTTGGCAATGCGCGTCACCTGCGCTCGCAAGGCTTGCTCCACCTGCGCTGCGGTTTGGCCCTTGGCGGGTACACCAGTCAACACAAAAAGCTGCGGCCCCCGACCCCACAGGCCGTTGTATGCCCCAGCCCGGTCGGCCACGCGACCCTCCCCCTGCACCAAGGCACGCTCAAGCCGCGCGCCACTGTAGCCGTCCAACACCGCAGCCAGCACCGTCAGCGCCAACGCATCGGCATCGCCGGGCGGCAATTCGGCAGCGGGATCGGCCAGCGTTTGCACGCCCGGCACTTTGAACGCCATCGTCAATGCCGCTTGCTCAGCGGGTGCCTTGAACGCCAAGCGCCGAATGCCCACTTGTTCGGGCTCAGTGCGCGGTTTTCGCGTCGGCACGGCCCGGGCCGGGACGCTGCCGTAGTACTTTTCGGCCCACTGGCGCACCTGCGCCACCTCCACGTCGCCGGCGACCACAATGACGGCATTGGCGGGCACATACCAGCGTTGGTAAAAAGCGCGGGCGTCATCGGGGGTCATGGCTTCCAAGTCGCTCATCCAACCCACAATGGGACGTCGGTAGGGCGACGCCACAAAAACGGTCGCATGCAGCGCCTCGTTCATCAGCGCTTGGGGGTTGTCTTCGGTGCGCAGGCGGCGCTCTTCTTTGACCACCTCCAATTCTTTGCAAAACTCCTCGTCGCTCCAGGTGTTGTTGGCAAACCGGTCGGCCTCCAACTGCATCACATCTTGCAACTTGTTGGCGGGAATTTGTTGGTAATAGCCGGTGTAGTCTTGGCCGGTGAACGCGTTTTCCCGCCCGCCCAGTGCGGCCACCCGCCGTGAAAACTCACCGGGCTTCAATGTGGTGGTGCCCTTGAACAACATGTGCTCCAACACATGCGCCACGCCCGAGGTGCCGTCCACCTCGTCCATGGAACCCACCCGCAACCACACCATGTGCACGGCGGTGGGGGCCCGTCGGTCGGGCTTGACGATGAGTGTGAATCCGTTGGAGAGCGTGAACTGTTGCACCGCAAGCGGCGTTTGGGCCTGCGCTGCGGGGGTAAGCCACAGGCCAAAAATCACGGGTAAAGAAGACAATAAGGAGTGGCGTGCTGGTTTCATAGAATGGTGTGATTCTAAAAACACACCCAATGTTCAGTTTTTTCAAAAAAAAGCCCCCACCCCCGACGCCCCCCACCGCGCCGACTGAGGTAACCCCACCGGTTGCCACGCCCGCCCCCCCCCTAAAGGCGAGCCCTGCGCAGCCGCTTGAACGGGCCCCTTCCGCTACCGCGCTCCCCCCTGGCAGTTCGCCGCCCGTGCCGTCCACCCTCACGTTACCGACGGCTGCAGCAGCCCCGGTGAGTTCAGTTGAGCGCCAAACGTGGCTGAGCAAACTTAAAGCCGGACTGCGCAAAACGGGCGCCAGCATTGCCAGCGTTTTCACCGG
>JBAQDW010000372.1:0-8020 GCA_049286445.1 Rhodoferax sp. | reverse complement strand
TGTGGTCGCCCGACGCCATTGCCAAGTTGCAGCACAGCACCCGTGCCAACAACTGGACCACTTACAAAGAGTACGCCGAGTTGATCAACGACCAAAGCAAGCGCCACATGACGTTGCGCGGTTTGTTTGAGTTCAAGATTGACCCGTCCAAAGCCATTCCTCTGGATCAAGTCGAGTCTGCCAAAGAGATCGTGAAGCGGTTTGCCACGGGCGCGATGTCCCTGGGCTCCATCTCCACCGAAGCCCACGCCACGTTGGCCGTGGCCATGAACCGCATTGGCGGCAAAAGCAACACCGGTGAGGGCGGTGAAGACCCCGCACGCTACCGCAATGAGCTCAAAGGCATCCCCATCAAGCAGGGCGACTCCCTGAAGAGCGTGATCGGTAACGACGTCGTCGAAGTCGATATGCCTTTGCTGGATGGCGACAGCTTGCGTTCGCGCATTAAACAGGTCGCCTCCGGCCGCTTTGGGGTGACCGCTGAGTATTTGACCAGCGCGGACCAGATTCAGATCAAGATGGCCCAAGGTGCCAAGCCGGGCGAGGGTGGCCAGTTGCCGGGCGGCAAAGTGTCCGAGTACATCGGTCGTTTGCGTCACTCGGTGCCGGGGGTGGGGCTGATCTCGCCGCCGCCGCACCATGATATTTACTCCATTGAAGATTTGGCGCAACTGATTCACGACTTGAAAAACGTCGCGCCGCACGCCGACGTCAGCGTCAAGCTGGTGTCTGAAATTGGCGTCGGCACCATTGCCGCAGGCGTGGCCAAGTGCAAGGCCGATCACGTCGTGATTGCCGGGCACGACGGCGGCACGGGTGCCTCGCCCTGGTCGTCCATCAAGCATGCGGGTAGCCCGTGGGAAATCGGATTGGCCGAAACCCAGCAAACGCTGGTGCTCAACCGCCTGCGCAGCCGCATTCGCGTGCAGGCCGATGGCCAGATGAAAACCGGCCGCGACGTGGTGATTGGCGCTTTGCTCGGTGCAGATGAGTTTGGTTTTGCCACGGCCCCCCTGGTGGTAGAGGGTTGCATCATGATGCGCAAATGCCACCTGAACACCTGCCCCGTCGGTGTGGCCACGCAAGACCCCACCTTGCGTCGCAAGTTCTCGGGCAAGCCTGAGCATGTGGTGAATTACTTCTTCTTTATTGCCGAGGAAGTGCGTCACATCATGGCGCAACTGGGCATCGCCAAGTTTGACGACCTGATTGGCCGCCCTGATCTGTTGGACACGCGCCAAGGCATTGCCCACTGGAAAGCCAGCGGCCTGGATTTCAGCCGTGTGTTTGCGATGCCCATCGTTCCGGCCGATGTGCCGCGCTTCCAGACAGAAACGCAAGCGCACGGTTTGGAAAATGCTTTGGACAACATCCTGATCGCCAAATCGCAGCCCGCCATTGAGCGCGGCGAGCGGGTGAAATTCATCGAAGTGGCGCGCAACGTGAACCGCTCAGTGGGCGCCATGCTGTCAGGTGCGGTGACCCGTAGGCATCCGCAAGGCTTGCCAGACGACAGCATCCGCATCCAGCTCGAAGGCACGGGCGGCCAGTCTTTTGGCGCGTTCTTGACCAACGGCATCACGCTGTATTTGATTGGCGACGCCAATGACTACACCGGCAAAGGCCTGAGCGGCGGCCGCGTCATTGTTCGCCCCAGCATCGACTTCCGGGGTGAGTCCGTGCGCAACACCATTGTGGGCAATACCGTGATGTTTGGCGCCACCAGTGGCGAAGCGTTCTTTAGCGGCGTGGGCGGGGAGCGTTTTGCGGTCCGTTTGTCAGGCGCGACGGCGGTGATTGAAGGCACAGGTGACCACGGGTGCGAATACATGACCGGTGGTACGGTAGCGGTGCTGGGCAAGACCGGGCGCAATTTTGCGGCGGGCATGAGCGGCGGCGTGGCCTATGTGTATGACGAAGATGGCCAGTTCGCCACGCGGTGCAACACCGCTATGGTGTCGTTGGACAAGGTCTTGACGCAAGCTGAGCAAGCCACGGTGCTAGACCCCAGCCTGTGGCACCGCGGCCAAAGTGATGAAGCGCAGCTCAAAACGTTGCTGCAGGACCACAACCGCTGGACCGGAAGCAAGCGGGCCCGCGAACTGTTGGACCACTGGGACACGGCACGCCTGAAGTTTGTCAAAGTGTTCCCCAACGAGTACAAGCGGGCACTGGGCGAACTTCATGCACAAAAAGAGGCTCTAGCCCTTACCCACCGTGCGCAAGCAGCTACAAAAAAAGAAGCAATTCCGGCCAAGTAAGGCGGACTGACTCCAACACAATAGGACAACCATCATGGGAAAAGTCACGGGTTTCATGGAATTTGAGCGCTTGGAAGAGGGCTACAAGCCTGTCACCGAACGCTTGAAGAACTACAAAGAGTTTGTGGTCGGCTTGGACGACGCACAGGCCAAGGTGCAGGCAGCGCGTTGCATGGACTGCGGCACGCCGTTTTGCAACAGCGGCTGCCCGGTGAACAACATCATTCCGGACTTTAACGACCTGGTGTTTCAGGGCGACTGGAAAAACGCCATTGACGTGCTGCACAGCACCAACAATTTCCCCGAGTTCACGGGCCGCATTTGCCCCGCACCGTGCGAGGCGGCCTGTACTTTGAACGTGAATGATGATGCGGTGGGCATCAAGTCCATCGAGCACGCCATCATTGACCGCGCCTGGTCTGAAGGCTGGGTGACGGCACGACCCGCCAAACTCAAGACCAGAAAACGCGTGGCCGTGGTGGGCTCGGGGCCGGCTGGCATGGCGGCGGCCCAGCAGCTGGCGCGGGTGGGCCATGACGTCACGCTGTTCGAGAAGAACGACCGGGTGGGTGGCTTGTTGCGTTACGGTATTCCTGACTTCAAGATGGAAAAGTCACACATTGACCGTCGCGTGGAGCAGTTGCAGGCTGAAGGGGTCACGATTCGCACCGGCGTACTCGTGGGCGAGATGCCGAAAGAGTCCAAGGTCACCAACTGGGCCAAGGAAACCGTGTCTGCGGCTCAGCTGCAAAAAGACTTCGACGCGGTGTTGCTGACCGGTGGCTCTGAACAGTCGCGCGACTTGGCCGTGCCGGGACGAGATCTGGCTGGCATTCACTTTGCGATGGAATTTTTGCCTCAGCAAAACAAAGTCAATGCCGGTGACAAAGTGAAAGGCCAGCTGCGGGCCGATGGCAAGCATGTCATTGTCATTGGCGGTGGCGACACCGGTTCTGATTGCGTGGGCACCAGCAACCGCCACGGCGCGCTGGGCATCACCCAGTTTGAGGTGATGCCTGAGCCCCCGATTGAAGAAAACCGCCCCCTGACCTGGCCTTACTGGCCGTTAAAGCTTCGCACCAGTTCCAGCCATGACGAAGGGTGCACGCGTGAATTTGCCATCTCCACCAAAGCGTTCGTCGGTGAAAAGGGCAAAGTCACGGGCTTGAAGACGGTTCGAGTCGAGTGGCAAGACGGCAAGATGGTCGAAATTGCCGGCAGCGAACAAGTGCTGAAAGCTGATTTGGTGTTGCTGGCCATGGGTTTTGTGAACCCGGTGGCGACCGTGTTGGAGGCGTTTGGCGTGGACAAAGATGCCCGCGGCAACGCCCGGGCCAGCACGGAGTTCATTGGCGGCTACGCCACCAATGTGCCCAAGGTTTTTGCAGCGGGCGATATTCGCCGGGGCCAAAGCTTGGTGGTCTGGGCCATTCGCGAGGGTCGCCAAGCGGCGCGTGCGGTCGATGAATTTCTGATGGGCGTGAGCGACTTGCCTCGCTGAACCGAAAGGCCCGCCCCAGGCCGATGCAAGGGTAATCTCGTATGATTCAAGGGCCGGGGACTTCCCGGCCTTTCCTTTTTTTACTCACGCCGGATTGATCCGGTTGCAGTCCACGCACCCGCCAGTCCCTTTGCTTCAATGACCGCCTCTTCTGTCGATTCTCTTGTCGAACTGCGCCACCTGACTTTTGGGTACGGGGAGCGGGTGATTTTGGACGACATCTCCGTGTCCGTGCCCCGTGGCAAAGTCACCGCGCTCATGGGGGCGTCGGGAGGGGGTAAGACGACCATTTTGCGTCTGATTGGCGGACAAATTCGGGCCCAAAAAGGCCAGCTCTTGTTTGACGGACAGGACGTGACCCCCATGAACCAGACCCAGGTGTACGCCGCTCGGCGGCGCATGGGCATGTTGTTTCAATTTGGTGCCTTGTTTGCTGATTTGAGCGTGTTTGATAACGTGGCCTTTCCGCTGCGCGAGCACACCGACCTGTCTGACGCCCTGATCCGGGACATCGTGTTGATGAAACTCAACGCCGTGGGCTTGCGAGGTGCGCGCGATCTGATGCCCAGCGACCTGTCGGGTGGCATGGCCCGCCGCATTGCCTTGGCCCGTGCCATTGCGCTGGACCCCGAGTTGGTCATGTACGACGAGCCTTTCTCCGGGTTGGACCCGATTTCACTGTCGATTGCGGCCCGCTTGGTCCGTCAACTCAACGATTCCATGGGCTTGACCAGTATTTTTGTCTCGCATGAGCTGGAGCAAACCTTTGCCATTGCTGACCACGTGATTATTTTGGCCAACGGCAAGATTGCCACCCAAGGTACGCCGGATGAGGTGAGGCAAAGCACCGATCCTTTGGTGTACCAGTATGTGAATGCCCTGTCGGACGGGCCGGTTCGTTTCCATTACCCCGCATCGAGCGTTGAAGACGATTTTGGCAAGGGAGCGCGCACATGAGTTGGTACAAACCGGCCGACGTGGGTTGGGCCACACGCAACCAATTGGCAGACCTGGGCCATGGCGCGCGTTTGTTTTTCCGGTTGTTGGGTACGCTCTTCGCAAGCCTCAAGCGCTTCGGCTTGATTCGTGACCAGCTCTTTTTTCTCGGTAACTACTCGCTGGCCATCATTGCGGTGTCTGGCTTGTTTGTTGGCTTTGTGTTTGGCTTGCAAGGTTATTACACGCTGCAGCAGTTTGGATCGTCTGACTCTTTGGGCCTCATGGTCACGCTCACGCTGGTGCGCGAATTGGGTCCCGTGGTGACCGCTTTGCTGTTTGCAGGCCGCGCCGGCACGTCGCTCACCGCAGAGATTGGACTGATGAAGGCCGGTGAGCAAATCAGCGTCATGGAAATGATGGCCGTTGACCCGGTGAAGCGCATTTTGGCTCCCCGGTTTTGGGGTGGCGTGTTGGCCATGCCGCTGCTGGCCGCAGTGTTCAGCGCCACCGGCATCATTGGCGGCTGGGTGGTGGGCGTGTTGATGATTGGGGTGGATGGCGGGTCATTCTGGAGTCAGATTCAGAGTGGTGTTGACGTCTGGCAGGATGTGGGCAATGGCGTTTTGAAAAGCGTGGTGTTTGGATTCACCGTCACTTTTGTCGCCTTGTTGCAAGGATTTGATGCGCAGCCCACGCCGGAAGGGGTGGCCAGTGCAACCACCCGCACCGTGGTGATGGCGTCGCTGGCCGTGTTGGGATTGGATTTCATCCTGACGGCCTTCATGTTTACTATTTAAAGGGAGAGTGTGGTGCAACGCTCAAAAAATGATGTGTGGGTGGGTTTGTTCGTGTTGCTGGGCGCAGCGGCCTTGTTGTTTCTGGCCCTTCAGTCGGCGAATCTGTTGACGATGAGTTTTCAGAAAACCTACACGGTGGTGGCCAAGTTTGACAATGTGGGGGGCGTCAAGCCCAAAGCTGCCGTGCGCAGTGCCGGTGTGGTGGTGGGTCGCGTGGAAAGCATTGTGTTTGATGACAAATCCTTCCAAGCGCGGGTCACGTTGGCGTTGGAAGACCGCTATGTTTTTCCCCGGGACAGCTCGCTGAAGATCTTGACCAGTGGCCTGCTCGGCGAGCAGTACCTGGGCTTGGAGCCAGGGGCCGATGATCGCAATCTGGCCAGCGGGGACACGATTTCCCGCACCCAATCGGCCGTGGTGCTGGAAAACCTGATCAGCCAGTTCCTGTTCAGCAGTACCGCTGACAAAAATATGCCTAACGAAGACAAATGACCATGAATCAACCTCAATCCCAATCTTCCGTTCAGCGCCAGTCAGTGGTGCACTCGCGTGGTTTTAGGGCAACTCTGCTGGTGGGGGTCTTGCTGATGGCGGGTTGCGCCAGTGGTCCGAATGCGAACCCGAAGGACCCCCTGGAGCCGTTCAATCGGAGCGTTTACCAATTCAATGAGGCGGTCGATGCGGCTGTTTTGAAGCCGGTGGCCACCGCCTACCGAGACGTCACGCCCAACCTGATTCGCCAAGGGGTTGGCAACTTTTTTGCCAACTTGCAGGATGCATGGTCTGCTGTGAACAGCGCCTTGCAGCTCAACGGCCCCGCGACGTCTGACAACTTGGGCCGCTTTATGGTCAATAGTGTTGTTGGCGTCGGCGGCTTGTTTGACGTGGCCTCCGACTTGGGCATTCAAAGGCAACCCAAAGACTTTGGTTTGACGCTGGGCCATTGGGGTGTGGGTGCGGGGCCGTACCTGATGTTGCCCTTGCTTGGCCCCTCCACTGTCAGAGACACTGCTGCTCTGCCCGTGAACTCGCAAGGTGACATGGTGCGGGGCTTGACCGATGTCCCCACCCGCAACGTCACCATGGCGGTGCGAATCGTGGACCAACGAGAAGGCTTGCTCCAAGCCACCGACATGTTGGAAAAAATTGCGCTGGACAAGTATTCCTTTGTGCGAGATGCCCACCTCCAGCGTCGTCGCAGTGCGGTGTACGACGGCAACCCTCCCGAAGAAGATTATTTCGCTCCGTCTGAGCCGTCAAAGAAAGAAACACCATGAACCGACGCCAAGTTAACCGCTGGGTGAGTGCCCTCAGTTTGAGCCTGTTTGCCTTCACCGCAGTGCCAGCCATGGCCGCAGACGAGGCCCCGGACGCGTTGATCCAGCGCGTCAGCACCGAGGTTCTTGCCATCATCAAAGCCGACAAAACGCTGATGGCGGGTGATGTGGCGCGCATCGTGGCGCTGGTGGACTCCAAAATCATGCCCTATGTCAATTTCCAGGGCATGACCGCGTCTGCCGTGGGCCCGGCTTGGCGTCAAGCGACGCCTGAGCAACGCAAGCGCTTGCAAGACGAGTTCAAAGCCCTTTTGGTGCAAACCTACGCGGGCGCGCTGATCAATGTCAAAGACAACACCATTTCGGTCAAGCCTTTGCGCGCTGCTGCGGACAGCACGGCGGTCACGGTGCGCACGGAAATTTTGGGTCGCGGCGAGCCGGTTCAATTGGATTACCGCCTGGAAAAAATCGCAGGTGAGGGCTGGAAAATCAACAATCTGAATGTGCTGGGTGTTTGGTTGGTGGAAACCTACCGCAGCCAATTCCGTTCAGAGATCAATGCCAAGGGCATCGACGGTCTGATCACCACCTTGACCGATATGAACAAATCCAACGCCAAGAAGAGCGGATGATGTTGGTATTGCCCCAGGCCTTGACGCAGGTGGAGGCGACGGCCTGTTTGCGTGGCCTCGTGAACGATTTGCGCACCCAGTCAGGTTCAAACATGGTGGTGGACGCCACGGCGCTGACCAAATTTGACTCGGCGGCATTGGCGGTTTTGTTGGAGTTTCGTCGCGAGGTGATCGCGCTGGGAAAACACTTCTCTGTTCGCGGTTTGCCCCAGCGCCTGGCAGACTTGGCCGCCTTGTACGGTATCCATGAGCTGCTTCCTGCTGAATTAGCCGACCCGGTAAAATAGCGGGCTCACATGTCTGCTATTTCATTTCAAACCGTCTCCAAATCCTATCCTTCCCCGCGCGGGCCCAAAGGGGCGACGTTCCTCGCGTTGGACCGCGTCAGTCTCGACATCGAAGAGGGTGAGTTCTTTGGTTTGTTGGGCCCCAATGGGGCCGGTAAAACCACCATGATCAGCATTTTGGCCGGGCTGACCCGCGCCAGCACAGGGTCGGTGAGTGTGCTCGGACACGACGTACAGCGTGACTTTGCGCAAGCACGTCGCAGCCTGGGTGTGGTGCCGCAAGAGTTGGTGTTTGACCCCTTCTTCAATGTGCGTGAAGCGCTGCG